>NZ_AP027130.1:1550000-1860000 GCF_027925145.1 Thermodesulfomicrobium sp. WS
GCAGCGATGGCCCCCAGCTGGATGGCGACCTCGAAGGTCTCGGCCTTGGGCCCGGTAAAGCCGAGCAGATGCCCCACCACGATGAGATGCCCGGTGGAAGACACGGGGAGAAACTCCGTGATTCCTTCCACGAACCCCAGAAGCGCCGCCCAAAGAAGTTCCATGATGCGTCCTCCAAGGCCAAGGCCCCTAGCGCCCCCCTCGGCCAAGGTCAACGGAGCGCGACGGCTACTAGACAATGAAGCGGATAATGCACATGACACCCCACGAAGACTTGGGGCATGTCCATTGAAGACGAAAAAACGCGGCCTTCCAAAGGCCAGTCCAAGATTGTCCTAGAAAAAAATTGTTTTTGATTTAGATCAAGGCCCAAAACAGCCCCATCTCTCAAAAGGGGGCCACAGCGTAACACAATCACCTCAACCCAAGGAGGACTCATGTTCTGTAATCAATGCGAGCAGACCGCCAAAGGCACCGGCTGCACCAAGATCGGCGTGTGTGGGAAAGAAGCGAACGTGGCGGCATTGCAAGATCTTACGGTCTTTGCCTGCCAGGGGCTGGCCGAAGCCGCCCAGGCTGCCCGGACCGCAGGGGTCGACCTTGGCGACACAGGCCACTTTCTCAGCCAAGCCCTATTCTCCACCCTCACCAACGTGGACTTCGACCCCGACCGTTTCCCGGCCCTCATTCAGGAAATCGTACGCCGGCGGGACACTCTGGCCGGCGCGGCCCAAGCGACCCTTTCGACTCCGGCAGGGACCTTCACCCCGGCCCCGGACACCGCCGGCCTCGTCGCCCAAGGCGAAGCCCACGGCATCGACACCTTCGACAGCCACCCGGATCTGCGCTCCCTCAAGCAGACCCTGCTCTACGGCATGAAAGGCGTCGCCGCCTACGCGGATCACGCCGCCCTCCTCGGCCAGCAGGACGATGTCGTGTACGCCTTCCTGGAAAAAGGACTCCTGGCCCTGGGCAAAAATCTCGGCCTGGAGGAGTTGGTGAACCTCTGCATGGAATGCGGCCAGGTGAACCTGCGCACCATGGAGCTCTTGGACGCCGCCAACACCGGCACCTACGGACACCCGGTCCCCACGTCCGTGCCTTTGGGCCACAAGGCGGGCAAGGCCATCCTAGTCTCCGGCCACGACCTGCGCGACCTTGCCATGCTGCTGGAGCAGACTGCCGGCAAGGGTATCTTCGTCTACACCCATGGCGAGATGCTCCCCTGCCACGGCTACCCCGAGCTCAAGAAGCATCCCCACTTCTACGGCCACTACGGCACGGCCTGGCAGAACCAGCAGAAGGAGTTCGCCGCCTTCCCCGGCGCCATCCTCATGACCACCAACTGCATCCAAAAGCCCGCCCCGAACTACCAGGCGAACATCTTCACCACCGGGCTGGTGGGCTGGCCCGGGGTGGCGCACATCGACGCCCGGCCCGACGGCACCAAGGACTTCACCCCGGTCATCCAAAAGGCCCTGGAGCTCCCCGGCTTTGCCGCGGACGAAGACAAGGGCTCGGTCATGGTGGGATTTGCCCGCAACGCCGTGCTCTCGGTGGCGGACAAGGTCATCGACGGCGTCAAGCAGGGAGCCATCCGCCACTTCTTCCTGGTGGCCGGCTGTGACGGCGCCAAGCCCGGCCGCAACTACTACACGGAATTCGTGGAAAAGGTGCCCCAGGACTGCGTGGTGCTCACCCTGGCCTGCGGCAAGTTCCGCTTCTTCGACAAGAACTTGGGAGATATCGGCGGCATCCCGCGGCTTTTGGACGTGGGCCAGTGCAACGACGCCTACTCCGCCATCCAGATCGCCGTGGCCCTGGCCAACGCCTTTGGCTGCGGTGTGAACGACCTGCCGTTGTCCCTGGTGCTCTCGTGGTACGAGCAGAAGGCCGTGGCCATCCTGCTCACGCTGCTCTCCCTCGGCATCAAGGGCATCCGCTTGGGACCGAGCCTGCCGGCCTTCGTCTCGCCAGCGGTGCTGGATACGCTGGTCAAGACCTTCGACATCAAACCCATCACCACGCCGGACGAAGACCTCAAGGCCATTCTCGGCTAGTCATCCCCAAGGCCCGCCGGCTCCAGCGTGGCCGGCAAGTCTTCGTATCCGTCAGTCCTTGCCCGGCTCCTTCGAGGGGCCGGGCACTGGTTCTACAGGCTGGCACTGGAGGCTGCCGTCCGCAGCGGCGGCAAGCCGATGCATCGATATGCGATTGCGACCGGCGCTCTTGGCGGCGTACAGGGCTTGGTCCGCGCAGGCGAGCATGGCCTCCGCCAAGAAGCGTCCGCATTCCTGACACACGCATCCCCCCACCGACACCGTCACCTGCGGGGCCACGGGAGAAGAGGCATGGGGGATCCCAAGCGCCTCCACCGCGCGCCGCATGCGCTCGGCCACATTCCAGGCCCCGGCAAGATCCGTTTCCGGCAAGAGCGCCACGAACTCCTCGCCGCCGAAACGGGCCACCAAATCACACGGCCGTTTCACCGACCCAAAGAGCACCCGGGCCACTTGCTGCAAGCAGTCATCCCCCGCCAAGTGCCCATAGGTGTCGTTGTATGCCTTGAAGTGGTCGATATCCACAAAGAGCAAGGCCATGGGGGTGTTCTTGCGTCCCGCCAAGGCCCATTGCCGGGCGAAGACTTCATCCAGACGCCGACGGTTGGGGATATTGGTGAGTCCATCCAAGTGCGACAGGTCGAGCAGCATGTCCCGATGGCGCTTGAGCTGAAGATGATTGTGGATGCGGGCGCGCAAGACCGGCGCGCTCACCGGTTTGCGGATATAATCCACCGCCCCCAGACCCAGGCCCCTCGCCTCGTCCGCCTCCCCCCATTGCCCGGTGAGGAAGATCACCAGCATATCCCGGACGAAACCTTCGTTGCGCAGCCGCTCGAACATGCTATAGCCGTCCATGTCCGGCAGGCGCACATCCAACAAGACCAGGTCCGGTTGCACCCCTTGGCGCAACAGACGCAGTGCTTCCTCGGCCGTGGATGCCTCCACGAAGACATACGCATCCTGCAGGATGGAGCGGATGGCTTCTCGGGTGACTTTGTCGTCCTCCACGAGCAAAATACATTGTCTCCCACCTTGGGCGCAGGTCATGGCCCCCTCCTATTCCACGAGTTCCGACGTATCCGGGCCCTTGCGCTCCTCTTCCTCACGGATGGCACGGCGCAGGACCTTGCCCACCAAGGTCTTGGGGAGCTCATCGCGGAACTCCACCTGCTTGGGGACCTTGTAGTTGGCGAGCTTTTCCCGGCAAAAGGCAATGATGTCCGTTTTCGTCGCGCTATAACCTTCTTTGAGGACGATGTAGGCCTTGATGATCTCGCCCCGGGTGGCATGCTGTACGCCAACGGTCACTGCTTCTTTCACTGCAGGGTGGTCGTGCAGGACTTCATCGATCTCCCGCGGATAGACGTTGTAGCCGCCGCTGATGATGAGATCCTTCTTGCGATCCACGATAAAGAAATAGCCTTCTTCATCCATGGTGGCGATATCCCCGGTGTAGAGCCAACCGTTGCGCAGCACGCTGGCCGTCTCGTCAGGGCGCTTCCAATAGCCTTGCATGACCTGCGGCCCGCGAATGACCAGTTCGCCGACCTTGCCCGGCGGCACGGGGATGGTCCCCACCTCCATGTCCACGATGGCGGCGTCCGTGTCGGGAAACGGCAGGCCGATGCTTCCGGGCTTCCGCACCCCTTCTAAGGGATTGAGGTGGGTCACCGGCGAGGCTTCCGTCAAGCCGTAGCCCTCCACGATGTGCGCCCCGGTAAGGCTCCGAAAGCGCTCCATCACTGCGGTGGGCATGGGCGCAGATCCGGAAATGCAATAGCGGATGGACGAGAGGTCGTAGTGTTCGAGTTTCTTTTGCTGCAGCAGGGCAATAAAGATCGACGGCGCGCAGGGGAAGATGGTGGGCTTGTATTTGTGGATGGTTTTGAGCGTCTCCCGGGGATCGAATTTGGGGAGCGGCAGCACGGTGGCACCGATAAGGGTCGCAAAATTCACGCATACCGTGAGCCCATAGATATGAAAAAACGGCAACACCCCGAGCACCACTTCGCCGTCATCGCGGATGGAATGCAAAATAGCCCGGCATTGCTGGGCATTGGCGCTCACATTGGCGTGCGAGAGCATGGCACCCTTGGGAAGCCCCGTAGTCCCTCCGGTGTACTGCAGCACTGCCAAGTCCTTGTGTGGATTTATCGGATGTGCGGGCTCCGGAGTGGTGCGGGCAAGCAGTGTCTTCCACGGAAACACACTGTGGCCATCATAGGGGATGGCAGGCAGCCCATGCTCGCGCCGGGTCTTGAAGCGGTAGAGGAAGTTGAGCGGAAACCCCAAGCAATCGGCCATGGAGGTCACGAAGATACGGGAAAGGGGCAAGCGGGGACGCAGCGGCGCAATGCGTTTCCACAGCAAGTCCATAGTAATCAGCGTACTGGCACCGGAATCGGTAAAGTGGTGTACGAGCTCTTTTTCCATATAGAGCGGATTGGTCATGACCACCACTGCGCCAAGCTTCAGGCATGCCCAGTACGAGATGAGGCATTGGGGCGAATTGGGGAGCATGATGGCCACCCGATCCTTTGGCCGCACGCCCGAAGCCTTGAGATGGACAGCCGCGTAGTCCACCAAGATCTTGAAACGACTATAGGTGGCGGACCAATTGTGGAAGCGCACCGCAGTGCGACGGGGAAAGCGCTCGGCGGTGCGCTCCAAAAATGCATACAGGGGAAGATTTTCGTAGCGCAATCGTGGAGGGACTTGCGGGTCGTAATGGGCAAGCCAGGGCCGGGTCATCTGTTCTTCGATCATCGTTGCATCCCCAATCCGGTCATCATCGCCAGCACACCATGGCCACTTCCATGTGCCAGGTGCCGGGAAACATATCCAAAAGAATGACTTCGCCGAGCGCAAAGCCGTTTGCCAAAAGCGGCTGCATATCGCGCAGCGAGTTGACCACATCGCACGAAATCCACACCACCTGCCGCACGCTCGGCATGCGCCCAAGCGCCACGGCCAGCCCCTTGGCCCCGATGCGCGGCGGGTCCACCACCACGGCCTCGGGGGCAAAGCGCGTGAGCGCTGCAGGAAGGCCGCGGTGCAGGTCTGCTTCGAGCCAGCGCACCCGGGCCTCCAAGCCCAAACGCCGGGCATTGCGCCTACCGGCTTCAACCCCAGGACCCGAAGACTCCACGGCAAGCACCTCATGGCCGCAGGCGGCCAGGGGCAGGGCGAAGTTCCCCGCTCCGGCAAAAAGGTCCACCACGCGCACGGATTGCGCCGTCCACCCCAGGACCGCCTGCACCAGGGCGGGATTGAGCAGCTGGTTGGCTTGGAAAAAGACCCCAGGCGGCACCCCAACCTCGCCACATCCTGGCAGGGCAAGGCGGATCTCGCCTGGATCGGTGTGCGCCAGCACCGCCCCATCCACCGGGCTTGCGGCAATGGTATGCCGGCCTTCAGGCAGGCGCGAGGCCACCTGGGACAAGGCGGCGTCAAGCGGCTCCGCCAACAGCAGGCACCGGGACAACGGCACCAATTGGTGCGAGCCCAAGGCCCGAAAATGGGGTTTTCCCGCTGCCACATGCACCTGGGCGCGAAAGCGGTACCCCCACGGGCTGGGGCTCGGGACCACGGCAAGCCGGCTGACTGCAGGTTCTGCGGCCTGCCCCAAGGCGCGGCGCATGGTGTGGCGCAAAAGCTCCGCCTTCAGCTCCACGGCGGCAGCGGGCTCCACTCTTCCAAAAGGTGAGCCCCCGCAGCGGTCGGCATGGGGGCACGGATGGGGAACCCGTAGCGGCGAAGGCTTTTCAATGGATTCTGCCTGCGCCTGCCAATAATCCTTCTTGCGTGCCGTCACCCGCGCCTGGATGGTTTCCCCCGGCAGCACCCCAGGTTCGACGAGCACCACCGGCAGCCCGGCAGGCCGCGCCACCCCGCGCCCCCGCCAGGCGAGGCGCTCCACGGTGAGCGTGAGCACATCAGCGGCGTCCGCGCGGCTGGCGGCTGGTCCCGTCACCGCCCTGCCCCAAGCCAGGCGACCAGCATGCGGTGCACGACCTTGGCCGTCACGGACTGAGAAACCTGCGAACCTGGCAGGGGCGCCAGTTCGCACACGTCCAGGCCCAGCAAGCGCGGTCCACCCCCCATCCACAACTGCCGCCAGAATTCCTGCAACCAGCGGTACTCGATCCCGCCGGGCTCCGGAGTGCCGGTCCCCGGCAGCACGCTCGGATCAAGGGCGTCCACGTCCAGGGAGACATACATGGGCCGCGCTCCCACAAACGCCCGCACCCGTGCGGCTTCCGCCGCAGGGGATTCGAGCTCCCAGGCAAAGCGCGTCTGCAACTCCCCGTGAGCGCTCGTGCGGATCACCGCCATCTCCTCCGGACACACCGAGCGGATGCCCAGCTGAAAGATGGGGATGCCCAAGTGCCGGGCCCGGGCCATGATGCAGGCGTGGGACAGGGCAGAGCCCTGGTACTGCTCGCGCAAATCCGCATGGGCGTCCAGGTGGAGGATGACCATGTCCGTAAAGGCGGCGTGGTACCAGGCCATGAGCGGCAGCGGCACGCTGTGGTCGCCGCCGACGAGCAGCACAGTGTCTGCAGAGGGATCCAGGGCAGCCAAGACCTCCTGCATGGCAGCATGCACCATGGCGGCGTCCGCGCCGGTGACCGGAGGGAGCACGGTAAAGTGCGCCAAATCCGAAAGGTCGCGGTCGAGCTGGGGGTCGTAGGACTCGATCTGCATGGTGGCTTCCAAAAACGCCTGCGGTCCCAAGGCCGCACCCTGGCCGTAGCTCACCGCGCCTTCAAAGGGCACCGGGAGCACCACAATGCGGCGCCCCCGCGGCAGGCCGTGGAGATCGAAACACTGCATAGCGTTTTCCTCCCCTAATTTTTGGGCGTATCCAGCGGCTGGCGGGAGCGGAGCACGATGTCCGTAAACCCATTTTTCTTCAAGTTCTCCTTGAATTCCAAGGCCGTCTCCACGCCCCCCCGATGGCGCACCAAGACCCGATACCAGGTCTTTCCTTGCGCGCTCCCTTTGCTCATCCAGGCATCGATGCGCGCAGCCTTGAGCCGCTGCACCATGGTCTCGGCGTCGGCGGCGCTGTCCAAGGCCGCCAATTGGTACTCGAACACGAACTGTGGCTGTGGCCCTTGAACCGGCGCGGACGCACGGGCAGGCGGTAAGGCCTGCGGCTTTTCCTCGTCCTTGCGCGCGGCAACGCTCTTTTTGGCAGGAGGTTCGGCTTTGGTGGGGGGCGCCGCCGCGGCCGTCTTGGGCTCTGCGGGGGCAGCCGCTGATCCCACGGGCATGCGGTGGAGCTTTTCAAAGAATTGCAGCTCTTCCGGACGCAGCACCGTGGCGTTGGCCGTGGTGTTGTCCGGCGCAGGCAAGGCCTGGCGCACCACCTCCTCCACCACCTGCTCCGGGTGATGGCCGCGGCCCACCACCACCCCAAGGATGAAGGACCACGCCATGCCCACCACCACGAGCACCGCCACGGCCGTCAGCCCCGGCAGGCCCAGGCGGACCGAGATACCGCCGCTTTTTTTGGCGGAGGAAGATGCAGGAGCAGGACGCCGCATACCCATCGCCTACATCCGCAGCGGGGCGTCCACCCCAAGGAGATCCAGCCCACGGGCAAGCACCCGGCGCACGGCTTCCATGAGCAAAAGCCGTGCGTTGCGCAGCCCGGCGTCTTCTCCGGAGAGCACCGGATGTTCCGTGTAGTAGCGATGCAATTGCCCCGCCAGATCCATGAGGTAGTAGCTGATGTGGTGGGGCGAAAGGGTGCGGGCGGAAAGTTCCACCGCATCGCCAAAGGCGTCGAGGGTCTTGAGGAGCGCCATGTCTTCGGCGGTGGCAAGCAGACCAAGCAGTGCCGGGTCCGCCACCTCCGGCAGGGCGATGCCCATCTCGCGCGCTTTGCGCTGCAAGGAACAGATGCGGGCGTGGGCGTACTGGACGTAGAACACGGGATTGTCCATGGACTGGCGCTTGACCACTTCCAGGTCGAAGTCCAGGTGGGCGTCGCTTTTGCGCGACAAGAAGAGGAAGCGGGCCGCGTCCACTCCCACCTCGGCGCAGACGTCCGCCAAGGTCTCGAAGGTGCCGGCACGGGTGGACATGGCGATCTGCTGGCCATCGCGCAAGAGATTGACGAGCTGCACCAAGATGACCTGCAAGCACTCCGGATCCCGGCCCAAGGCCGCCACTGCGGCCTTCATGCGCGGCACGTAGCCGTGATGGTCCGCGCCCCAGACGTCGATCATCAGGTCAAAGCCACGGCCGATCTTGTGGGCGTGGTAGGCGATGTCCGAGGCAAAATAGGTGAGCGATCCGTCGGACTTGCGCAGCACGCGGTCTTTGTCGTCGCCAAAGCGGCTGGAGGCAAACCACAGCGCCCCATCCTTTTCGTAGGCCAGGCCTTTGGCCTGCAAGTCCGCCAGCGTCGCCTCCACCACCCCGCTGTCCACCAGGCTCTTTTCCGAAAACCACACCTGGTGCTCGGCGCGGAAGACCTCCAGATCCTGGCGAATGCCGGCCAGGATCTCGTTCATACCCTCCTGGTAGCACAGCTCCCGGGCGTCCTCCTCACTCCAGGTCAGGAGTTCATCGCCGCGCTCCTGACGGATGCGGGCAGCGATGTCGCCGATGTAGTCGCCCTGATAGCCGTCTTCCGGGAAGGGGATCTGCCGGCCGCACAGCTGCTGGTAGCGTACCCACACCGACAGGCCCAGCAGCCGCATCTGGCGTCCGGCGTCGTTCAAGTAGTACTCGGTATGCACTGCATAGCCGGCAAACCGCAGGATGCGCGCCAAGGCATCCCCCACCGCAGCCCCACGGCCATGGCCAATGTGCAGCGGACCCGTGGGATTGGCGGAAACATACTCCACCTGGGCTTTTTTGCCCTGCCCCAAGGACGAGGCGCCAAACTGGGCATCCTGGAGCACCCGGACCACAGTCCCCTGCCAAAAGGCCGGCGACAAGGTGAGGTTGAGAAACCCCGGCCCGGCCACGTCCACTGCCGCCAGATTGTCCGCACATACGGCGAGCAAGCGCTCCTGCAGGGCCTGGGCGCGGGCGCGCGGGGTGCTCCCGGCTTCCTTGGGGAGCACCATGGCCACGTTGGTGGCCAAATCCCCGTGTTCCGCACGCTTGGGGGCCTCGATGGAGGCCTTCTCCGGCCAGGTCCAGCCCAAATCATGGACGGCCTGCTTGAGGGCCGCCTCCACAAAAGTCCGTGCGCGCATCACGCATCCTCCCATGCTGCCCATTGGTCCACGGTGCTGATGCACACGGACCGAACTTCCGGATCATCGACGATCTGCCCCACCATGCGCGAAAGCACGCCCTTGGGGCCGATCTCCACGAACGAGCGCGCCCCCAACTCCATCAGGGCACGGATGCCCTGATACCACCGCACCGAAGCCGTCATCTGCTCCTGCATGGCTGCGAAGATGGCCTCCGCCGTGTGCGCCGCCGCCCCCGTGGTGTTGAGCACCACGGGAAATGCCGGCTCCCGCCACGAAAGGCGCTCCAAATAGCGGGCAAACTCCGCCGCGGCCTCGGCCAAAAGCAGCGTATGGAAGGGGCCGGAGACCGGCAGCATCACGCTGCGGCCTTTGCGCTCCTTGACCAGGGCGCACACGGCCTCCACCGCCGCGCACTCACCGCTGACCACATGCTGCTGCGGCGTATTGTAATTGGCGATACGCACCACCGCCCCGGTATCCTGCGTCACCGCATCCACGATGCCGCAAACCGTCTCCAGCGGGAGCTTGAGCACCGCAGCCATGGCCCCAGGGCGCGCGGCGGCGGCCTCTTCCATGAGCCGGCCCCGGAGGCTCACGGCTTCAAGCACCTCGGTGGCGGAAAGCACCCCAGCGGCCGCCAAGGCGCTCCACTCCCCCAGACTATGGCCCGCGGCCGCCAAAGGACGTATCTTTTCCCGGGCCTTGGCCCACAGGGTGACGTTGACAACGGTCAAGGCCGGCTGCAAGGCGCGGGTGGAGCTCATGGCCTGCGCGTCGCCGTCCCAATATATCTCCCGCAGGGCAAGACCGCTGATGCGCTCCGCCTGCTTCCACAACTCCATGGCTTCCGGCCAGGTTTCGGCCACATCCCGGCCCATGCCCGCTTCTTGCGAGCCCTGACCGGGAAAAAGAATTGCATGCTGCACTGGTTCCTCCTCAAAAAAACTGCGGTGTTCTAGCGAGGCGCCGCCCCGAGGTAAAGCCCATGTCCATCCCCCTGCCCGAAATAGAGTCCGCGGCCCGCGCCCTGGGGCGGCAGCTCACGCAGCAGGAAGCCCAGGGCCTTGCCCGCTACCTTTCCCTTTTGTCGCTCTGGAACACGCGCATGAACCTCGTGGGGGCCCGCCACTGGCGCGCCATGCTGGAATTGGCGCAGGACTCCTGGCATGTGGCGGACGTCCTGCACCGCTGGGACCAGTCTCCCCGGCTTACTCTGGATCTCGGCGCCGGCGCCGGACTCCCCGGCATCCCGCTGCGTCTCTTTTGGGACCAAGGGACGTACGTCCTGGTGGAGCCGCGCCACAAACGCAGCGTGTTTCTGCGCCAGGCCGTGGTGGAGCTCGGGCTTTCCCGCACAAAGGTGGCGGCCTGCCGCATGGAAGAACTGCCCCCGGAACTCCGCCACGCGGACCTGGTGCTTGCCCGCGCCTTTTTACCGCCGCCCGAGCTGCTCGCCGCAGCCCGCAGCGTCCTGCGCCCAGGCGGCACGCTCCTCCTGATGACGCGCCAGAACCTCACACTGCCCAACGACTATGTGCTTGCCCATACCCACACCTACACCGCGCGCGCCCAGCGTCAGCAATTACTCCTCGTGACCTGGCGGGGGCACGAAGGCGGAAATCTTGGGTAAAAGCAGCCGCGTGGCCACCCGGTCGGCCTCTTCGGCCAGGTCCATGAGCCGCTCCAAAAAGTCGAGGATCTCCATCTTGCGGTCCTCGGCGCTGTAGCCATAGTCCTCTTCCAGGCGGCCTGAACGGATATAGTCCTCCAAGTCCGCCAAAAATCGTTCATTGAGCATACGTCCCTCCGGCCCTGGGCCCCTGCCACAGGGCGCAGGAGGCGTCAAAGGTCCACACCGCCGCCCGCGCCACAGCGCATTGACCGTACGACCAGACGTGCCGCTGATTCGCCGTCCACGCTCAATCCGAGGCGTTACCTCCCCGGTTTTGCTCCAAAGGCCACCGACTCCAGGCAAAAGACCAGGCCCCGGAATAGCCTGCGTTGGAAACAATTTTCCAGATCGGGACAATCACGGAAATCAAAAGCACGAGCATTCCGTGGCCATGGAATCCACCCTGCATCCACGTAATACCCCATCCTCAATGCAATAAACATTATAAAATACCAAAAACAAACCCTATAGATACAATACTCAAAAAGAGAGCAACCAAAATCTGCACAGACCGAAGCGTTACTTTTTTGAGCATCCTCGAACCAACAAAAGCACCAGCGAACGCAGCAATACTCGCAAAAATTACCAAATCCCAGCGTATGCTTTGTTGATTTTCGAAAATTTCAAACCCATACACAAGCATTCGGGAAATATCCACCATAACGGCAAGTACCACCCCCGTGGCGACGAAGGGTTCCTTGTCCAATCCGGCCTTCAAGAGGAACATACTCCGGAAGGCGCCTTGATGCCCGGAGAGCCCGCCAAAAAAACCGCTGACCATCCCCCCGTACGGAAGATACTTCGCAGGAAGAGCAAGGGAAGAAAAACGCGGCGACAACTCCAGGGCCACAAACAGCATAATGAGTATCCCCACCACAAGCTTGATGGGCGAAACCGTACGCACCGCCCCCAAGGCCGTGTACTGCAAAATGGGGGGAACATCCGCAAGCCACCCGAGAAGCCCTGCGCCGAGAAAAGCGCACACCACTGCGGGGATCCCAAAACGCATCAATATGGATGCATTTGCCTTCTTGCCGAGCAAGGCTAACTTGAAGAGATTGTTGGCCAGATGCACTATGGCGGTTATGGCAATGGCCATCTCGACCGGAAAAAAGAGCGCCACCACCGGCATCAAAAGGGTCCCCAAGCCAAATCCAGAAAAAAGCGTCAGCCCGGAAGCGGCCAGGGCGACCGCGGACACGATCAGTATCTCCATGCAATACTCCACAACGGCGTGTTGTGTTCTCCACAATATGCACCAGCATTCCCTGGGCAGATGCCCCCGCAGCCAGCAGAGCCGGGGGCCTTCGTCCGCCAAGCCGTCTGTCCGGCCCCGCTGCCGTGCGACAGCATACTATTCTGCTTTCCGCGGCAGCCGCCGGGAGGCCTTGGCGAGGAATGCCTGCAGTTCGGGGAGATTTGCCCAGCCCTTGCCCCCGATTTTGGGGTGCACAGGCCGGTAGCCCAATTGCATGGCCTGACGCATGCGGACCTCATGGCCGCTTGCGGGGCGGATGCCGCCGTTCAAATCCACCTCCCCCCAAAAAACGGCGTCGTCCGGAAGCGGCCGGTCCGCCACGGAGGACAAGATAGCCGCCACCACGCCCAAATCCAAACCAGGATCCTTCATGCGCAGCCCCCCGCCCACCTTGGCGTAGATATCCATCTGCCCCAGGTTCACCCGCAGCCGCTTTTCCATGACGGCCACCAGGAGATTCAAGCGGTTGGTATCGAAGCCCAGGGCGGTGCGCCGCGGAAAGGCCAAGAAGGTGCGCGTGGCCAGGGCTTGGACCTCCACCACAAAGGGCCGGCCGGATTCCATGGCCAACACCAGGGCCGTGCCGCTGCTGGCGGTATCGCGCGCTTCCAAGAAGAAGGTGGAGGGATCGTCCACCACGCGCATGCCTTCTCCGCGCATCTCGAACACCACCAGCTCGTTGGCCGGGCCAAAGCGGTTCTTGATGACCCGCAGCACCCGGAACAGCCGCTCGCCGTCGCCTTCCAAGGAGAGCACGGTGTCCACCATGTGTTCCAAAAGCTTGGGACCCGCCAGCTGTCCGTCCTTGGTCACGTGGCCCACGAGCACCACGGGTACGGCCAGGGCCTTGGCCGCCTCGGTCAAACAGGTGGCCACCGCCCGCACCTGATTGACGGACCCCGGCAGCCCTTCCGTGCGCGCGGACACCAAGGTCTGCACCGAGTCCACCACCACCAAGCCCATGCCCGCCATGTGGGCGGTGATGTCTTCCACCTGGCTCGTGGCCAGGGCGCGCAGCGAGCGCTGCAAAAGCCCAAGACGGGCGGCGCGCACCTTGAGTTGGCCCAGGGATTCCTCACCGGAGGCGTAGAGCACCGGCCTTCCCGAGGCCTCCATGGCCCCGGCCACTTGCAAAAGCAGGGTGGATTTGCCCACCCCAGGGTCTCCGCCAAGGAGAATCACCGCTCCCGGCACCAGGCCGCCGCCCAAGAGCACATCCACGGCAGGGATTCCCGTGGACTGCCGCCCCCCAGCGCCGGCGTCCACCTCGCGCAGATCCACAGGGACACTGCGGCCCCGCGAGGTCGGCGATTCCTCCACCAACGTATTCCAGGCCCCGCAGCTTGGGCATTGTCCCTGCCAGCGGGGATGCAAACTCCCACAGCTCGAGCAGACAAAACGCGTGCTTTTCTTCATGGATGCCTCCGTCTCTGTGTCCTACCGAGGGCGAAAGCGGCAGGCAACCGCGCGCTGCAGACGGATACGCTGTGTCGAACAACAAAAACGGACGGTTTCCCGTCCGTCGTGTGGGGTGGTGCCGCCCCAAGCCCCTACTGCACCCGATAGTATGCCTTGGGCGCGGCCCCGCAAATGGGGCATTTTTCCGTGGGCTCGCCCTCGTGGATATGGCCGCAGACGCTGCATACATAATAGTCCACCGCCGGCAGGTCCGCCATCATCTGCGCTGCCTTGGTGTACAACTGCGCATGGCACTCCTCCGCCTTGTTGGCGAACTCGAAGTAGCGCTGCGCCGCCTTGTCCCCTTCCGCCTTGGCGTCCTCGATCATGGCCGGATACATGGACTTGAACTCGTAGGTCTCCCCTGCCACGGCCTCCTTGAGGTTTTCCGCCGTGGTGCCAATGCCCTTCATGAGGCGCAGGTGGGCATGGGCATGGATGGTCTCCGCCTCGGCCGCGGCACGAAAAAGCTTGGCTACCTGGGTAAGCCCTTCTTCTTCCGCCTTCTTGGCAAAGGCGAGATACTTCCGGTTGGCCTGAGATTCACCAGCGAAGGCGGTCTTCAAATTTTCCATCGTCTTACTCATGAGTTCCCTCCTTGTTAGTTATTAATAATTTTTCTCTATAAAGTTTCCTCAATCAAGGCAAGTCCCAAAAACCTCTATGATTCACGCAACTCGGAAGGCAACCGTATTCCGGCGGCTGGCCCCCATATCCGCACCGGCCAGACCATCAAAAGTAAATGAGGCCGCTCAAGGCGGCCTCATCCATTGGCACGAGCCTGCGGCAACACGGGTTATTGCGGCGGGGTCTTGGCCTGAATGACCTCGAGGCCAAATTCCTGCACCCCAGCAGGGACGCCGAAGAAGACGACCATGAAGGGTACCCCTCGGCCGGGCTGCACATTGGTATTATTGGTGAGGATCCCCACCTTGGCCCCAAGGGCGGTTTCGATTTCCTGGCGCGAGGCCACCTGGAGTTGGTAGAGGCTGACCGTGTTGCCGGCCAAAAACTCCTGGGTGGCCACCGCCGCGCCCTGGGCATTGAACAGCGCCGCCTTGAGCTTGATGAGTTCCCGCGGCTCGGCAAAGCGGTTGACGGCCTGACCTTCGATGACGAACAGCTGGCCTTCTTTTTCATTGTTCACGAAATATTGGCGCACGTTCTCGAGCACGATGCGCGCCACTTCCTCGGTGAATGCCCCCGGCCGCGTGGTGGATACCTCGGCGCTCGGTTTGGGCGCCAGCCACGGAATCCACGACGGCCGCAGGACAAAAACCGCACCTACCGCCAGGGCTGCCAGTACCCCGAAGACGCCCACCCAAAGCCACGGGGAGCGTTTCCCGGAAGGCTTGGGTGCGGGATTCAGCTCCAGACGGGGCTTGCCTTCCTCGCCCAAGAGCGGAGGCTGGAAGGTCCCTTCCAGGTCTTTGAGGACTTGTCGATGCGCTTCGCCCTCCACGCGCGCCGCGGCAGCCGCCTTGTTTTCCAAGAGCTGCTCCAGGGCGGCATCTTCCGACAGGGGGGCTTGCACCTGGAACACATGCGTACACCGGGTGCAGCGCACCTTGGCGCCTTCCGGCTTGATGCGCTCCTCCGGCAGGTTGTACTTGGTGCCGCAATTGGGGCATTGAACAATCATGCTCACCTCGTTTCCGGCAAGATCAACTCGTAAATTCCATCCAGCTCCCGAAATCGTTCCGCATAGTCGAGGCCATAGCCCACGATAAAGCCCTTTTGCAAGGGAAATCCCACATAATCCACGGTCACATCCACCTCACGGCGCTCCTGCTTGTCCACCATGGCCGCAATGCGCACCGAACGAGGGGATCTGGCCTCCAAGACTTTGCGCAAAAACCGCATGGAATGGCCTGTGTCCACAATATCTTCGACGATGAGGACATGTTTATCCTTGATGTCGATTTCCATATCCTTGGAAAAAACCATGCGAGACTGACGCGATGTTTGATCTGCGTAACTGGAAAGCCGCACAAAATCCATCAGAGGATGAATAGTAAGGTTACGCATCAAATCAGTAAAAAAAGCATACGCACCCTTGAGAACGCATACACACACCAGCGGTTCATCACCGTAATATTCGGAAATTTCCTTTCCCAAATGGCGAACGCGCGCATCGATTTGAGCGCGGGAAAATATTTCTCGAAATTCCATAATCTTCTCCCAATTTAGAGTTCGATCATCATCGCAGTTTCATCGCATTCCGGAAATTGTGGACACTTGATACAGTCTGCCCACACCTTTTGCGGGAGCACATCCTTGCTCACTTCCTGAAATCCGAGCTTGCGAAAGAAATCTACTTGATACGTGAGGGTAAACACCTTGTAAATACCAAAAGTCAGGGCGTCGCTCACGCATGCCTCCACCAGCCGCCGACCGATTCCCCGCCCCTGGGCCGCCTCCGCGACCACGAGGGAACGCACTTCCGCCAGCCCTTCCCAAGTGATGGACAAGGCGCAACATCCCACGACCGCGGCCGTTGCATCGTCCTCCGCGACGATGAAGTCCCGAAGATGCGCATATATTTCCGTATAGCTCCGCGGCAAAAGCAATTTCTTGGATGCGCATTCCATAAGCAGGCGATGAATGGTACGCACATCCACCATTTTTGCCTTGCGCAAAACAAATGCCATAGTACAATTCTCCTTATGCCTTCGAGAAGGAAGCCATGAGCGCATCAGCCAAGCGCACTGCGGCAACGGCGTCGGCGCTATAGCCATCAGCGCCGATGCGGTCCGCAAAGCTTTGGGTCACCACGGCGCCGCCGACCATAATGCGGAGGTTGAGTCCGCGCTCGCGCACTAAACGCACCGTATCTTCCATACGCACCATCGTTGTGGTCATGAGCGCGGAAAGCCCAATGATGTGGGCGCCATGTTCTTGCGCCGCGTCCACGATACGCTGGGCCGGAACGTCTTTTCCAAGGTCGATGACCGTATAGCCATGGTTGCGCAGCATAAGGCACACGATATTTTTGCCGATGTCATGGATGTCTCCTTCCACGGTGGCCATGACCACGATACCTTTGGTGGCGCCGGCGTCCTGGGTGAGCAAGTGCCGGATGGCGGCAAAGCCCGTTTGCATGGTCTCCGCGGACTGCAACAATTGCGGCAGGAAATATTCCTTGCGCTCGTATTTTTCTCCCACCCGCATGATGGCGGGGATCATCTCCTCGTGCACCAGGGCAAAGGGATCGGCGCCTGCGTCGATGCGGGAAAGCAAAAGCGAGGCGATGGTCTCGCTTTTGCCCTGCACAATGGCCTGGCCCACCGGCGTCAAGCCATCGGCGCCATCGCCCTTGAGGGCGCCTTCCGGGGAAGGGGCAGCCGCTCCGCTTCCAGGCTGCCAAGCGGCGTAGCGCTCAATGAAGCGTCCTGCTTGCGCGTCGCGGCCCAAGAGCACCTCTGAAGCGGCCAGGGCCTCCTGCAAGCGAGCGCTTCCCGGGTTGGCGATACACGAAGCAAGCCCCGCCCCCAACGCCATGGTGAGGAATGCGGCGTTGACCAGTTCCCGGGCCGGGAGCCCAAAAGAGATATTGGAAAGGCCCAAGGTGCACGGAAGGCCCAAACGCCGGCAATGGGCAATGACCTCCAGGCAGGCCCGGGCGGCCTGCGGCTTGGAAGACACCGTGAGCGCCAGGGCGTCCACGAGGATAAGATGCCGGGGAAGCCCCAGGGCCATGGCTTTTTCCAGCAAGGCGTCGATGATGGCGATGCGGTCCGCCGCCTCCACGGGCAGCTTTTTGCCCTGCAGCGGCAAGAGGATACACGGCGCGCCAAAGTCCCGGCACAGGGGCGCCAAAAGCTCCATGCGCCCGGGCTCGCCGCTGATGGAGTTGATGAGCGGCGAGGCGGGATAGCTCTCCAAGCCCCGACGCAGGGCTTCGGCATTGCTGGAGTCAAGACACAGCGGCGTGGGCAAGCGACGCGACACCGCCTCCACCACAGCAGGCAGCATCCATTCCTCGTTCACCATGGGGGCTCCCACGTTGATATCGAGGATATCCGCCCCCTGATCCACCTGCGCTTCCGCCAGGGCCACAGCGCGTCCAACAGCGCCGCTTTGCAGGTCCGCCGTAAGATCCGCCTTGCCTGTGGGGTTGATGCGTTCGCCGATGATGCGGCAGGGGCTTTCCAGGTCCACCACCACGGCCTCGGCCCGTGAGGTCACGGCAAGACGGGGACGCACCCTGGGCCGAGATACCGTGCACCCGGCAAGTGCGCGAGCAAGAGCTTGGATATGCGCCGGGGTCGTGCCACAGCAACCGCCCAAGGCCAGGATGCCTTCCTCGGCCAAGGGCGCCAGCGCCTCGGCAAAAGGGCTGGGAGCCAGCCGAAACACCGTGGTGCCGTCCACCAACTCGGGCAAGCCCGCATTGGGCTCGATGAGTACCGGCATGGCCGCCACCTGCAGAAGGCGTCGGGCTACGGCCACCAGGGCTTCGGGGCCGGCGCTGCAGTTGGAGCCCAGCAAATCCACACCCATGGCGTTCATGGTATGGGCAAAGACCTCGGGAGTGGTGCCGGTCAGGCTCACCCCGTCTTCAAAAGTCATGGACACGCCCACCGGCAGATCCGTGACTTCCCGCGCAGCCACCACCACCGCCCGCGCCTCGGCCAGGTCGAACTGCGTCTCCGCCAAGATGAAGTCCACCCCACCGTCCACCAGCCCCTCAATCTGCTCCCGAAACGCGGCCACCACCTCCCGAAAGGGCGTGGGGCCCAGCGGTGCGATCATGGTCCCGGTGGGGCCGACGCTGCCCGCCACGAATACCCCATCCCCGACGGCACAGCGGGCCATGGCCGCCAAACGGGCGTTGGCATCCCGCACCGAGATGCCAGCAGGCAGCTTGAATCTGCTCGCACCAAAGGTATTGGTGGTCACCACCTCTGCCCCGCTGGCGGCGTACTCCCGGTGGATGGACTGCACCACATCCGGGTGGGCAAGACCAAAAATCTCGGGCGACTGCCCGGGTTGCAAGCCCCTGGCCTGGAGCAGGCTGCCCATGCCTCCATCGAAGACAATGGGGCGGGGGACACTCAGTCGTTTCCGAAAGGCGTGCATGCCAAACCTCGCACACAAATTTTTCCGAAAAGGCATCTGCCGAAAAAGCGGCGCAACGCTAGGGAAAAACGCGCCAAAACACAAACAGCAAACGCCCCGCTCTCCCACAAGAGGGCATTTCGGGCCTTGCCATTTGCCGCGCTCTTGCGGATGATTGGCTTTTGCCGCGCACCCCAACCCGACCCACTTCGTGGATCATCATGAGCACTCAGGTCACCGAGCCCGAAATCGTCGAAATCGCCGACCCGGAAATCCTCGTGGACTCCTTGGTGGAAGAATCCATCGAGGACACCGATGCCATGGAGGAGCACACGGACCCGTTTCCCCAGGGAGAGCTTGCGCTGCTTTCCCCAAGTGCTCTCGTGCCCCGGGATCGCGCCCTTGATCCGCTGGCGCTCTACCTGCAAGAAATCAAAAAGTTCCAGCCACTCACTCCGGAAGAAGAATTCGAACTCGCCCGGCGCTACCGCGACGAACACGACGAAAAAGCCGCCTTCACCCTCATCACCGCCAATCTCCGGCTGGTGGTGCGCATTGCCATGGACTTTCAGCGCCGCTGGATGAAAAACGTCCTCGACCTCATCCAGGAGGGCAACATCGGGCTCATCAAGGCCGTGCAAAAATTCGATCCCGACAAGGGCATCAAGTTTTCCTACTACGCCGCTTTTTGGATCAAGGCGTACATTCTCAAGTTCATCATGGACAATTGGCGCATGGTCAAAATTGGCACCACCCAGGCCCAGCGCAAGTTGTTCTATAATTTGAGCAAAGAGCGGCAGCGCCTCCAATCCCTGGGCTATGACCCCGACACCAGCACCATGGCCAAAAACCTCCAGGTCTCGGAAGCGGACATCGTGGAAATGGGCCAACGGCTCGGACAAAACGACCTCTCCTTGGACATGCAGGTCGGCGACGACTCCGACTCCACCCCGCTGGACTTCATCCCCGCCCTGGAAGCCCACGTGGAAGACCGCATGGCCAGTGAGGAAATGAGCGAGCTCTTGCTGCACAACATCGAAGCGCTCAAGGCAGAGCTCAACGACAAGGAGCGGGACATCCTCGAATCGCGGCTGCTGGCAGAAACACCGGTAACCCTTCGGGAAATCGGTGAAAAATACGGAATCACCCGGGAACGGGTGCGACAAATCGAGGCCCGTTTGCTGCAAAAGATCAAAGAACGCATGCAGCAGACCATCCACGATTTTTCCGAAGAGTGGATCCATGAATCGCGATGACATCTTAGCGCGTCTCAAAACCGAGAGCGCCGCGCTCCTGCCCGAAAGCCCCCCGACGTTTTACCGGGATTTTGAGGCAGAACTCGCCTGGGCGCGGGAGACCTTTTTCACCCATCCCCTGGCGCTGCGCTGCCAGGACGATGTGCTGCCGTTCCTCAACGACCGCTACGGGCACGGCACCACCCACGCCAAGAAAGTGGCCATCGAAGCCGGGGCCATTGCCTTGGCCGAAGGGCTGCCGCTCGGCATCATGGAGGCCAGACACTTGGGATTACTGGCGATTTTGGCAGGACTCCTGCACGACACCTGCCGCCTGGAAGGCGATCACGCCCATCGCGGGGCAGACCTCGCGCACGTGATCTTGCGGGATTACCCCCTCACGGACGAGCACCGCACCATGGTGGCCGAGGCCATCCGCTGCCACGAAGCCTTTTGCGACGTTCCCCTGCCGCTGGATGAAGCAGCGCGCATCGTGGCCGGCGCCCTCTATGACGCGGACAAATTCCGCTGGGGCCCGGACAATTTCGTCACCACACTGTGGGAGATCTGCAACTATCAAGAATGGGACATCTGCCAGATTGCGGACCGCTTTCCCGCAGGTCTCCAAGTCATCGAATCCATCCGCGACACGTTCCGCACCCCCACCGGACAGATCTATGGCCCGGAATTCATCGACCTGGGCCTCGTCATGGGCAAGCATTTGTATCAAAAAATCCAACACTATTGTGGAAGAGCATCGTGAATCTTCGTTCGTCTCTGCCTGCCCTCCTGATGACACTGTTGACTGCAAGCGCCTGCAGCCCCCGCGCATCGCTGCCGCCGCTGCCTCCCGCCCCCATGTCCGCCGAGGCGCAATCCATCTACCGCCTCCTTTTGGCGGATCGATTGGTCCAAGACGGCCAGCCGGAGAAGGCCATGGAGGTTTTGCGGGAGCTCATCGACTCCCAACCGACGGAAGAACTCTACCTGGAGTTCGCTACCCTCGCCTGGCGTCTGAATCGCTTTGCCGAGGCATTGAACGCCTTGGCTGAAGCAGTGCAACGCTATCCCCAAAGCCGTAATGTACGCATGGCCCAGGCCCGGGCCCTGGCCACCCGGGGGCGCCACGAGGACGCGGCCCTCACCCTGAGTGAATACCTCGCTCTGCATCCTGACGATGTCGAAGTGCGGACCCAGGCAGCAGCGCACTTTCTCGATGCCGCTCAGCCCCGCAAGGCGATCGAAATCCTCGCCCCGATTCCCCGGGACAAACGCGACGCCCGCTATTATTTTCTCCAGGGCAAGGCCTTGATCCGCCAGGGTCAGATCAGCAAAGGCATCGTCCAGCTGGAAGAAGCCGCGGGGCTCAACCCAGATGCGGAAGAAATCTGGATCGAGATGGCCCTTGCCTATGAGCGCCAAGGCAATCTCCAAGAGGCCGAACGCATCCTGAGTGAACTCGTGCGCCTCGGCAAAGGCGGCGATCCCTTGGTCATGCACCTTCTCGAGCTCAACGTACGGCTCAAAAATCCGGATAAGGGGCTGGCGGTCTTTCTCGAGACCATGCCCTCCCAGGAGACGATCCTCGATGGGGTGCATTTTCTCATCGATCAGGAGCTGTTCGACCACGCCGCCACCTTGCTCGAATCCATCATCTCGCAGGGGGAGCCATCCCCGGAGGTCCGGCTCACCTGGGGCTTCTTGGAGGCCAAACGCCGTAACCACGCCCATGCCCTGGAAATTCTCGCCCCCATCCCGGAAGACGGCCCTCTGGGCGTGCGGACGGTCTCGCTGCGCCTGCTCATCCTTCAGGACATGGGCAAGGTGGACGAAGCCGAGGCCCAAGCCCGCGATGCCGTACGCCGCTTTCCTCAAGAGCCCAGCCTCCGGGTCATCTTGGCCAATATCCTCGAAGACGCCCAAAACGTACAGGAAGCAGAAGAAGTTTTGCGCCGCGGCCTTGAGCAGGCGCCCGACTCGCCCCAACTCCTCTACCGCCTCGGCATGCTTCTGGACGAAAGCGGGCGCAAGGCCGAGGCCATGGAGGTCATGGAGCGCCTCATCGCCACCCATTCCGATCATGCCGACGCGCTCAACTACGTGGGCTACAGCCTGGCTGAAGAAGGCCGGGACTTGGAGCGGGCGGAAAAGCTCATCCGTTCCGCCCTGGCGCAGGAACCCACCAATGGCTATTTTCTGGATTCCCTCGCCTGGGTGCTGTTCCGCCAAGGCCGCCTCAAGCTCGCTTGGACGGAGATCCAGCGGGCAGTGGCCGTGGTGGATGACCCCATCATCTGGGAGCATTACGGGGATATCGCCGCTGCCCTGGGTCTGTACCCCCAGGCGCGGCACGGGTACACCCAGGCGCTGCGCCTGCAGTCCAAAAATGCAAAGGCCATTCATGCCAAGCTCCGCGCCCTTGGCGGAGGGCCCCGATGAGATGGGCAGTGGTGATCGTCTGTCTGCTGGTGGGCTGCGCACCCCGGCTGACCCCGCAAGACCACGAGGCGGCGACCCGTCTTTGGCTGCGCCTGCACCCGCCGACGGCGGTCTCCTTTTCCGCCCATCTTTCCGTCCATGTGAACACCCCCACCACTGCGGGCCGGGTACTGGTGGAGCTGACCGGAGATCCCCAAGAACGTCTGCTGCTCACCATCAGCTCCTCGGTGGGCTCGGTCTTGGCCTTGGTGGAAGAAACCCCGAACCACGTGCAGGTGTACGTTCCGGAGCGCAACGTGCTCTACATATCCCATGACCCGCGCGCAGTGCTTCCTGCCCAAGGCATCCCCCTGCCCCTGACCCTTGCCCAGCTTGCCCGGCTCCTCCAGGGCGATTGGGGATCCGTGCTCCCGGATACTTTTCTGCGCGCGCACCACCGCGACGGAGGGATGGAATTCCTCCTGGCATCGGGGCCCTTCCAACGTCTGCGCATGGCCTTGGACGGCTCGCAGGTGTACGCCGAAGGCCACGACGGGCTGACCCTGGAGGCTGGGGCCCTGGAGCCGCAAACCCAGCGCTTCACCCGGTTGCATTTTGCTTCCCCAGAGGGAAGCGCCGTCCTCCGCGTCAAAGACCTCGTATCCCATACGCCGTTGCCTGCCCCTCTGACCGTCCCGGCCTCGGCACGGCGGGAACCACTACCTTCCAAGGAGATGCCATGAACGACGTCCTCACCACCATCCTCAAGGGGCTGCGCCTGCTCTGGGCCCAGACCCATTGGACCCTCATCGCCTGGATGCGCCAGCGGGAAATCGCAGGCTTGCGCAAACGCCTCCACGAGGAATACCTGCAGGTGGGCAAAACTGCGCACACCACGTGGAAGGCCGGCTCCAGCCTGGACCTCAGTTCCGGCGAGGTTGCCCTGGCCCTGCGGCAGGTGGATTTTCTCCTGGACGAAATCCGCCATCTGGAAGACGCGCTTGCCGAGGAAAAACAGCGCTTTTTCCAGGAAAAAGGCTTGAATGTCCCACCGCAAAGTGAGTAATCCCATGCATATCGTTCTCGGTTCCGATCACGCGGGCTTTGCCCTCAAAAACCTGCTCAAGGCCCATATGGAATCTTTGGGACACCACGTGGACGACGTGGGTACCCATAGCCAGACCAGTTGCGACTACCCGGACATCGCTGCGGCTGTGGCCAAAAAAGTGCAAGCCGGCGATTGCCTCGGGATTCTGGTATGCGGCTCCGGGGTTGGCATGTCCATGGCCGCCAATCGCTTCCCCGGCGTGCGGGCCGCCCTGTGCACCAACGAATACCTGGCGCGCATGAGCCGCCTGCACAACAACGCCAATGTGCTCTGTCTGGGCGAGCGGATCATCGGTGTGGATCTCGCCAAGGCCATCGCCGAGGTCTTCGTGTCCACCGCCTTCGAGGGCGGCCGGCATTTGCGCCGCATCGAAGCCATAGAACGATTCACCACCACCCTCTAACCCTACCGGTTTTCCTCATGACCACTTCCTCTTCTGCCTTGGATCTTCGTTGTGTGTCCGTCCTCAAGGGTTTGGTGCTCGATACCGTCCACCGGGCCAAGTCCGGACATCCAGGCGGCGCCCTCTCGTCAGCGGACTTTGCCTACGTCCTCTTCCAGCGTTTCTTGAACTTCGATCCGGACGACGCCACCTGGTGGAACCGGGATCGGTTTGTGCTCTCCGCAGGCCACGAGTCCGCCCTGCTCTATGGCTTGCTCACCCTCGCCGGCTTCCTTTCCGTGGAGGACCTCAAAGCGTTCCGGCAATGGCACAGCCGCACTCCCGGACACCCGGAGCACGGGCTCACCCCCGGCGTCGAGGCCACCACCGGCCCCCTGGGTCAAGGTCTTGCCATGGCGGTGGGCATGGCCGTAGCCGAGGCCGTGGTGCGCCACTTCACCCACCCCGATTTCACCAACCATTGGACGTACGTGCTCGCTTCTGACGGCGACCTGCAAGAACCCGTGGCCTTGGGCGCGGCAGCGGTGGCCGGACGCGTGGGTCTTGGGCGGCTCATCGTCTTCTACGACAGCAACAAGATCCAGCTCGCCGGGCCCACCGAGCGCAGCGACGCCACAGACTACGCGGCTGTTTTTGGCGCCATGGGCTGGCACGTGCAGGACATCGACGGGCACGACCATCAGGCCATCGCCGCGGCCATCACCGCGGCCCAAGCCGAAACCACCCGGCCCTCGCTCATCATCGGCCACACCACCATGGCCAAGGGATGCGCCACCATGGAAGGCAGCGCCGATACCCACGGCGCCCCCTTGCCGGAAGACGAACTGCGCTGCACCAAGGCCCGCCTGGGACTCCCTGAAGAAACCCCCTTCTTCCTCCCCGAAGAAGTCGTCACCCACTTCCGTTCCCGCCACCCCGAACTTCGCGCCCTGCGCGCTGCCTGGAACGCCCGCCGCGACGCCCTCCTGGCCGACGCCACGACCGCTGCGCGCCTGCGCGAGGTGCAAACCCCGGTGTGGGAGCGCCGCTTGACGTGGCCCACCTTCGAAGCCTCCGGCTCGGTGGCGACACGCAAGGCCTTTGGCGCCTGCCTCATGGCCCTTGCCGACCAGCTTCCCCTGCTCGTCGGCGGATCGGCGGACCTCGACCCTTCCAACCAAACCGCCAAGTTCCGGGACACCTACGGCGTCTTCCACGCCCAAGACAACCCCAAAGGCCGCAACATCTGCTTCGGCGTGCGCGAATTCCCCATGGCCGCCATGCTCAACGGCATGGCCCTGCATGGCGGGGTCGTGCCCTTTGGCGCCACCTTCCTGGTGTTCTCGGATTACGCGCGCAACGCCATCCGCATGTCCGCCCTCCAGGAACTGCCGGTGCTCCACGTCTTTACCCATGACTCCTTCTTCGTGGGCGAAGACGGCCCCACCCACCAGCCGGTGGAGCACCTCTGGTCGCTGCGTCTGATCCCCAACCTGCTCGTCTTCCGGCCTGCCGACGCCCGAGAAACCGCAGCCTGTATGGCCGTTGCCCTGCGCCAGAAATCCCGGCCATCGGTCTTTGCCTTCACCCGCCAGGGGCTGCCGGTGCTCGACCACATCCCGCAGGAAGAGTTCGAAGCGCACGTGGCACGCGGCGGCTACATCCTTTGGGAGCCCCACGACCGCCCCGTGGAAGTCATCGTCATCGCCACGGGCTCCGAAGTGTCCCTGGCCGTGGAAGTGGTAAGGCGCGTGCCGGAGATCGGCGTGCGCGTCGTCTCCATGCCCTGCGTGGAGCTCTTCGACGAGCAGCCCGAGGACTATCGCCGCACGGTGCTGCCGGAGACCATCACCCGCCGCATCGCCGTGGAGGCAGGGTGCACGGCGCCGTGGTTCAAATATGTCGGTCCGCATGGCCGCGTCCTGGGGCTGGATCATTTCGGCGCCTCGGCCCCGGCCAAAGTCCTCCAGGAACGTTACGGCTTTACCCCGGAAAACCTCGCCCGCATCATCGCCGAAACCCGCTAGGAGAAAGCCCCATGGAAGCCCCACAACATAATCTCGCCTTGGATTTGGTGCGCGTCACCGAGGCTGCGGCCCTGGCCGCGGGCCGGTGGCTTGGCAAAGGCGCCAAGGAAGAAGGTGACCGCGCCGCCGTGGACGCCATGCGCCTGTGTTTCAGCACCCTCGACATCGCTGGCCGCGTCATCATCGGCGAAGGGGAAAAAGACAAAGCCCCCATGCTCTACACCGGCGAGCTGGTGGGCACAGGCCGCGGCCCGGCAGTGGACATCGCCGTGGACCCGGTGGAGGGCACCAACCTTCTGGCCTACGGCAGACCCAACGCCATCGCCGTGGTGGGGGCAGCGCCTTCGGGCAGCATGTACAATCCCGGGCCCAGCTACTACATGCAAAAACTCGTGGTGCCGGCCGAAGCCAAGGGCATGGTGGATCTGGACGCGCCCGTGGCCCATAATCTCGCCCAAGTAGCCAAGGCCCTCGGGAAGAAGGTGGAAGACCTGGTGGTCTTCGTGCTCGACAAGCCGCGGCACAAGCAGCTTATCGAGGATATCCGCCATGCCGGCGCCCGCATTCAGCTCCATACCGACGGCGATGTGGCCGGCGCCCTCATGGCTGTGGACCCGCTGGCCAATGTGGACGTCATGATGGGGACCGGCGGCACCCCGGAAGGAGTGCTTGCCGCCTGCGCCATCAAGGCTCTCGGCGGCGAAATCCTGGGGCGCCTGGATCCGCAATCGGAAATGGAACGGCGCCGCATCCTGGAGTACGACGTGGACATCACGCAGATCCTCACCACCGATACCCTGGTGCAGAGCGAAGACGTCTTTTTCGCCGCCACCGGCATCTCCGGCGGCACCTTTCTGGCCGGAGTGACCTACACCGGCCGCGGCGCCACCACCCACTCCTTGGTACTGCGCGGCAAGACCGGCACCATCCGTCGCATCAGCTCCACCCATCAATGGGACAAGCTCATGCGCTTTTCTTCCATCCGATACTAAAAGGAGGACTCATGGACGCAACTGCCTACACTCTTTTCAGCGGCGGCGCCCCAGGAACCGAAGCGGAATTCGGCCGCCAGGCCGAGGCATATGGCGTGCAGGAAGTGACCTACACCTTCGATGGTCACAAGATCGAACGCTCCCGGGGACTCAGGGTCCTGACCCCGGAAGAACTCATGCGCAAGGACGTGAGCCTTTCGTACGTCTCCAAACTCCTGGGACGCACCTTCACCAACGCCCCACTCATGCGCAAAATCCTGCAGACCATCATGTACCAGATCGATTCCGGTCACGAGGTGTTCGTGGTGGGGACCATCATGCCCGACGGCACGGTGCGCGGCGGCACCGGCTGGGGCACCGAGTTTGCCAAGATCTGCAACAAACCCATCTTCACCTTCGACCAGACCAAGAACGCCTGGTTCCGTTGGAACGGCGAGGAATGGGAAGACGGCGGTCTTCCCCGCATCACCGCCCAGCACTTCTGCGGCACCGGGACCCGCTTTCTGGAAGACTGCGGCCGCCAGGCCATTGCCGACCTCTTTGCCCGCAGTTTCCGGGCCTAGAGATCCCGAGGAGCGCAAATCCAGGGCCGCCCGCGCACGGCGGCCCTTATTTTTTGAGATACCGCCCTACGGCCTGCGCTGCAGTAAGACCGTCCAGGGCAGCGGAAACGATGCCGCCGGCATACCCCGCGCCTTCCCCGCAAGGGAAAAGCCCTGGGGCCGCCGGATGCATGTGGGTGGCGGCATCCCGGGGGATACGCACCGGGGAGCTGGTGCGGGATTCCACGGCCAGGATCTTGGCCTCGCTGGAGGCAAAGCCCGGAAAGCGGCGCTCCCAGGCCCGCAGGGCCTCGCGCAGCGCCGCGGTGACAAAGGGCGGAAGGAGTTCGTGGAGCGGCGCGGCAAAGCATCCTGGCACATACGAGGTGCGGCCAGGATGCGCCCCCGCCACGCCGCGCAGGAAATCCGGCACCCGCTGCGCCGGGGCCTTGAGCGTGCCGTCGCCTGCGGCAAACATGGCCTGCTCTACCTCGGCCTGGAAGCGCAGCATGGCCAAAGGGTCGGCCTCCACTTGAGGCACATCGGTAAATCGCACCTCCGCCACGATCCCGGCATTGGCAAAGGGAGCGCTGCGGGCAGCAAGGCTCATCCCATTGAGGACGATCTCTCCAGGCGCAGTGGCGGCAGGCACGATGAACCCCCCAGGGCACATGCAAAAGGAAAACACCCCACGCTCCTTGGCCTGATGGGTGAGGCGGTAGCTGGCTGGGGGAAGGCCCGGATGTCTGGGAGAAGCTCCATAAAACATCCGGTCCACCAAGGCTTGCGGGTGCTCGATGCGCACCCCCAGGGCAAAGGGTTTGGGCTCCACGGCAATGCCCTGGGCATGTAGAAAGGCAAATACGTCCCGGGCAGAATGGCCGGGCGCAAGGATCACGCCGCCCCCTTCCAGGGTGCTCCCATCGGCGAGCCGAACCCCGCAGACCGCATCACCGCGCCGCACCAGCCCAGTGACATGCGCGCCAAAATGCACTTCCCCGCCCAAGGCGCAAATGGCCGCACGCATGGCGGCCACAATGCGCGGAAGCATATTGGAGCCCAAATGGGGATGGGCATCCACCAGGATGTCCGCAGATGCGCCGAATTCCACAAGCAGGCGCAGCACCCGGCGGGGGTCCCCGCGTTTGCTCACCCGCGTGTAGAGCTTGCCATCGGAATAGGCGCCGGCCCCACCCTCGCCAAAACAATAGTTGGAATGGGGATCCACTCTCCCTTGGGTAAACAGCGGCTTGAGATCGCGACGCCGGCTGCGTACGTCCCGGCCGCGCTCGAGCACGATGGGACGAATCCCCGCCTCGAGCAATCCCAGGGCGGCAAAGTATCCGCCCGGTCCGGCACCGACGATGAGCACCGGCGCACCGGTGGGAGGCTTGGGCGCAAAGGCACGCGACGGCTCCGCCACTGGCGGGTCTCCCACCTGCACACGCAGCACGTAGCGCGGCCGACGGCCTCGGCAATCCAAGGAGCGGCGCACGATCTCCACCGGAGTCGATACCGCCACCCCGGCCGCCTCACAGGCCAAAGTCTGGATGTGCGAGAGGTCTCCCAATTCTTCTGGAGTGAGACGAATTTCCACGATGGGCATGGCACGTCCTTCTTGGGTAGCAGCGCCACAATAAAAAAGGCCTGTCCCGAGAGGAGGGCAGGCCTATGATCACGCGTCCCAGCGGCCTTTAGTTGGTCGGAGCCGTAGCCGCCTTGTTCACGGCCATGGAAAGCCGCGAAATCTTGCGTGCAGCGGTACGCCAATGCAGCACTTTCTTGCTCGCCGCGCGGTCCAACACCGAGGTGGCGGTCCGCAGCAGGGTCTGGGCAGCGTCCAGATCCCCGGCCTCCACGGCCTTGCGGACTGCCTTGATGGCATTCTTCACCCGGGTTTTTACCATGCGGTTGCGCTCATTGCGCTTGAGGCTTTGACGATGCCGCTTGAGGGCTGATTTGTGATTCGCCAAGTTCATTCTCCTTGCTGGATGGAAGTTCCGTCAGCTGGATGTCTCTGCAGCGACGTTCGTTACCGATTCCCATCGCCGCTTGTCAAGCGAGTATCCGGCATGATTGTACCAGCTGAACGCAAAAAAATCACGTGCGGCAGCCATGTCGTCAATTCTTCCTGCCATCCCTGCCTTGGCCCTTGCCTGCGCCCTCCGTATCGTCATTCTTGCCTCACTTTCCGTAGAAAGCGCATGCAGCCAGAAAAGGCATCATGGCACGCGAACAATTCGCTCAGACGTCCCAGCATGCAAGCTCCACACGGCCGACAGCGCCTCGGCCTGCGCCAGCACCGTCTGCACCGCGGCGTCCTGCAGGTCGGGCGGATAGCCGTATTTGCGCAGGATGCGCTTGACCAGCACCCGGAGCCGCGCGCGGGCCGATTCGCGGTGCGCCCAGTCGACGGTGATGTTCTCCTTCAGGCTCATGAGCAGTTCGTGGGCGATCACGCGCAGCTTCGCGTCGCCCATCACCTGCACGGCGGACTCGTTCTCGGCCAACGCATCGTAGAAGGCGATTTCCTCGTCCGATAATCCGCGCTCCTCGCCGCGCTGGCGGGCAGCCCGAATGTCGCGGGCCAGCTGGATCAGCTCCTGCAACACTTCGGCCGTAGTGATGGCGTTGGCGTGATAGCGCGCCACGGCATCTTGCAGCCGCTCGGAAAACGCCCGCGTCTCGACGACATTGGTCTTAGCGCGCGAACGGATGCTGTCGTTGATGAGCTTCTTCAAAGCCTCCAGCGCCAGGTTCTTCTTCTCCATCTGCGCAACTTCGGCGAGGAACTCGTCCGAGAGGATGGAAATGTCCGGACTCTTGATGCCCGCGGCCTGAAGGATGTCCACGATCTCGGTAGAGACCACCGCGCGGCTGACGATTTGCTGGATCGCCAACTCGCGCGCTTGCTGGGTCACGCCGGAGCCGGTGCTGCTCTTGATGAGCGCGGCGCGGATCGCCTGAAAGAACCCCACTTCCTCGCGCACCGCCTGGGCCTCATCGCTCGCAGCCGCCAGCGCGTAGGCCTTGGTAAGCGCGAGCACCGCGTCCGAAAAGCGCCGGTGCGCCGCCTTCTTGCCATCCGGCGTCGATTCCTGCGCCGCCCATTGCTGCTGCTTATCGAGGATCCACTCGATGGCGCCAGCCATCATCGAGAGCCGCTCTTGGGGCGAACCATCGAGCGCCGCGCGGTAATCGAAGCCATGGAACATGGCGCGCACGATTTCGAGCTTCTCGAGCAGCACTGCCACCGCCTCGGCCTCGTCGATGCCGGTCTGCGCGCGGTCGCGCGGCGAATATTGGGCGAGTGCGTTTTTCAGGTTCTGCGCGATGCCGATGTAGTCCACAACGAGCCCCGCGGGCTTGTCGCGGAATACGCGGTTGACGCGGGCAATCGCCTGCATCAGCCCGTGGCCGCGCATCGGTTTGTCCACATACATCGTATGCATGCAGGGTGCATCGAAGCCGGTGAGCCACATATCGCGCACGATCACGAGCTTCAACGGATCGTTCGGGTCGCGGGCGCGGCGGGCCAGCAGGTCGCGCCGCGCCTTGTTGCCGATGTGCTTTTGCCACTCGGGTGGATCGCTCGCTGCGCCGGTCATCACGATCTTGATCGCGCCCTGGGCATCGTCGTCGCTGTGCCACTGCGGGCGCAGCCGCACGATCGCGTCGTAGAGCTTGACACAGATGCGCCGGCTCATGCAGACGATCATCGCCTTGCCATCGAGCGCGGCCACGCGCGCCTCGAAGTGCTGCACGATGTCTTGGGCCACCTGCGCCAGGCGCTTGTCGCTGCCGACCAGCGCTTCCACCGTCGCCCACTTCTGCTTGATGCGCTCGCGCGTGGGCTCTTCCTCGTCCTCCAGCACCTCCTCGATCTCGGCGTCGATCTTCGGCTTTTCGTCCTCGTCGAGTTCGATGCGCGCCAGGCGCGATTCGTAGTAGATCGGCACCGTCGCGCCGTCCTCGACCGCGCGGCTGATGTCGTAGATGTCGATGTAATTGCCAAAGACGGCTGGCGTGTTCTTATCGTCAGCCTCGATCGGCGTGCCGGTAAAGCCGATGAACGAGGCATTGGGCAGGGCATCGCGCAGATACTTGGCAAAGCCGTAAGCAATCTCGCCCGTCTTGGCATCCAGCTTGGCCTTGAAGCCGTACTGGCTGCGGTGCGCCTCGTCGGCGATCACCACCACGTTGCGCCGGGTGGTCAGTGGCCCGTCGATCTCGCCGAACTTCTGCAACGTGGTAAAGATCACCCCGCCCGCCACGCGGTCGAGCAGCCGTTGCACATCCTCGCGGCTTTGCGCCTGCACCGGCGTCTGGCGGATCAGGTCGCGGCACATGGAGAAGGTGGCAAAGAGCTGGTCGTCCAGATCGTTACGATCGGTGATCACCACCAGCGTCGGGTTTTCGAGCAGAGGGTGCTTGACCAAGCGCCCCGCGTAAAAGGCCATCAACAGGCTCTTGCCCGACCCCTGCGTGTGCCAGATCACCCCGACGCGGCGATCCCCCGGCTTTTGCGCGCGCGCCGAGGGCAGCCCATAGCGCGCCGGGTCCTCCCGTGCCACGTCCTTCGGCGGCAATGCGCGCAGCGTCTGCTCCACCGCCTTTTTGACCGCGTGGAACTGGTGGTAGCCGGCAATGATCTTGACGAGCCCCGCGCCCGTCTGCCCGAAGACGGTGAAATCGCGGAGGAGCTCGAGCAGCCGCTGCCGTTCGAACACGCCCTCGATCAAGGTGGGCAGCTCCGGCGCGCCCTTGGGTGCAATGGCTGCGCCATCGGTGGTGCGCCACGGCATGAAGCGCTCGAAGTCGGCCGAGAGCGACCCCACCCGCGCCGCGATGCCGTCGGAGGCCACGAGCAACGCGTTGGTGTGAAAGAGCGGGGCAATCTCCCGTTTGTAGGTCTGCAACTGGTTGAACGCGCCCACCAGGGTGGCCTGCTCCACGCCGGGCGCCTTGAGTTCGATCACCGCGAGCGGCAGGCCATTGACGAACACCACCACATCGGCGCGGCGCTTGTGCGGGCCATTGATCACCACAAACTGGCGCACCGCCAGCCAATCATTAGCCTCCGGGCGCTCGAAATTGATCAACCACACCTTGCCCGCGGCGAGTGTGCCGTCGGCGGCGTGGTACTCCACATCCACGCCTTCGGTCATGAGCTTATGCAGGCGGCGGTTTTCTTCGAGCAGATTCGGCAGCTCGGCGTGCGTCACCTTGCGGACGGCCTCCTGGCGCGCCTCCTCCGGCATTCCGGGATTCAAGCGCGCGACTGCTTCTTCCAGCCGCCCTTTCAGCACCACATCCTGATAGCTCTCGCGCTCGGGGTGCGTGCCATCGGGGCCGATGTCCTCCTCGCCTTCGATATGGTAACCGAGTGCGCCAAGCTGATCGAGCAGCGCTTGTTCGACGTCGGCTTCGGACAAAAATGCCATTACCGTTCTCCTGATCCGGGCGCCATCCAACGCGATCCAACCGCTGGATTCTCCGAATCCAGCGCCCATTGTCGCGGGTTGTTGGCGATATATTCACGAACGCGGACGAGCGTCTGCTCATTGCGAATGATGTGCTCGTAATAATTGCGCTGCCAGGCGAAAGCTGTGCTGCCTTGCTGCCGGATTCGCCGAGACGTCACAGCCTTGAACGCCCGCACAATATCCCCCAACGTAGGGGCGCGATTTATCGCGCCCTCATTGCGATTTATCGCGCCCTCATTGCGATTTATCGCGCCCTCATTGCGATTTATCGTGCCCTCATTGCGATTTATCGTGCCCTCATTGCGATTTATCGTGCCGGGATTGACCCGCATGGGCGCGATAAATCGCGCCCCTACGAGAATGACGCCGTGGATATGATTGGGCATGACGACAAATGCATCGGTTTGGATGCCTGGAAAACGTTGCGGCAAGGATCGCCATTCGGTCTCGACGATATTTCCAGCATCGTTCAGCAGCATCCCTCCCTCCACCACTTCACCGAACAGGCATTGCCGATCCTGCGTGCAGATCGTCACGAAATACGCGCCCGGCTGGGTGTAATCGTAGCCCTTCAGGCGGATAGAGCGACGGTTTCCAAAGCGACCGGCCGCTGGCCCGCTGACATGGCCCGTCATCACCAGCGCCCCTACCCGGCGGTAAGCGCCTCGCCCGCGGCGACCTTCTTCACCAGCGCGAGCGCCGCTTCCAACTCGGCGGCGTTTTTCTCAAAGCGCTGGCGGTCGAGCGCATAGCCCTGGGTGAGGTACTCGCGCAGCACGCGGGTGGCCCATTGGCGGAAGCGCGTGGCGCGGGTGGAATTGACGCGGTAGCCGACGGAGATGATGGCGTCGAGGTTGTAGTGCTTCAGTCGCCGCTCGACCTGTCGCGTGCCTTCGGTTCGAACTGCTAAGAAATCCTTAGTCGTTGCCGGCTCCTCGAGTTCGCCATCGCGGAAGATGTTCTTCAGGTGCATGAGCACGTTTTCCGGCGTAGTGGCGAATAGCTCGGCCATCTGGCGCTGCGTCAGCCAGATGGTTTCACCTTCCAGACGAAACTGTATCGATTGGTCGGGAGATTCGAAAATGATGATCTGGTTCTGAGGCTTCATAGTCCGCGCGCCTCGAGGAAGGCTTCGGCATCCCGGATGCGCAGTTCGCCGGAGATCAGCTTGGGCAGCAGGGTGTCGCGGAGTTGAGCGAGGGTGCGGGTTTCGTGAACACCCGCGATGATGTGGGTAACAAACGGCTGTAACGTCTCCGTACTTGCGCGGGCGACAGCCTGCGGTGGCAACGCAACTGTGTAGCGCGCCATCTCGGCCCAACTGGTTCTCGGCATCTTCGTCCCGGTCGAGCCGGCGTTCGTATACTCGACGAACTCCACGCTCGACACATGACCAAGCACGAAACCAAACCAGACCGGAGTCTTCGGGGCGACCACGACGATATCCGTCGAGCACACGCCATCGACCGGCGCAACGCCGACCTTGTGGAAGTACGGCCGGAGCTTTCCAAAGAGGATTTCGCCTTTCCTAAACTCGAACTTGTTGCTTTCGAGACCGTCGCCGACGCCCCAATCGGAGAGTGTGATACACCGCTTCGGCATATGCTCCAGCGCGATGTAGGGCGTATCCGGTCGGATGCTGGTTTGGTTGAATACCCCGGCGTGGATTATCTGCAACGTCGCCAAGCATTCCCACCCCCCACCCCTCCGGAATCTCGCCCAACTCCGAATCCACGAGGCGGTCGGGGAAGAGGTCGTAGAGGTGGGCGGGTAGCCCCGGCAGCGATTCGCCGCGCCGCCAGCCTGCCTGTCCTGGGGACGCAGGCAGGCGGCCTTCCAGCTTGGCGCGCACGGGTTCGAAGTCCACGAACCACGCGCGGAACAGGGCGCGCGCCATGGCCTCCAGCGTTTCGTTCTGACGGCGCAGGTTTTCGATCTTGTCGTCTAGCGTGCCGAGGATGTGGGCGATGGCGCGTTGTTCGGTTTCAGCTACTGGTGTAAAAATCATCCGGGCATGGGCAGCATCGCGGTTTAGTCCAGGGACTGCACTATCGGCATTCATGTGCTCCAGCCCAAGAGACTTGAGAACGTAATAGCGGAATCGAACCAACCATGGTTCTGTGCCGGTCACATAGAACGTTGTGTCGATTGGCCAGCAAGGAACAGGTGAGTAGTGAACTGCGCCGACAGTCCCTTTGCGACCAATCACGACAGTCGGACCATCTGTCAATGAGGCGTCATGAAAACCTACAACGCCATTAGAACCGTAAACAGGGACACGACCGTTCGCATTGCGCCGCCTCTCAGGTAAGCCTTTGCCATAGCTGAACGGCATTAGCTCGCCAATGGTTACTTCCCGCCACTCACCCGCCATTCCCAAGCTCCCTCAAGTCGGCTCCAATCGCCGCATCCCCCCACACCGCCTTCCCCTGCCGTCCCGCCAGCGCCGACTTCGTCATCGTTCCGTCTCCCCAAACCGGGATGGCCTCATGCCTCGCCCACCTGGGCGAGCAGGTCGAGGTATGCGCCATAGACAAACACCCGCTCACGCGCGCGGCCGGTGATCTCGCGCACGATGCCGAGTTGTTGCAAGGTGTGCACGGCGCGGGCGGCGGTGGCGAAGCTCACGCTAGCGTGCTCGGCGAGCAGTTTGATGTTGGCCACTGGACGGTGGCGCAGCATGTCGAAGAGGCGCAGCACGGTGGGGGCGGTGCGGCCCAAGGGCACAATGCACGCGCGGTCAGCAGCGAACAGCTCGAGCAGCCGATGCGCCGTTTCTACGGCGGCCTGCGCGGTGAGGGCCACGCCTTCGAGAAAAAAATCGAGCCAGGCTTCCCAGTCGCCGCTCGTGCGCACGGCATCGAGCAGGCGGTAGTACTCGGCGCGGTGGCGCTTGAAAAAGAGCGACAGATAGAGCAGCGGTTGGCGCAACACGCCTTCGTGATGAAGGATGAAGGCGATGAGGAGCCGCCCGACGCGGCCGTTGCCATCGAGGAAAGGGTGGATGGTTTCGAACTGCACATGGGCAAGCGCGGCCTTGATCAGAGCGCCGGGACCATCTTCCGTGTGCAGGAAGCGCTCCAGCTCGCCCATGAGTCGCTCGACTTCCTGCGGCGGGGGCGGAACGAAGACAGCGTTGCCGGGGCGGGTGCCGCCGATCCAGTTTTGCGTGGTGCGGAATTCCCCCGGCGCTTTGCCCGCGCCCCGACCGCGCGCCAGCAGCTTTTCGTGCAGCTCGCGGATGAGCCGGTTGCACAGCGGCAAGCCTTCGGCCAGCCGCGCCATGCCGTGTTCAAGGGCGGCGACGTAGTTGGAGACTTCCACCACGTCGTCGAAGGGCACGCCCGGCGCCTGGTCGAGTTCGAAGAGCAGCAAGTCGGAAAGCGACGATTGCGTGCCCTCGATTTGGCTGGAGAGCACCGCTTCCTGCCGCACGTAGGCGTACAGGAAGATCTCCGGCTCGGGCAGCAAGGCGGCGATGGCATCTAGCCGTCCGAGGGCAAGCAAGGCCTGTTCCAGGCGCTGCTGGCGCGTGGCATCGAGCACGAGCGGCGGCTCGGGCGGCAGGGGGCATGGGACGAACGCGCGCACCGGCTCGCCACCGGCGATGCTGGTCACCCACTGGCCGGTCATTTCGCGCTGCATGGTGAGGGTTCGCTCCTTTCCGTCGTGAAAATAGCTGGCCACGCTATTTCCACATGAATTGTTCTATAAAAATAGCTTGGCAGGCCATTTTCATGAATCAAAACCCCAGCTCGCGCAAGTTCGCCTCGATGGCGGCGTCCAACCGCGCGGCCTCCTCGCGCTGCTGCCGCCACTGGGCCGCCAGGCGCGCCATCTTTTCTGCAAACGGCTCGCCGCCGTCCTCCTGCCGCGCCGCGCCCACATAGCGCCCCGGCGTCAGCACGTGGCCGTGCTTGCGGATTTCATCGAGTGTGGCCGATTTGCAGAAACCGGGAATGTCGGCGTATTCACCCGCGCCGGGCTCGCCGCCTGCCTGCCGAAGCCTCGGCGCAGGCAGGCGCCAGGCATGGTAGGTGTCAGCGATCTTCTGGATTTCCTCGTCGGTGAGTTCGCGCCGGGTGCGGTCCACGAGCACGCCCATCTGCCGCGCGTCGATGAAGAGCACCTCACCGCGCCGGTCGCGCCAGCCCTTGCCGGGGTTCTTGTTGCGCGCCAGAAACCACAGGCAGGCGGGAATCTGCGTGGAGTAGAAAAGCTGCCCGGGCAACGCCACCATGCAGTCCACCACGTCGGCCTCGACCATCGCCTTGCGTATCTCGCCTTCGCCCGACTGCTGCGAGGACATGGAGCCATTGGCCAGCACCACGCCTGCGGTGCCGTTGGGGGCAAGGTGGTGGTAGATATGCTGCAGCCAGGCGAAGTTGGCGTTGCCCACGGGCGGTGCGCCAAACTTCCAGCGCACGTCGTCGCGCAGACGCTCGCCGCCCCAGTCGGAGACGTTGAACGGCGGGTTGGCGAGGATGAAGTCGAACTTGAGCTGCGGGAATTCGTCCTTGTGAAAGCTGCCCTCGCTGTTCCAGCGGATGTCGGCGTCGATCCCCCGCACCGCGAGGTTCATTTTGGCGAGCCGCCAGGTGGTGTAGTTGCTCTCCTGACCGTAGATGGCGATGTCGCCAATGCGCCCGCCATGCTCCTGCACGAACTTTTCCGACTGCACGAACATGCCGCCTGACCCGCAGCAGGGGTCGTAGACGCGGCCCGAGTACGGCTCCAGCATTTCCACCAGCACGCGCACCACCGAACGCGGCGTGTAGAACTCGCCGCCGCGCTTGCCCTCCGCCCCGGCAAACTGGCCGAGGAAATACTCATACACGCGCCCGAGGATGTCGCGGGATTTGTCGCCCGCTTCGCCCAGCGCAATGCCGGAGAGAAGGTCGATGAGCTCGCCCAGCATCACCTTGTTGAGCACGGGGCGGGCATAGTCCTTGGGGAGCACGCCCTTGAGTGACTCGTTGTCTTTCTCGATGGCGCGCATGGCCTCGTCGATCAACAGGCCGATTTCCGGCCGCTTGGCATTGGCCTGCAGATGCGACCAGCGCGCCTCCTTGGGCACCCAGAAGATGTTGTCCGCGAGGTACTCGTCCTTGTCCTCGGCGGCCAGCGGGTCTTCGGCGAGGAGCGCCCGGTGCTTGGCCTCGAAGGCGTCCGAGATGTATTTCAGGAAGATCAGACCCAGGACGACGTGCTTGTAGTCGGAAGGCTCCATGTTGCCGCGCAGCTTGTCGGCGGCTTTGAAGAGTTCGGCCTCGAAGCCGAGGCTCGCGCCGTTACTTGCATTCTTCTTTCGGGTATTCTTTGCCATATTCCAGACTGCTGTTTGCATCAGATCGTTGTGCGTCCTACTGCTACCGCTTTGAATGCGACCCCGATGTTTTTTCTCCCATCATGCGTCATGGAGGTGAGCCGATCGCGTCACGCAGGACATCTCCAATTGGGGCAATGGAAGACCCAAAGACTCAAGGCCAACCGTTTTTGCCGCGCCATTTCGCAAGCGTGGTCGCCTCATGCCTTCTCCCCGTTTTCTCCGCTTTGCACCTGCCAGAGCCCGGCATACACCCCACCCATATCCACCAGCTGCTGGTGGGTGCCGCGCTCCACGATGATGCCATCCACCAGTACCACGATCTCATCGCAAAAGCGCACGGTGGAGAGCCGGTGGGCGATGACCAAGGTCATACGTCCGGGGTGCAAGTGGCGAAGGTTCTCCTGGATGATGGCCTCGGTGCGGGTATCCACGCTGGCAGTGGCTTCATCGAGGATGAGGAGCTCCGGATCCCGCAGCAGGGCCCGGGCCAGGGAGATGCGCTGGCGCTGACCGCCGGAAAGGCGCACGCCGCGGTCTCCCACCAGGGTGGCATAGCCTTGGGGCAGACGCAGGATGAACTCCTCTGCCCCGGCCAAGCGTGCGGCCTCGCGCAGGGCGGCCTCGTCCGCATGGGGAGAGCCCAACAGGATATTTTCCGCCACCGTGCCGTGAAAGAGGTAGGCCTCCTGGGATACGTAGCCAATACGGCTGCGCCAGGACGCCAAGGCCACCTGCTGCAGGGGCCGACCATCCACCAGGATCTGGCCGGAATCGGGGTCAAAATAGCGCAGAAGCAGCTTGGCCAGCGAGCTTTTGCCTGCCCCGGTGTGCCCCACCACTCCCAGCACCGCCCCGCGACACAGACGCAGGTTGATGCGGCAGAGCACCTGCCCCCGACCCGGATAGCCAAAACACACGTCCCGAAGCTCCACGCAACGCACCGGACCGGAGAGAGGGCTTGCCTCGGTGTGCTCCTGCACCTGGGCGGAGGTCTCCCACAGCTCCATGATACGCCGGGCAGAGGCCTCGGCCTGCTGGATCTGGTTGATCAGGGCCCCGAACACAAAAAGCGGCAGCACCAGGCGCATGGCCATGAGCACGAAGGTGGTGAAGTCTCCAAGGCTCGGTCCAATGCCGGCCCAAGTCATCCAGCCGCCCACGCCGATGAGCACGGCGTAGCCCACGCCCGCCACCCCATAGAGGAGCGGCACGAAGCGCGCCCGCTCCCAGGCGGCCTGGATGGCGGCATCGCGGTACTCTTGGGAGTGCTCGCGGATGCGTGCGGTCTGGGCGTCCTCGGCACAGTAGGCCTGGATCACCGGCATGCCTTGGAGATTGTTCTCTAAAATGGCATTGATGGCGCCCACGGCCTGCCGGGCGCGGCGGTACTGCGGGGCCACCTTGGTGGCAAAAAACCGCACCGCAGCGATGGCAAAAGGCAGCGGCAGCATGAGCAGCACGGCCAAATACGGATCGAGCCACAAGAGCGACCCATACACCCCCGCAAAGGTGATGACCAAGCGCACCATGCTGGTGGAGGTGTCGGCGAAAAAGCGCTCCAGGGTATCCACGTCGCCGGCGAGCACCGCCATGATGTCGCCGATCTGCCGGGTCTCGAAATAGGCCACATCCAGGCGCTGCACATGCTGATACAAGGCCACGCGCAGGTCGTGGCGCACCTTTTGGGCCACGGTGTCGAGCAGATAGTCACTGGTGCTCTGACACACGGCCAAGGCCCCAAAGGTGGCAAGCACCACCGCCGCAGCCAGGACAAAATCGGCGACTTCCAAGGGGCGTCCGGCCTGCATGGAGGCCGCCACCATATCCACCACCCGGCCGACGACCATAAGCGGCACCAAGTCGAAGAACCGCGCGCCGGCATTGGCCACAAGCCCCAAGGCCATGCGCCGCACATACGGCCGCACCCAGGGCAAGAGGCGCCACAGGCTCGAACCCCAAATGGCAGGGGCGGCCATTATCGCCGCCCCCAACGTTTCCACTCAGCCACCAGTGCCATGGCTCCCCTTACACCTGAAACCGGGTGAAATCGGCCACCTGTCCTACTTGATGGAGGATGCGCGACAGCATGGCCAAACGGTTGGCCCGCTGGCCAGGATGGTCGGTAAGCACCATCACGGAGTCGAAAAAGTGGTCCACTGCCGGCCGCAACTCGGCCAAGAGCGGAAACAGGGCGCCGTAATCCCCCTGGGCGCAGGCGCTGGCAAACCGCGGCTCCCACGCCTCCAGTGCGGCCCAGAGCTCCGTCTCCGCCCCGGCCTCCAAGAGCCCCGGATCCACGTGGGCCGCAGCCTCGGCCCCGCTTTTGCGCACGATATTGGCCACACGCTTGAAGGTGAGGGCCGCAGGCTCGAAGTCCGGTGTCCCCACCGCGGCCTGCAGGGCGCGCACCCGGCGGCCGGTGTCCACCACGTCGTCAAAGCCCACGGCCAAGGCGGCATCCAGGGTCAGGGTGTCCATGCCTTGGCCTGCCCAGTACGCCTTGAGGCGCTGGCCGAAGAAGTCCATCAGCCGCGCCTGGGCCTTTTCAGGGGCAAGTTTCCAGGCAATGCCATCGCCGTAGGCGCAGTAAGCGGCCTGCAGCAGCGTGGACAACGGCACGCGCAGCTCGTGCTCCAAAAGGATACGGATGATGCCCAGACTTGCACGGCGCAAGGCGTACGGGTCCGCAGCCCCGGTGGGGATCATGCCCAAGCCAAAGGCGCCCACCAAGGTATCGGCCTTGTCGGCAAGGGCGAGCATGGCACCCGCCAGGCTGGCCGGCACCGGCGTATCCGGCCCCAAGGGCAGGTAGTGTTCCCGGATCGCCAGGGCCACGGCATCGGGTTCGCCTTTGCGGCGGGCGTAAATGCCGCCCATGATCCCCTGCAGTTCCCCGAATTCGTACACCATGGCGGACACCAGATCCGCCTTGCACAGCTGCGCCGCCCGCCGAGCCGCGGCGAGCGTGTCTTCCCCAGACACCACCGCGTGCGCATCCAAAACGTCGAGAATGCGCTCCAAGCGCCGGGTTTTGTCCGCCATGGAGCCCAAGGGGCCAAGAAAGGTGACGTTTTCCAGCTTGGCGTTCCAGGCGGCAAAGTCCGCGGCAAGGTCCGTGCGCCAGAAAAAGCGGGCGTCTTCGAGGCGGGCGCGCAGCACGCGCTCCCAGCCCGCACGTACGGTCTGCGGCCGGGTGGAGCGGATATTGGCCACTGCCAGGAAATACGGCACAAGCGCGCCGTCCTCCCCGCGGACGCCAAAGCTCTTTTGATGGGCCTGCATGCTGGTGAGCAGGACCTCCTGTGGGATCTCCAGATACGAGGCATCGAAACTTCCGAGCACCGCACAGGGGCTCTCCACCAGGCCCACCACTTCGGCCAGCAGATCGTCCCTCCAGGCAACCGTGCCGCCCACGGCCTGGGCCGCGGCGTTGCCTTGTTCAATGATGGCCGCGCGCCGCGCCGCAGGATCCAGGATCACCGCCCCCTGCTCCTCAAGGATGCGACGAAAATCCCGGGCATGGGGAACGCTCCAGGGCCCAGGCCCGAGCACCCGATGCCCCCAGGTGAAGCGATCCGCCACCAACTGGGCGAAACGCACCGGCACCACAGCCTCATCCAAGAGGGCCAAGAGCCAGCGTACCGGGCGGCCGAAGCTCCACTCCTTGCCCACCCATTGCATGCGCTTGGGAAAGGATAAGGTCTTCAAAATACTGGATGCGGCCTCGGCCAGGATATCTCCCGCCAGGCCGCCGCCGGTGGTCTTACGCGCTGCGGCGTACTCTCCTTTGGCCGTGGTCACGCGGTAGAGGGCATGCGGCTCCACCGATTGGGAGCGGGCAAAGCCAAGGCCTGCCTTGGTGAGCTCCCCCTGGGCGTCCCAAGCCACGGCCGCCGGCGGGCCCAGGACCTCCACTTCCTCCACTGCTTGCAACGGAGCGACATCTTCCGCTTCCACCACCAAGCGCCGCGGGGTCACTGCCGCCCGCACCAATCCGTGCGCCAAACGGGCATCCGTCAGGGCTTGATCCAAACGCGAAGCCAATTCCGCTTCCAGCGCTGGCAAAAACCGCGCCGGCATCTCCTCGACACCGATTTCCAAAACAAAATGCGCCATATCTTCTCCGCTCACAACGGGCTATGCATTCACCAAACGCAGCATGGGATGTCCCAGGGCCTGACGCTGTTCCACATACAAACGCGCCACCGTGGATGCCAGATGCCGAACACGACCGATATACTGGGCGCGTTCAGTGATGGAGATGGCCCCACGGGCATCGAGGAGGTTGAAGAGATGGGAGCACTTCAAACAATAGTCATACGCCGGCCAGGGAAGATTGGCCTCGCACAGACGTTTGCATTCCTCTTCACACGATTGGAAAAAGGACAGCAGCATATCTTTGTTGGAATAATCGAAGTTGTACTTGGATTGCTCCACTTCCGATTGATGGTAAATGTCTCCATAGGTCACGTTTTTGTTCCATTGCAAAGCATAAACGGATTCTTTTCCCTGGAGATACATGGTGAGACGTTCCACGCCATAGGTGATTTCACAGCTTATGGGATCGAGATCAATGCCGCCCACCTGCTGGAAGTACGTAAACTGGGTGACTTCCATCCCGTTGAGCCAGACCTCCCAGCCCAGCCCCCAGGCCCCCAAGGTGGGACTTTCCCAGTCGTCCTCCACAAAGCGGATATCGTGTTCGGCCTTGTCGATGCCCAGCACCCCCAGGCTCTCCAGGTAAAGCTCCAGCACATTGGCCGGCGACGGCTTCAAGATCACCTGAAATTGATAGTAATGCTGGAGGCGGTTGGGATTTTCACCGTATCTTCCATCGGTCGGCCGACGGGAAGACTCCGCGTAGGCGACATTCCATGGCTCAGGGCCAAGTACCCGAAGAAATGTGGATGGATTGAACGTCCCGGCGCCCACTTCCATATCATACGGAAAATGCAGCACGCATCCTTGATCTGCCCAAAATCGCTGCAACTCAAGTATGACATCCTGAAAATACATACCTTCTCCTTGATTATACTCAAAATAGCTTCACGAAAATCAACACCGAGCGCCGTGCGTCCCTGCATGCAGATCCACGTGCCAGCGTAAAAAATGATCCACCAAATACCACGTCTCCTCACGCACCACAGGAGGTAATTGCTCAAGCGCCCAGGGCGCAGGCAGCGGCTGGGCAATGCTCCGCAAAAGCGCGATGGTGGCAGGAGAGATGCTCCGCTCAGCCCCTGCACAGCGGCGGCACAGCACCGTCCCCTTGGGGATGGAAAAGGCAGGCCGTGCTCCGAGGTCCGCGCCGCAGCCCCCACAGACATCAAGCTTGGGAGCAAAACCCATGTTGAAGATCACATGGGCCCGAAACAGCACCGGAAAAAACCGGGACGCCCCGTGTTCTCCATCGAGGAGCCGCAATGCCTCCACCAAGGCATGGTGCACCACGGCGACCCCATCCGGGGGGATGCAGAGCCCTTCCACGAAACGCAGGCAATTGCTGGCCATGCCCAAACGGTCCAAGTCCGCCTTCATGCGCCCAAACCGCTCCACCAGCGCCCCTTCCCGCAGCACCAGGTAGTGGCGCCGACGCTCCCACGCCATGGAAAAATGCACCCGATCCAATGGATCGAGACAGCCGCCGAAGCGGCGGCGACTGCGGCGCCCGCCAAAGGCAAAGGCCGTGAGCATCCCTTGTGTTGGCGAAAAAAAGCGGACCCAGCAGTCCGCCTCACGCAAGGTGCCCACCCGCAAAAGAAGCACCGTCTCGGACCAATCCATCATGGCACGGAAATGACTCGGACCTCCCCGGGGCGGGTCTTTCCCACCGGAAAAGCCTGCCCGTCCAACCATAGACGCACGCCTGCAGCGTTGCCGAGCTTCATCCGCAAAGAAGAAGCAAAGGTCACGTCAATCCGCTCCCCCTGGCGCAGAAAATAATCCGTCACCTTGTCGTCCGCCTTGGCCTGTAACCAACAGTCCGCCACAGCCTCCACCCGCATGACCCGAAGCGGCTCCGCTTGAGGGGCCTGCTGCGAGGCCACGGGCGCGGCGTCCTCCACAGCAGGTTCCAGGGAGTTCGGCGCCACAGGAGAATCGGCCGATGCATTGAGGGAAGCATTCTCGTCGCGCATTGCCGGAGCCTGCCCAGGCTCCCCGAGCGCGGGGCTCGTCTCTTGAGGCTGCGCAAGCGTGGTGTTGGCCGCAGGCATCGTCTCATTGGCCGGATGGGTCATCAACGTGGCGGCCTGACGCAAGGCGACCACCTGAGGCAGGATATACCATTGGAACCCGTACCACCCCCCCACCGCGACGACCACCGCCACAGCAGCTCCAGCCACGCGCACCATCCACGGCCGCCAACGATCGTCGGCCTCAGGATGGCGCACCGTGACTCGAATCTGGGCCGCCCGCTCCTCCGGGGGCTCTTCCATGGCATCGGGCAGCGGGTAGGCCTGGGCAAAACGGGAGCAAAGATCCACGCTGTCCAGTCCGAGAAGCGCGGCATAACTGCGCAAAAAGCCTTTGGCATATACCGGGTGGGGCAAGCGGCTCGCGTCCCCTGCCTCCAAAGCGCTCAACACCGGCACGGAAATCTTGGTGCGCGCCTCCACCTCGGCCAAGGAAAACCCTTTGGCCTCGCGGGCCTCACGCAACATCTGCCCAATGGCCTGGAGTTCTTCCTGCATGCCCCTCCTCCTGCCCCTTACAGCCGCACATCAATCAGGGCCTTGGCCCGCAGCGACGCCATGTACTCCTGGAAGCGCTCTTCCAATTTCGGCCGAGTCAGGATGTCCCGGATCTCCTCCCGCACCGCATCGATCCCGCCGCCTTCGTCCGTGGTACGTTCACGGACCAGACGCACGACGACCCATTTGCCCTGCACCAGAAACGGCGAACTCACCTGGCCCGCAGAAAGACCGGACAGGGCCTGACGCCAGGTTGCATCCAAATCTTGCCACGCCACCTCCATGACGCCGTCATCCTGGCGCGGACCGATGGAATATTCCCGCACCGCCTGGTCCATGGTGATGTCGCCTTGGCGCACGGCAGCAGCGACCTTGGCGGCATCTTCCTGGCTCGGCAGCACGGCAAGCTGCACCGTCAGGTGCCGACCGGAGCGAAATTGCTGGGCATGGGCGTCGTAGTACGCCTGGATCTCTTCGTCCGTGACCACGACTTTGCGCTGCACCATGAAGTTCAAGATGCGCCGCCGCATAAGATCGCTGCGCAGTTGCTTCTTGAACTCGTCCAGGGTGATGCCTTGAAGCGTCAGCCCGTGCTGAAATTCAGCACCCGACAGACGCCGACGCGTCTTGAATTCCCGAAGCGCGTTTTCCACATCGCTGTCCGAGACCGTGACCTGCAGGCGTTCCGCCTCTTGGCGCACCAAAATATCATTGATGAGAGAATCGAGCACCACCTTGCGCGCGGAAGCTTCGTCCGGGGCATTGGGGCCAGCCTGGGCCAGGAAGCGATTGGTCTCGGCCTCCAGTTCGCTCCAGGTGACGATCTCGCCGTTGACCACGGCCACGATGCGGTCCACCAACGTCCCCCAGGCAGTCGGGGCGCTCACCAAAAACACCAAAACGACCATCCATGCTCGGCGCATAGGCTCTCCCATAGTTGTTTTCCGGATTGCGGCCGGGTGATTCCTAGCTTTCTGCATCGCCCGCGTCCAGCCCTAAAGCAGGAGCGGCAACCTCCCGAACGAGGTCCTGCAAAGCGGTGTAGGCGGCCCGTACGCGAGCAGTCAGCCCCTCTCCCGCCAAGGCAAGTTCCAATTTGGCGGGCGGCAGCATGCGGGCGTCGGTTCGCGCCATGATCCAGGAAACCAAGCGCTTCGGATCGATGGGACAACGGGCGGCGTCCCAGTACACCAGGCACTTGTCGCGCCCCAAATCCACCCGCACCGCGCCCAAACGCCACACTGCCTGCTTGACCAGCAAGGCCGCCACGAACAGGCGCACAGCATCCGGAATGACGCCAAAGCGGTCGCGCATCTCGTCCACCACGGCCTCCACCGCCGCCTCGTCCGGACACGAGGACAGGGCCTTGTAGTAGTGCAGACGCTCCTGACTGTCGGGAATATACGCTTCCGGAATAACCGCCTGAAACCCCAAGTTGAGCTCCGGCTCGATAAAGGTCTGTACCGCCCCACCCTGCAGGCGCCGCACCTCTTCTTCCAGCATCTCCAAATACAGATCGAGCCCCACCTTGCCCATGTGCCCGGATTGGGCCTCGCCAAGGATGTTTCCCGCGCCGCGCAGCCGTAAATCTTCCATGGCCACCCGGAAGCCCGCGCCCAGGTAGTCCATCTCGAGAATGATTTTCAGCCGCTTGCGGGCAACCTCCGGCAAGGCGTCGGGGTTCGGCACCACGAAATAGGCGTACGCCTGGACCGACGAGCGGCCTACCCGGCCCCGCAATTGATAGAGCTGCCCCAGACCAAAAAGATGGGCCTGATCCACCACCAACGTGTTGGCCCGAGGGAAATCCAGGCCAGACTCAATGATGGCGGTGCACACGAGGATGTCCATCTCCCCATGCCAAAACCGGTGCATGGAGTCTTCGAGCTCGCGTGCCGGCATCTGCCCATGGGCCATGCCCACCCGGGCTTGCGGCACGAGGGATCGCACGAAGGCCGCAGTTTGCTCCAACCCTTGAACACGATTGGAGACCCAAAACACCTGACCGCCGCGGGCAAGCTCCCGCTCCAGGATGGAGCGCAAGGCTTCGGGGTCCCGCTCCATGAGCGCGGTCTCCACGGGTTTCCGGTCCACCGGCGGGGTTTCGATGACCGACAGCCCCCGCACCCCGGCGAGTGAGAGTTGCAAGGTGCGGGGAATGGGGGTGGCGGTCAGGGTGAGCACGTCCACCGTGGCCCGCATCTTCTTGAGGCGTTCTTTGTGCTGCACCCCGAAGCGCTGCTCCTCGTCGAGGATGAGCAGGGCGAGGTTGGCGAACTCCACATCCTTGGAGAGCATGCGATGGGTGCCGATGAGCACGTCCACCTGGCCTTGGGCCACGGCCCTAAGTACGGTCTTTTGCGTCGCCGCGGGCACAAAGCGGGAAAGCAAGGCCACGCGCACCGAAAACGGCTCCATGCGCTGGCGGAAGGTCTGGTAGTGCTGCTCTGCAAGCACGGTGGTGGGACAGAGCAAGGCCACTTGCTTGCCGTCGGCCACAGCCCGAAATGCCGCCCGCAAGGCCACTTCCGTCTTGCCGAATCCCACATCGCCGCACACCAAGCGGTCCATGGGCTCGGGGCGTTCCATGTCCGCCAGGACTTCGGCAATGGCCCGTTCCTGATCCGGGGTCTCGTCAAATCCAAAGGTGGCTTCGAAGTCCCGGTAAAAGGCCGGCACCGGACCGTAGGCGAATCCTTTGGCGATCTTGCGGAAGGCATACATCTCCACCAGGTCCCGGGCGATGGCGGCCACGGCCTTGCGCACCCGCTCCCGCGCCTTGCGCCAGCCCGTGGAGCCCAGGCGATCCAAGGCAGGAGTGGCGCCCTCCGGGCCTTGGTAGCGCTGCACGCACCCCAGGCGGTCTACCGGGAGATAGAGTTTGTCCTCGTCGGCAAAGAGCAGCAGGAGAAAATCGTTGGCCACCTCGCCCATCTGCACGCGGACAAGTCCACCAAAGCGGCAGATGCCATAGTCGCGGTGCACCAAGAGATCGCCCGGCTCAAGGCCTTCAAAGGAGGAAAGCCCGGAAAAGGCCTTGGGTCGGCGGCGGGTCGGGGCAGTCTCCCCGGGATGGAGCACGGCTTCCGGGATCACCCGCACCCCTGCCCAGGGAAGAGCAGCGCCCTGACGGACGCCGGAAACCACAGCGCCGATGCCCGGCCCGTGGGGCAGGCCATCCTGCACCATGAGCCCCTCTTCCCCAGCAAGACTCACGAATTTGCGCCGGGCCCCGGCAGTGGGGAAGCACACCACCACCCGCTCGCCGGCCTGCTGCCAGGACCGCAAGGCCTCCACCACCGCCCGCCACGGCCGCTGCCGGTCCTCGGGCTTCCAAAAGAGGTCCGCAAAGGTGCGCAGGGGTTCCTCGGCAAGTTCCAGGGCATGCCCGCGCTGCCCCATGACCAGGTCCTCGCACAAAAGGCTGGGGCGTCCCTCCAAAAGACGTCGAGACTCCTGTTCCGTTTGCAGCAGCCCCTGACGCGGGAGCCCATCCTGCCAGGTCTGCAAAAAATGCTGCCACTCCCACAGGGACTCTTCCAGCTTGGGCCGCAGGTTCTGGGCCTCCGCCACGACGATCACCGCGTCCCTGGGGATCCAAGCATCGAAACCTTCAAGGCCGCTTTGGGCAAGGCTCAGAAGCGGCACTCCCCCTTCCGTAAGGCTTTGCTCCAGGCGCTGATACGCCTGTCGGGAAAGATCGCCAGTGCGTACCCAGCCATCCCACAGAGAGTGCGCTTTTTCCACCTGGGAAAGCGCCGCGGGCACCGCCTGTACCGGCACGATCACGGTATGCTCCAGATCCGCCCGCGAACGCTGCGACAACGGCTCAAAGAGCGTGAGTCGCTCCACGGTATCGCCAAAGGTCTCCAGGCGCACGGGCAGTTCCCACCCCGGGGCGAACACGTCCACGATGTCGCCACGCACGGAGAACTCGCCCACAACGGCCACCAGCGACGTACGGCGGTAGCCAAAGGCCACCAAGGTCTCCACCAGGGCATCCAGGCTGACATCCTCCCCTCGGCGGATCTCCACATGCGCGCTGGCCACCATCGCCGGTGACGGCCATTTGTGAATCAGGTTGTCCAAGGGAAGAAGAAGCGCCCGTGGCGCCTGGGTACTTAAGCCGTAGAGCACGCTCCAGCGCTCTCCCCACGTACCCGGAGACCCCACCTCTGGAGAAAAACGCGGCAAAGAAAGAAAGCGCCGCTTCCACGGGGGCTGGCCAGCGAAATCCCCATCAAGGGCGTGCACCAGGGCTCCAAAAAGCGCCACATCCGCTCCTGGGGGCGTGAGCAGGACCACGAAATGGCCCGCGCGCACCAAAAGGTGCGCCAAGCAGACCTGACCCACCGGCCCGGTCTTGACCACCCGCAGGCTGCCCTGGGGACGATTGAGGAAAGAATGGAGTTCTGGAGGTGTCAAGGCGATGGAAAAAACGCGGGGATGGATGCATCCCCGCCTGTGGTTATGGGTATGCCCTCGCAGAGCTATGCCGCACCGAGGGCGGTTTTTTCATCCCGGGAAAGGAGGCGGTCCATGTCGAGCATGATGAGCAGGCGGTCATCGAGCTTGCCCACGCCGCTGATGTACTCGGCGTCCAGTCCAGCCACCACGGGCGGCGGCGGTTCCACGGTGCTGGCAGGCAGGCGCAGCACTTCCGACACCGCATCCACGATGAAGCCGACCACCGTGGTCCCAATCTCCACCACGATGATGCGGCTCATCTTGTCGCGCTCCCGGGCCGGGAGCCCAAAGCGCTTGCGAAGATCAATGATGGGAATGACCTTGCCGCGGAGATTGATGACGCCTTCCACGAAATCCGGAGCCTTGGGGACCTTGGTGATGTCCAGCATGCGGATGATTTCCTGCACCTGGAGGATATTGACCCCGAATTCTTCCTCGCCGATGCGGAAGGTCACCAGCTGCAGCAAGTGATCGTCGTGTGTCGTCGTGGCCATAGGCACCTCCTGGCTGGCCCATACGGACTTCTCAAAAAAGTGGCAAGGCAGGCCGTGGGCTTTCCTAAAACCTGGCGTGCTTTATGCATAAAATCAGGACAACCACTGTCTTGGGCACTTTTCTGACACGGAGTCCTCATGTCTGTCATCGACCGTCTGCACCTTCTTGGACAAATGAACGCCCTGCCAACGCCCCGCCACACCTACCGGTCGCGCGTCCAGTTCGAGGAACATATGGATGCCCAACGGCATGGGCTCGATGCGGGGCAAAGCGCGCTCCTCAACCAAGCAGTGCACACGATTCAGGAGCTGACGGCCGCATCGTCCCAGCCTTCAGCCCTTGGCGAGGTGAGCGCCCGATTCGAGTCCGCAGACGCCGGCGGCGCTGCCATCGGTTACGACCCCGTGGGCGGCACCTCCTATGGCGCGTACCAGATCGCCTCTCGGCCCGGCACCATGGACCGCTTCCTCCAATACCTCGACCAGGTGGCGCCCTCCTGGGCGGCGCGTCTGCGGGCTGCAGGTCCGGCCAACACCGGGTCCACCACCGGCGGTATGCCCACGGTATGGAAGGCCATCGCTGCCGAGGCCCCGCAACGCTTCCTCCAGGTGCAACGCCAATTCATCGAGCAAACCCACTTTGAGCCCGCCCGCCAGGCCATCCTGGAGCGTACCGGCATCGATGTGGCCCAAGGCCCGCGAGCTGTGGCCGAGGCGCTGTGGAGCACCGCGGTGCAGCACGGCCCGGCCGGGGCAAGCCGCATCTTCACCACCGCCCTTGAAGCAATCCAGGCGAAGGGCAACCCCCGAGGCCTGCAGCAACCGGAATTTGCGCGAAAGCTGCTCCAGAAGGTCTATGCCCTGCGAGGCACGGACTTCGGCTCGTCACCCGCCTCCGTGCAGAGCGCGGTGCAGAGCCGCTTGCAGCAGGAAGGCAAATGGGTGCTCGCCATGCTCCAAGGCACACCTACGACGGCGTAGACGGCGACTCACCGGCGCGGAAATCTTTGAGCAGTGCGGCATATTCTTGCTGCTCAAGACGGGGGCCAAATCGCGTCACCACCCGCGAAGCGGCAAGGCTGGCCAGCCGTCCTGCCTCCGGAAACGACATCCCATGGGTGATGCCATACAAAAAGGCGCCAGCGAACATGTCTCCAGCCCCATTGGTATCCTTGGGCGTGACCGGAAACGGGTCCACCTCGTGGAGCTGATAGCCATCGAAAAGCAACGCCCCTTCCGCCCCCAAAGTGACGGCAAAGGCTCCTGCCACCTGCCGCAGGCTATCCACAGCCTTGGCCAGGGTACGGCATCCGGCCCATGCCAACGCCTCCGTCCGGTTGCAAAAAAGCAGATCCACCCCTTCCCCGAGGATTTCTTCCAGACCAAGACGAAAATACTCCACCATGGCGGGATCGGAAAAGCTCAGTGCCGTGCGCACCCCATGACGCCGGGCCATGGCCATGGCTGCCACGGCCGCGGATCGACTCGTGGGCGAAGACACCAAATACCCTTCCACGTACAGAAACCGGGAGCGGGCCACGGCCTCTTCATCCACATGGGCTGCGCCCAACTGTGAAGAAATGCCCAGATAGGTGTTCATGGTGCGCTCCGCATCCGGGGTCACGAGCACCACACACGATCCGGTGGTCCCAGCAGGGCGCGGCCCCTGCAGGGTGGTGGCAACCCCCATGCGGGCCAAGTCCTCCAAGAAAAAATCCCCCATCTCGTCGGCAGCCACCAGGCATGCATAGCAGGCTCGGCCCCCCAAAGCCGCCACGGCCGCCATGGTATTGGCGGCGGAGCCTCCACAGGCCCGAGTCCCATGCTGACTGCGCAGCGCCTGGAGAACAGCGAACTGGCGATCTGCATCCACCAAGGTCATGAGCCCCTTGGCAATGCCATGGGTCTCCAAAAAGACGTCATCGACCGCAAATTCCATGTCCACCAAGGCATTGCCCATGCCAAACACATCGAATTCCATGTGCACTCCACTCAACATACTGCTCCGTCCGTTTCCACGTCGCGGGCCCACCAGGCATTGAGCACCGCCTGCACCACCGTGGCCAAGGGGATGGCAAAAAACACCCCCCAAAATCCCCACAGGCCGCCGAACACCAAAATGGAAGCAATCACCGCGATGGGATGGATATTCACCACCTCCGATAACAGCAGGGGCACAAGGACATTGCCATCGAGGATCTGAATGACCAAATACGCCCCGAGCGCCACCATGAATTGGCTCTCGAACCCCCATTGCATATAGGCAACCACGGCAACGGGAATGGTCACGACCGTTGCACCGACATAGGGGATGATCACCGAAAGCCCCACCAACAGGCTGAGCAGCATGGCGTAGTTCAATCCGCACACCAGAAAAGTAATATAGGTCACCACCCACACGATGAGAATCTCAAGTATCTTGCCGCGCACATAGTCACTGACCTGCCGCTGAATATCCGCCCACACTTTGCTGGCAAGACGATGATCTTCCGGCAAAAAGCGGCGGAACCAATCGATGAGTAATGCTTTGTCCTTGAGAAAAAAGAACACCATGATGGGCAAAAGCACCAAATAAATGGTGAAGGTGATGACCGAACGCATACTGGAGAGACCATAGGCCACCAATTGGTGCCCATAACTGGCGATCTGGATGCGGAAGCTGTCCAAAAGCTCCGTCAAATACGCTTCGGAAAGGAGATGCGGATACCGATCCGGCAAATGCACGAGCACAGCCTGGGCACTGGCGACCATATCCGGCAACCGCCCCAGAAAATCCGTCACCTGACGGATGAGGAGCGGGGCAAGGCCAAGGACCAAAAACACCAAGAGCACCACAAAGAGCAGACACACCAGGCTGACCGCAACGAGGCGAGGCATGCCCATGCGCACCAACGGCCGCACCAAGCCCTCCAGGAGAAAGGCGATCACCAAGGCGGCGATCACTGGGGCCAAAAAGTCGCCAATCCACAACACCAAGGCGGACAGCACCGCGAGTACTGCCACCAGAGTAAAAAATTGGGGATTGGCAACCAAACGATCCAAGAGATTCCGCAACCAGTGCACATCGGCTCCTTGCCGGAAAGTGGACGTGGCCTAGCCTGGCCTGGTCGCGCCCGTCAACACGAAGGCCGCCCGCAGGCGGCCTTCGTGCGCAGACGAGATGTCCAGCGACGGATAGGTTTAGCGGATAAAGAGCATTTCCTGGTAGCTGGGCAGGGCCCATTGGTCATCGGCCACCATGGTCTCCAGGGCATCCGCCCATTGGCGCACCTCTGCCATGGCCGGCAAAATGACATCACAAGCATAGCGGGCATGGGCATGGGGTGAAGCCCCTTTGTCCGCAGCCAGCACGGCATCGAGGTGTTCGATGGCGTCCTGGAGCTTGCGCAGGTTTTCGGTGATCGCGTCGAGCATCTTGGTGCGGTAATCTTTCCCGATGGCGCGCAAATTGGCGCACACTGCCGCCAGCTCCCCCTGATAGCGGATGGCTGAAGGCAGAATGATGGTTCTCGCCATGCGCAAGGTAAGGGCCGCTTCGGTCTCGATGGTCTTGCAGTACTGCTCGGTATAGATTTCCTCGCGGCTTTTGAGCTCTGCCTCGGTGAAGACTCCGTACTTGGTGAAGAGTTCCACCACCTCCGGGCTGGTGAGCACGGGCAATGCGTCCGGAGTGGTCTTGAGGTTGGGCAACCCGCGGCGCTCCGCCTCCTTATGCCATTCTTCGGAGTATCCATCGCCGTTGAAGATGACTGCCTCGTGCTCGGTGATGATGGCACGCAAAAGGTCTTGTACCGCGGCATTGAGCTTGGAGGGATCCCCAGCGGTGGCTTTTTCCAGCTCCGTGGCGATATAATCCAGCGACTCGGCCATCATGGTATTGAGGGCCACCTGCGGCCCGGCGATGGACATGGACGAACCCACGGCGCGGAACTCGAAGCGGTTCCCGGTAAAGGCAAAGGGGCTGGTGCGGTTGCGGTCTCCCGGGTCCCGAGGCAGCGGCGGCAGGGTATCCACGCCCACATTCATGAAGCATTTTTGTTTGCACCCTTTGACCTGACCGGTCTTGATCTGCTCGAACACGTCGGTCAGTTGCTCGCCCAAGTACACCGACATGATGGCCGGCGGGGCCTCATTGGCGCCGAGACGGTGGTCGTTGGAGGCCGAGGCCACGGTGGCGCGCAGCAACGCGCCATATTTGTGCACCGCCCGGATGGCCGCCGCGCAGAACACCAAAAACTGGGCGTTCTCGTGGGGGGTGTCGCCGGGATCGAAAAGACTGCCGAGCTCGGCGTTGCCAATGGAGTAATTGAGGTGCTTGCCCGAGCCGTTGATGCCGGCGAAAGGCTTTTCGTGGAGCAGGCACATCATGCCGTAGCGCTTGGCCACGGTGCGCAGCACGGTCATGACGAGCTGGTTGTGATCCGTGGCCAAATTGCCCTGCTCATAGAGCGGCGCAATTTCGAACTGGCTGGGCGCCACCTCATTATGCCGCGTCTTTACGGGCACGCCTAATTTGTAGAGCTCCCGTTCCACTTCCATCATGAAAGAGAGCACCCGGCGGGGAATAACGCCAAAGTACTGGTCTTCGAACTCCTGGCCTTTGGCAGGCTTGGCGCCGAAAAGGGTGCGTCCGGCGATGAGCAGGTCCGGCCGGGCAAAGACAAAGTTGCGGTCGATGAGGAAATACTCCTGCTCCGGGCCAGCAAAACAGGTGACGGGAAGCGTCGTCTCGGTGCCAAAGAGTTTGAGCACCCGCTTGGCCTGTTTGTTCAACACCTGCAGGGAGCGCAGCAACGGCGTCTTTTTGTCCAGGGCTTCGCCGTTCCAGGAGACGAATGCCGTGGGGATGCACAAAAAGGTTCCATTAGGATTTTCCAGGATATACGCCGGACTGGTGACGTCCCACGCCGTGTATCCACGCGCCTCGAAGGTCGTGCGCAGTCCGCCGGAAGGAAAACTCGAGGCATCCGGCTCCCCCTGGATGAGCATCTTGCCGGAAAACTCGGCAATGGCCCCACCTTTGCCATCAGGCACCAAAAAAGAATCGTGTTTTTCCGCCGTAAGGCCGGTCAAGGGAAAAAACACATGGGTAAAATGCGTGGCCCCTTTCTCGATGGCCCAATCTTTCATGGCCGCGGCCACAATGTCCGCAATGGTCGGGTCCAGCTTTTCTCCCAGCTCGATGGTCTTCTTGAGCGACTTATAGACGTCTTTGGGCAGACGTTCCCGCATGACTTGGTCGCTGAATACGTTGCATCCGTAGATTTCCGTCGGTTTTTCCTCGTGGAAGTGCATCCCAGAAGAAGTCGGTGTATACTCTAAAATCGCCCGAATGGCATCCCGCCGGGTAGAAAATCCGCTCATATACTCCTCCAAAAAATGATAGGTTCGCGCCATGCGCTTGCCGTATGAACTAACCCCCAAGGATTAGCAAGCTCGGGACCAAAAATACAAACTGGCTATTTTACTTGATAAAAAATAGCGGTCTGCCGACATCCCTTCTCCAATACTGCCATTTTGCCAAGCTTGTGCCCTATTTTTTTTCATTTTTGTCTATAACGAATCCCATGGGCCACCTCCATCGACCACAGCCGGATCTTTACTGCTCGAATCCTCGCAACCTCAAGGTGCCCCACAAGGAATCTCCTGAAAAAAGACAAAATGCCCTCTTCTGCACGGCCAGAGGGCACCACAGATTTTCTAGACAAAACCCGTCATTTCCCTCTACCGTAATTCCAAGAAGATCACCCACCCCTTCCCAAGGAGTCCCGTATGTCCAGCAACGCGAGTCTGTACCTCCTTACCCGACTTCCCATTTTTCAGGCGAACAAGACTGTCTGGGGATACGAAATTCAAGCCGCCAGTGACAGCAGCAACGATGCCGTGGGCACTACGATCATCGCCGGCGATTCGGTAGGACTCCAAAGTATCGTGGCCCGCAGCAAAAAGATCCTGATTGCCTACACCTATGGGCAAATCGTCAACGAACTGCCCCACGCCATCCCTGCGGCCAATTCCGCCATTCAAGTGGCCACCGAGTACCAGGTCGATACGACCATCACGCAAGTTCTCGCTCGCTTCCACAGCGAAGGCCATACCCTGGCCCTCGAATGGCACCCCGCCACCACCCCAGCCTCGCCACTCCTGGAGAAATCGCACGTCATCACCATTGCCTCGCCCACTGCATTCGAAGATCCCGCCCTCCAGGCAACCGCCCAAAAGACCCATGCCCTGATTTTATGCAAAAATGTAAATACAGAAGAAGAGTTCCGCCGTCTGGCGCAGCAAGGATGTGGCCTCTTTCAAGGCCGCGCCTTCACCCAGCCTGAGATCATCCCGGGGAAAAAGATCTCCGCCCATCAGAGCTCGCGTCTGCGCCTTCTTGAGGTCATCGAGCAAGAAGACCCTGATTTGAACAAACTTGCACAAACAGTCCAAACCGACGTCACCTTGAGTTATAAGCTGCTTGCCTATCTCAACTCCCCAGCCTTCGGTTTTGCTCGCAAGATCGAATCCATCCGCCAAGCCATCACCCTTTTGGGGTGGCGCCAGATGCGCAACTGGTTACGGGCCATGCTTCTGGCGGACATGGCGCAAAGCGAGCAGCAAACCGAGCTTGCCCATTTCGCGCTGCGGCGCGGCAAGTTTTTGGAAGAATTAGTGAAAACCTATGATTATTGGGATTTCAAGCCCGAAGAGATGTTCCTTCTCGGGATGTTCTCCCTTTTGGACGCCATGCTCGGGGTCCCCATGGCCACGGTGCTCGAATCGCTCCCGATCAGTGATGCCCAGAAAAAGGCCCTGCTCGGTGATCCCAATTGTGCCCACCGGCCGCTGCTGGATCTCATGCTCGCCTGTGAAGACGGGACCGAGGAGCCTCTCGCTCAAGCCCTGGGGCTCGACATCCCCACGGTCAAGCGTTTGCATAGCGAGGCAACGGCCTGGGCTACCGCCATCCTCGACGCTTCCCTCTAACACCACTACGGGGGCGCTGCGCGCCCCCGTGATCGGTATCGCATGGCCCGCGCTGCGCGCTAGCGGATCGGATCGACATTCCAAATGCGCGAGGCATATTCCATGATGGCCCGATCCGAGGAAAAGAAGCCCATGCGTGCGGTGTTGAGTATGGACATACGTGCCCAGCGACTGGTGTCGCGATACGCTGTCGACACTGCCTCCTGAGCCTGGATATAGCTTCGATAGTCGGCGAGGACCATGTAATAATCGCCATTATGCAACAAAGCATCGATGATTGGCCGGAAAAGATCTTTATTTTCTGGACTAAAATGACCACACGCAATCATATCCAGAGCTTTGTGGAGCTCTACGTCATTCTCATAGATTGCCCAAGGATTGTATCCTTGAGCTCTCATTTGGACGACTTCTTCCTCAGTGAGTCCAAAGAGGAAGAAGTTTTCATGCCCGACGAGGTCCCGTATTTCGATGTTAGCGCCGTCGAGCGTTCCAATGGTGAGCGCTCCATTGAGCGCAAACTTCATATTTCCGGTTCCTGAGGCCTCCATGCCTGCCGTGGATATCTGCTCGGACAAGTCCGCCGCAGGAATGACGATTTCTGCCTGAGAAACACAGTAATTTGGGAGAAAGACCACCTTGAGGCTATTGCCAACGGCAGTATCCGCGTTGATGACTTGCGCCACAGAATTGATGAGTTTGATGATGAGTTTCGCCATGAAATATCCAGGGGCAGCCTTGCCGCCGAAAAAGACAATACGCGGCGTATGGACCTCTTCATCCTGGACTTTGATACGATTGTAGAGCGTAATGACATGAAGTACATTGAGCAACTGACGCTTGTATTCATGGATGCGCTTGACCTGGACATCAAACAATGATGCTGGATTTATCCCCATTCCCAGCTTACGCAAGACATATCGGGCAAGGCGCTTCTTGTTCTGCCGCTTTACCGTCAACCAACGCTGTTGGAAGTCTGGATCATCCGCATACGCGGCAAGTCCTTCCAAGAGACTCAAGTCTCGTACCCAATCTGGTCCGATGACGGAGGTAATCAAGCGAGAAAGTTCTGGGTTGCATCCGTCAAGCCAACGACGCGGGGTAATGCCATTGGTGACATTGGTAAACTTCTCAGGGAAGAACTCGTGAAAATTGCGGAATAAGCGCTTCTTGAGAATATCCGAATGGAGCTTGGCGACTCCATTGACGGTATGGCTCCCCACGATGGCCAAATGGGCCATACGCACCGTCTGGGGGCCATCCTCGCCGATCAGAGACATAGCGCGCACAATGTCGTCACGCCCCGGTTTCCAGCGGCGCACCTCCTCCAAGAAAAAGTGATTGATGGCAAAGATGATTTGCATGTGCCGGGGAAGCACACGCCATAACAGCTCTACAGGCCACACTTCCAAGGCTTCAGGAAGCACGGTGTGATTCGTATAGGCAAAGGTCTTCTGGCACAATTTCCATGCCTCATGCCAGGCCACCATTTCCTCGTCCACAAGGATGCGCATCAGCTCGGCGATGGCAATGGCCGGATGGGTATCGTTGAGCTGGACTGCCACTTGATTGGGAAAGTTTTCAAAGGATGCATAGTTATTTTTTCGGTATCGTCTGAGAATATCTTTAAATGTCGCTGCAACAAAAAAATATTGCTGTTTCAGACGAAGTTCCTTGCCACTGGGACTATGATCATTGGGATAGAGGACTTTCGATATATTTTCACTTTTGACCTTGCTTTCAACAGCGCCGATATAATCGCCTTCGTTGAACTCGCTCAAATCAAATTCCCGGCTGGACACCGCTTTCCATAAACGCATGTTTGTTACATAATCATTCCGATATCCAGGAATCAAAATATCGCACGCCATGGCCATGACGGTGTCCGTATCAACCCACCGAAACCGTTCAGCACCAGAAGAATCATAATATACTTCGGATCTGCCATAAAAATGGATTTTATACATGAAGTTTCCACGTCGGAAAACCCACGGCGAATCCTGTCGCAACCAGTTGTCAGCGCTTTCCTGTTGATATCCATTGACAATACTCTGATAGAATATGCCATAGTCATACAAGATACCATAGCCATATCCTGGAATGCAACATGTTGCCATAGAATCCATGTAGCACGAGGCCAGGCGTCCGAGACCACCATTGCCCAAGCCCGGGTTCCATTCCTCTTCCACCAGCTCATCCAAGTCCATGCCAAAGGATTGAACGGCCTCCCGACAAACATCCTCGATTCCCAGGGCCTGGATGTAATTCATCAAAAAGCGGCCTGGGAGAAATTCCAAGGAGAGATAATACACGCGCTTGGAAATGGTATCGTAAAAGGAACGCTGCGTTTCCAACCACTTCGTCACCAGTCGATCGCGGACGCTGTAGCACAAGCCCAAAAAGTATCTCCCCTTTCGCGGGGGATACGGGTCTCCGCCGAGCGTGTGGGCCACATGGCGCTGAATGTCTTCCTTGAGCGCCTGTACCTGCAAAGCAAACTGGGTGTCTCCCATGGCGCCACTCCCCTTGCTTGTGGTTCTGCAAATCTTATGGGAAGAAAAATAGGCCATTTTTCCCAATGCTGTCTAGTCTTTTACCCGGAGGGAAACGATGTTCGCGATATTTTTGGTGGGGGCCGCCCTGGCGACGGAGATCTTCCCCATAACGAAAACCCCCGAAGAATGGCGGGCCATCCTTGCACCCCAACAATACGCAGTGCTCCGCGAAAGCGCTACCGAGCCGCCCTTTACCGGTGCGTACTGGAACCACCACGCCGCGGGTATCTACGTCTGCGCAGGATGCGGCAATCCGCTTTTCCGCTCCGAGGACAAGTTTGACTCCGGCACGGGCTGGCCCAGTTTCGTGGCCCCCATCGCCCCGGAGCACATCGGCACGCGCCAAGACTTTTCCTGGGGCCAAATACGCACGGAAGTCCATTGCGCCCGGTGCGGCGGCCATCTGGGACATGTATTCCCAGACGGCCCACAACCCACTGGAATGCGCTATTGCATCAATTCTGCTGCACTTCGATTCATAGGACAAACAGATCAGAAATAATAGTCCACAAATTTTCGTGATGCAACCACAGAACGGATAAACTCCACACATTTTTGGTGTTCCGGGTGCTTTTGGTACGTCTCCAAGTCCTCTTCGCTGGAAAATGTGGAAAACAGCAGCACCTCCACTTCCATGTTTGTCGCCACCATGCGCGTGCTGACATGAAAATCCTGAATGACGTCGATGACTGCGGGCAATGCTTCCAACATGGATTGCATGGCAGCCGCATTTTCTGCAGCACTCTTGCCTTCTGCCTCGGGTTTGAGGGTCCACAAGACGATATGTCCAATCATGGTGCCTCCTGGCGCCAGAGGCGCCCAATAAAGGTTCGGTGCTGTTCCAAAAGCGAAAAGCACGCATCGGGGATAAGGCCGCGCACACTACGGCCCGCCACAAACCGCTCCCGTACCATGGAAGAAGAAATTGCCAGTAAGGGCACTTGGAGATACACGATGCGGCGCTTCCCGTGCCATCCCCAGGCAGTACGGGTCAGGCCCAAGGCCACTCGGGCGAAGAGGTCGGCCTCTGCCCAAGAGGTCCCGTCCCGTTCCACCACCACCATGTCCACCAAGTACGGCAGGCGCGTCCCCTGATGCCACGATGGCAGACGCACGAAATCCGTGCTGCCGACGATGAGCACCCAGGGGCCGTCCGCCGGCCGGCGGCGCAACGACGCTACCGTACGCACCGTGTACGATGGTGCCGCCAGGCCGCGCTCCTCCTCGCTCACGCCCAAACCTTCCTCTCCCTGACAGGCCGCTTTGACCAAGGCGAGACGCAAGCTATACGGCAAAAGCCCGTGCTCCGGCTTGTGGGGCGGGGCAAAGCTCGGGACAAAGAGCACCTGGCGCAGGCCCAAATTTTCCCGAACCTCAATGGCCATGCGCAGATGCCCCACATGCACGGGATTGAAGGTGCCGCCGAGGATCCCAACGGCTCCGGCAAGCTCATTGTCGCACATGGCCATCGCCGAAGACCACAAACTTCTGGCTGGTGAGCTCTTTCACCCCCATGGGCCCATAGGCATGCACCTTGGAGGTGCTGATGCCGATTTCCGCGCCCAAGCCCAGTTCGCCACCATCGTTGAAGCGCGTGGAAGCATTCACCAAGACACACGAAGCATCCACCGTGCGCAAGAAGCGCATGGCTCGACGATAGTCTGCAGTCAAAATGGCCTCGGAGTGCCCGGAACCGTACTGGGCGATGTGGGCCTCAGCCTCAGACTGCGACCCCACCACGCGCACCGCCAGGGTCAGGGAGAGAAACTCGTGCCCCCAATCCGTCGGCAAGGCAGGCTCGGCCACATCCCCAAGCAAGGGAAGGGCCTGGGGGCACGCCCGAAAACTCACGCCCAACGCCCCAAGGGTTTTCCCCAGGACAGGAAGCAAGGTCGGGGCAATGCGCTGATGCACCAGCAAACACTCCAGGGCGTTGCATACCGCAGGACGCTGGGTTTTGGCATTTTTGATGATGTCAATGGCTTGATCCATATTGGCATCTTCATGTACATAGATATGACAAACACCCTTGTAGTGCTTGAGCACCGGCATCGTTGCATCACGCACCACGGCACGGATCAATCCTTCTCCGCCGCGTGGGATCACGACGTCGATATACTCATCCATGCCAAGCAAAATGGGAACCGCAGAACGGCTCGTGGTAGGCACCATCTGTACCGCCGCTTGCGGAAGGCCCGCGTCGGCGATTGCTTTTTGCAGCAAGGACGTCAGTGCCATATTGGAATAATATGCCTCGGATCCGCCACGGAGGATGACGCTATTGCCTGCCTTCAGGCACAAGATAGCGGCATCGATAGTCACATTGGGACGAGACTCGTAGATGATGGCAATAACCCCCAGCGGGATGCGCATGCGCCCTACCATGAGACCATTGGGCCGGGTGGTCACTTGCTCCATTTCCCCGATGGGATCGGGCAGCGCTGCCACATGGCGGCAGGCCGCACACATGGCGGCAATGCCGGCCTCGGTCATGCGCAGCCGCTCCATGCGAGCGCTATCCAGTCCTGCTTGCTGTGCCTTGTCCAGATCTTGGGCATTGGCACCTAAAATCTCCGCCTGGTGCGCCTCCAGCAGCTGGGCAAGTCCAAGCAGCGCGGCGTTCCGAGCCGCACCACTGGAGGTCGCCAAGATCCGCGAGGCATCTTTGGCCTCACGGGCAAGGGTGCGCAGTTGCATCTCCAATTCCATACGGTACTTCCCCCTTGAAAAAATCGATTGTAGGCGAGTCTCTAGCCAAACCCCGGCACGAGGGCAAGAAAATGGCGCCAACTGATGCCCGCCATACGCCGAATACACATCCTCGAAAAAGGCCAGTAGCCCCAAACCAGTACCGCGCGCCCAAGCGGACTGCAGCAATACGCATCAAGCGCAGCCCCAAACTTCACGCAGCCCTGGCCTCTCGCCATTTGACCTTCCCCCGCTTTCGGCCTACATCCGCCCCCAGCTTACAATTTTGAACAATCATCCCGAGGTTTGTCATGCAGCACACTCCCCATCCAGACCTTCTCCACAACCTTCAGCAGGAAATGGACGACGACCTCCATCCCGTTCTGCGCTGGATCGTGGATCACATCAAGGCCCTCGGCATCGCCGCGGCAACTCTTGTTGCTTTGGTCGCCGGGTGGAGTGCATTGGAGCACTATCAGGACGTGCAGCTTGCCCGCACCCAGGAAGCGCTCGCGCGCCTCGCCCAGCAGCCCCCAAGCGCCCAGACGGTTGCCGGCCTCAAAGCTCTGGCGGCCGAGCACCCCAAGATTGCCGTTGCCGCTTTGCTTGAGGCCGCGGTCCATGCAGGGGCCTTGCAGGACAGCGCCGAAGAAGCTGGGCTGTGGCAGCACGTGGCCACGCGCGCCGATTCGCTCACTGCCGTAGCGACGCTGGCGCAGGTTCAGGCGCTGATACGCGCCCAACGCTTTGCCGAGGCCCTGGCGCTCACCCAGCAAACCTCCTGGCCGGAAGGACTCAAGCCGCTGGCCTTGAGTGCCCAGGCATTTGCGGCAGAAAGCGCTGGAAAGCCCGCCCAAGCCCTGGCTGCCTATCAGGAACTCAAGACCTTGGTCTCGGGCAGCCCGTACATCGACGCCAAGATCACCCTGCTGCAGAAAAACCCCAAATAGGTGCAATCGCCACGTGCTCCCTCTGGCAGATCCCATGAACGCCTTTGACAGCCTGCACGCCTTCACCATCTTGCACGCACTCCTTCGGGACCTCGATCCTCTCGGGCCCTTGCAGACCAGTCTCGAGACGCTGTTGCAGCGCACCGCGCAAGCCATGGGCTACCGCCGTATGGGGGTCGCCATCTTCGACCCCAAGACCAATACCATCTCTTTCGACCTCTTCTACGGCCACCACGGCCAGGCCAAGGCGGTCTACACACCAGGCCAAGGGGTCACGGGCCAGGTGGTGCAGACCGGCCAACCCATTGTCGTGGAAAACATGGCCAGCGACCCCCGCTTTCTCAACAAGGCCTTGGGGCGGCCCAAAGAGGAACTCCACGAGCTCGCCTTTGTCTGTGTGCCGATACACCGCACCACCACCCAAGGAACGCCGGAGGTCCTCGGTGTACTCAGCGCCGACATCCCCCGCCAAGAAAGGCGCAGCCTCGACGGACACCAGGCCTTTCTCGAGGTCCTTGCCGCGGTCATCGCCCGCCAAACGGCATATCTCCAGGAGGCCATGGCCCAAAAAGAGCTCTGGGCGTCCATGGGTTTTTTGGGGGAGGCGAGCGAGCGCGCCAAGGCCCTGAGCCAAAGCAAGATCGTGGCCACATCCAAGGCCATGTCCTTTGTCATGGGGCAAGTGCTTCAAGTGGCCCCGAGTAAAGCCGCCGTGCTCTTGCGGGGGGAGTCAGGCACCGGCAAGGAGCTCATCGCCGAGGCCATCCACAACGCCAGCCCTCGCCGGGACCGGCCGCTGGTGCGCCTCAACTGCGCCGCCCTCCCTTCGGACCTCTTGGAAAGCGAGCTCTTCGGGCACGAGCGTGGGGCCTTCACCGGCGCGGTGAGCGCCAAGAAGGGCCGTTTCGAACTGGCCCATACCGGCACCCTGTTTTTGGACGAAATCGGCGAGCTCTCCCCAGAGGCGCAGGCCAAACTCCTGCGCGCCCTGCAAGAAGGCGAAGTCCAACGGGTGGGGAGCGAAAAGCCCATTACCGTGGACGTACGCATCATCTGCGCCACCCACCAACCCTTGGAACAGCTCATCAAGACCGGCAAATTCCGCGAAGACCTCTACTACCGCATCAACGTGTTCCCCATCTTCATCCCTCCCCTGCGGGAGCGGCGCGAGGACATCCTGCCGCTGGCGGAGTATTTTCTCCAATGGTTTTGCACGGAATATGGCAAAACCATCAAACGCATCTCCATGCCCGCCATAGATTTGCTCACGCAATACGCCTGGCCGGGGAACGTGCGCGAACTGCGCAACTGCATGGAACGGGCCACTCTTATCTGCAATGAAGAGGCCATACGCACATATCATCTTCCACCGACGCTGCAGACCGCCGAAAGCTCGGCCACGGATATTCAGCTCTCTTTTGGAGAGGCGGTGGCAAAATTCGAGCAGGAGCTCTTGATCGAGGCGCTTCAGCGATGCAGGGGCAACATGCTCCAGGTTGCCCGGGATCTGCGAACAAGCTACCGCATCATCCACTACAAGATCAAAAAATACAATATTGACCCCAAAAAATACGCCAAGCGCCAGCGTGGCCATCCAAGCTCATCTTCGTCATGAAACGCATTCTGGTCGTGGATGACGATCCTCTCTTTCGCACCGCCATCTCCCATTGGCTTACCGAATCCGGATACACGGCGCTCGAAGCAGCGGACGCCGCGTCCGCCTTGCAATGCTTTACTGATCAACGCCCCCATGCGGTGCTCCTCGACCTCATCCTCGGCGAAGACGACGCGCTGCCCCTTTTGCGGACCATGCGCGATCTGCGCCCCCACGTCCCCATTCTCGTTGTCTCGGCAAAAGACCATGCCCAATACGCCACCCAAGCATTCAAGTCCGGGGCGTGGGAATACATCATCAAGCCTGTTGCCAGCCTGGAAATTCTCGCACAAACCATCCACAGCTGTTTGGAACAAAGTCGGCTCCAAGAGCGCATGCGCGCCACACAAGCGCGGCTGCATACACTCGTCCACAACCTCCCCATCATCCTCTTCAGCTTCACCAAAAGTCTCGATTTTACATTTCTTACTCCAAAAACCGAGCATGTTTTGGGCTACAGCGTAGCGGAGCTCCAAAACTATCCCCTCAAGTTTCTCCATCTCATCCATAAAGAGGACCGAAAAACATTTCTGAGCAACATCGCCCATATCTTTGATGGCACCCACTTTGAGTCCAAAATGGACTTCCGCTTCACCCATAAGCAAGGCTACCCATTGGTGCTCCAAGTGCACTTCATCGCCAGCCGCCACGCAAGCGAACCCCAGCGGGTGGAAGGGATCCTGCTCGATATCACTCACCACACCTACTTGGACCGCATGTTTCTCTCCAACGAACGCCAGATGGCGCTCCATACCCTCGCGCAAGAACTGGCCCATGAAGTCCGTAACCCCCTCGTGGCCTTGGGCGGACTGGCACGCATCCTTGAGGAACGCTACCCGGCTGACGCGGAATGTGCCCTTTTGCGCCAGGAATGCCATCGTCTGGACACGATCTGGGAGCGTTTGGAGCCGCTCTTGGACCCCCCGCCTGCCGCCATGGAAACCATCTCCATTGCCAGCGCTGTGACCTTCCTTTTCCGCATCCTCAGCCACCACTTGGAGCGCATGGGCATCAGGTGGGAAATCCGTGAGGAAGCAGCGCCCGTAGTGCAGGCCAGCGTTGAGCTCACCCACCGAGCGTTGCTCTCGGTCATCCAGTATGCCCAAGACACCCTCGCCTCTGGCGGCCACATCCTGGTGCGGATCCTGGGTGACGGACAATCCGCCGGCGTGGACCTCGTGCTCTCTGACGCCCCGCTTGCCCACGTGGGGCACCAGCATCTGGAAGTATGCCGCCGTCTCATGGCCCGCCAAAACGGACGCATGGAGGTGCACGCCTCGGCCCCAACCCTCACGGTGCGGCTGCGTCTGCCGTGCGTCCATCCCGGTCTTGTGTCCGCGGACACTTTTCCCTAACGTTCCGGCGCGTTGTACCGTCATTGCCAAGGAGCCCACATGAGCAACACCCTCTCCTGCGTCACCCTCGCCGATCAAGAGCTCACGCGGCTCTTTCGGCCCTTTGCCCTGAAAATGGAAGAGCAGGGCATGCCTGCCATCGTCATCAATACCTTCAAGTGTTACTTCAACCAATTTCTCTACGGCGCTCAAGGTAAGCTCTCGGACCGGGAAATCCTCCCGGTGGAGGACCGGGAACTGCCGGACTACGAACAATTGGAGGAGTATAAAGAAGACGGCGAAAAGGCCCTGCGCCACACCGTAGTCATCAAGCTCAACGGCGGACTGGGCACGAGCATGGGACTCGAAGGCCCCAAAAGCCTGATCCCGGTCAAAGATGGCTGCACCTTTCTCGACCTCATTCTCATGCAGGCGCAGAAAGTTCGGCAGCGCTACGGCGTGGAGTTTCCGCAAGTCTTCATGAACAGCTTCCGCACCCACACCGAGACCATGCTCGCCATCCAAGGATTCTCCAATGGCAGCACCGGCATTCCCTTGGCGTTCTTACAGCACCGTTTCCCCAAGATCCTTGCCCAGGACCTCACGCCCGCCAAATGGCCAAAGGATCCAGAGCTCGAGTGGAATCCCCCGGGACACGGCGATATTTACACGGCCCTCGTGACCTCGGGCATGCTCGATGCTTTGCTGGAAAACGACTACTACTACGCCTTTATCTCCAACGCCGACAACCTCGGCGCCATCATGAATCGCCGCCTTTTGGGCTATATGGTGCGGCACAATCTCCCGTTCCTCATGGAAGTGGCTCGACGCACGGAGCAGGACAAAAAAGGCGGCCATCTCTGTCGGCTGCTCAAGACCAACCGTCTGGCCTTGCGGGAAGTGGCCCAGTGCCCGGACTGCGAAATGGATTCGTTCTCGGACATCGAAAAGTTCCGTTTCTTCAACACCAACTCCATCTGGGTGGACCTCCGGGTGCTCCAGTCCGTGTTCGTCTCGCACCGGCTTATGCCGCTGGACCTCATCATCAACCCCAAGACCCTGGATCCCCGCGATCCCCAGTCGCCGGCGGTGTTTCAACTGGAAACCGCCATGGGGTCCGCCATCAGCAGCTTCTACAACGCCCAGGCCGTGGTGGTGCCACGCAAGCGCTTTGCCCCGGTGAAGACCACCGCAGACCTGCTTTTGGTCATGTCGGATCTTTTTTTGCGCACCGAGCACGACACCATCGTGCCCAACCCCAAGCGGACCACTCCCATGCCCACCATCCGTTTGGATGAAAAATTTTACAAAAAGATCGACATGTTTCTGCAACGATTTCCAAGCGGCGCCCCAAGCCTCATGGAGTGCGACTCTCTTCGGGTGGAGGGCGACGTCACCTTCGAGGCCGACATCCGGCTCTCGGGACATGTCCACATCGTCAACGCCACTGCCCTGCCGCAGCGTATCCCGGCAGGAACCCATCTCACCGGAGAGGTCCACCTCTAACCCCCAACCCCACTTGCGGAGTCCGTATGCGATCTTCCTCCCGAACCGCGCTCAGCATCCTGGCCATCGTCGCCGCAGCGACCCTGCTTGCCTTGTGCTTCAACCAGTGGCGGCCCACTCCCTTGGCATGGGTGCGCACCGAGGCCTTCGTCCCCGCTCCGGCCCCAGCACCTGCGCAGCCAAGCATCCACGAGGCGCCAAGTACCCCGGCGCCCGAAGGGGCTGCGCCCCCTGCGGCGGAGGCCCCGACACCAACGCCTGCAGAAGACCAAACCCCTCCGCATGCAGAGCCCACTGCGCCCATGCAGTCGCCTGCCCCAATGACGGAAAGTGCCCCCCAGACGGAACCAGCCGAAAAACCGACGACGCCCGAAGCCCCGGTCGCGGATGCGTCCCCGCAGCCGCAAGAAGCGACCCAAACAGCGCCGGCAGAGGTGCCCGCCACCCAGGAAGCAGCGTCTGCCCAGCCAGAAGCGCCCGCTGCGGCGCTTTCCGTGGCCGACGCCCTGCAACTCCATCTTTCAGGCCAGGCGGTGTTTCTCGATGCCCGCGACCCAGACACCTATGCCCAGGGACACATCCCAGGGGCGCTGTGCGTGCCGCCTACGGAGCTCGACCGCCTCTGGCCGCACATCGCCCCGCATATCGAAGGCAAGACGGTGGTGACGTACTGCGACGGCGAGCGCTGTCCGCTCTCGGAGGAACTGGCCGCGGCCCTGCGGGCGCGCGGGGTGTCCACCGTCCTCGTCTTCGTCAATGGCTGGAGCCTGTGGCAGGGTGAGCACCTGCCCACGACCACTGGTCTCAATCCCTAAGGAGCCCCCATGTCCGCCCTGTCCGCCTACCGCTATCTTCGCTATTTCCTGGCCGTGGTGCTCATTGCCGCGGTGCCGCACAAACTGCTCGACCCCGCAGGCTTTGCCCTGGCCATTGCCCGCTACGACCTCGTGCCCACCGCCATGGTCAATGCTCTGGCCTTGGTGCTCCCCTGGGTCGAGGTCATTTTGGCGGTGCTTTTGGTGTGTGATGTCCTCATGGGCCCGGCCCTTTGGCTCACCAATCTCCTCTTCGCCGGTTTTGCCGCCGCCATCGGCATCGCCATGGCCCGAGGGCTCGACATCGATTGCGGGTGCTACACCACCGGCACCACCGGGTCCATGCTCGTTGCCCTCGTGCGCGATGTGATCCTCCTCGTGGCCGGACTCATCCTGAGTCTCATCTACGCCCGGGTCATTGCGCCCAGCCGCACGCCGATCACCCCGGAGGATTCCGAAGATTCCATGGCAAGCGCATGCGCGTGCGATCCCGAAGAGGCGCCGGCAAGCGACCCAAATTCGCAAACACCTTCAGCGGCCTAAAAAACTCCGGGCCAGGCAGTCTCCTCCCCTGGCCCGCGTTTTCTTTCGTCGCCCATCACCGCAGGCCAAGCCCCACGCACGGCATTGACCAGAAGAATCCGCTGGGCATGACGGACGGTTTCTGGGGTGAGTACGGCCTGCTGCACTCTCCCACGAGCGCAAAGCCGCTGCCGCAGAACGCCAGGTACCAAGCCGCAACGCCGTGGCGGCGTGAGCCACTGTCCCTGAAAAAGCACCACGATGGAGGCAATGGTGGTCTCGGTGACGTGCCCCTGACGATTCACCAAAATGGCGTCATGCGCCCCCATGGCGCTGGCACGGGCGCGCTCGGCATCCAGGTGCTGGCGCAGGGTGGTCTTGTGACAGACACACGGGTCGCGCTCATCGACCGGACGCTCGGCAAAAACCACCCGGTACGGCCAAACGGGACGCGGCAGCGCTCGGATGCTCCAATGCCGGCGCCCATCCGGCCAAAGTTCCAAGCGCAACACTGCGGGATGCGACAGGCCTCGGCAATGCAGGCGGCACTCTTCCTCCAGCGCGGACCACGGGACGCAGAACCCAAAATACTGCGCCGACTCCGCCAGCCTTTTTCGGTGCCACGACCATAAGGGAACGCCCTGAGGGGTGGCGCGCATGGTTTCCACCAGCCCAAAGTCCCGAGGCCGAGGGCCCAACACGCGCGCCTTGAGCTGCGTCTCCCTCCATTCGGCCTCGGGCACGGAGTCCCAAACAATCCCCCCGCCCACGCCATACTCCGCTTCGGCACGCCGGTTATCCACCAGCACCGTGCGGATGGCGACGTTGAAATGGGCGCGCTGGCCAGGCCGCACCCAGCCCAAGGCGCCTGTGTACACCCGACGGGCAGAAGGCTCGAGTTCCTGAATAATATGCGCAGTGCGCACCTTCGGGGCGCCCGTGATGGATGCCGCAGGAAACAGCGCTTGGAAGATCCGGGCCAAGTCCGCATCGGTGCGCCCGCACACCAGCGAGGTCATCTGCCAAACCGTAGGGTAGCGCTCCACCTCCAGCAGCCGCGGCACACGCACGCTTGCGGGGCGGCACACCCGGCCCAAATCATGGCGCACCATGTCCACGATCATGACATTTTCCGCCCGCTCTTTGGCACAAGAGCGCAGCGCTGCCGCCTGAAGCCCGTCTTCCTCAAGGAAGCGCCCCCGCGGAGCGGTCCCCTTCATAGGCCGGGAGAGCAGACAAGGCCCCACGCGGCGAAAGAAGAGCTCCGGCGAGGCACTGCACACGGCCCAGTCGTCCGTCTCGAGGTATACGGCATGCGGGGATGGCTGCTGGGCAAAGAGGTGGCCCCAAAGCTCCCACGAGTCTGCCGAAAATGGGGCGCGGAGTCGGTAGGTCAGGTTGACCTGATAGGTTTCCCCCGCAGCGAGGTAGTGCCGAATGCGGTCGATGGCCTGCACATAGGCCGCTGGCCCCATCTCCGGCTCCCAGTCCGGCAGACACAGCGCCCGCGGCTTTGGGCATGGCACCTCGCGGAAACGAGGGGCAAAGAGGGCAAACCAGACGAGCGGCCACGGCCCAGGGTCACGCCACGGCAAGGCCGGGTCCATGGCCGCGGCCGCCTCATAGCTCACCATCCCTACGGCGTGGAGCCCGTGTGCCTCGACCATGGCCTCCACGCGCGCAAGCACCGGCAGCACCTCCCCTGGCCGCAGCGCCATCTCCACGGCGCAAGGCGCCTCGTACAGGAGCAGCCTCCGACCACTGCCGTGGGCGATGGCCGCGCGGATCACGAGGCATTCTCCTCGGAAGCCCGCAAACGCGCCGCCTCTAAAATGGCCTGGGCGCGCCGCCGCCCCAGACCAAGGGCCAGCAAATCCTCCTCCGTAGCGCCCGCAAGCTCAGCGATCCGAGCAAAGCGCTGGCGCAGGGCTGCGGCGGTCTTCGCCCCCACCCCGGGCAGGGATTCCAGTTCGGAAGCCAGGCCTCCCCGACGGCTTGCCCGCTGCCCGGAAAGGACAAAACGGTGGGCAGCATCCCGCACCCGCTGCAAAAAAAGGAGTTCCGGCGAACCCGGACGCAAGGGCAAGGGGTTCTTGCGGCCGGGCACAACGGCGCGGTCCTCCAGCTCGCCGGCCCGGCGGCTCGGCCCCTTGGCCACGCCCACAATGGCGCAGCCCACCTCGCCCAAGACACGGGCTACCGCCGCCACCTGGCCCTGGCCACCATCCACCACCACGAGATCCGGCCAAGGCGGTCCCGCGGCCAAGCGGCGCTGCGCCCACAGGGTAAGCGCCCGCAGATCGTCGCCCGTGCCCTCGGCTTCCGGCAGGGCGTAGTGGCGGTAGTGCTGGGGCACCGGGGCGCCGTCCTCGAACACCACCATACCTGCCCGCACCCCGTGCCCCTGGAGGTGTGAGATATCCACCCCTTCCACCCGCCGCACCTGCCGACCAGGGCCGACCACCGCCTCCCATGCAAGCTGCCGTGGCGCTGCCGTGGCTTCCCGGGCATTGGCTTGGGCCATGCGCATAAGCCCCCGCAGCCGCGTCCCCCGCATGGAGCGTAGCCGCACCGGGTGCCCGGCAAGCTCCGCCACGGCCTCCACCACCGTGGCGGGCAGCGCCGGCTCCGCCATTACGGCTGGCGGAATGAGGCGGCCACCGGCATAGAATTGCACCACCGCCGCCTGCAGGGCCTCGTCAGGCCCCGAAGCCGGCACCCGAAAGCGGCTCGCCCCCAATACCCGGCCCTGACGCACATACACCACGGCAACACCGACACTCTCCGCGGTTGGCACCGCACACCACACGTCCAAATCTTCCTCCAAGCCCGGTGCAACCACGGCCTGCCCCTCCACCGTGGCCTCGATGGCCCGAATCTGGTCACGCAGCTGCGCTGCCCGCTCAAAGGCCAAGGCTTGCGAAGCCTCGTGCATCTCGCGGCGCAACCGGGACAGCAATTCCGCGCTGTTCCCGCTGAGAAAAAGCTCCACCTGCCGCACCAAGGCGGCATATTCTTCCTGGGGGACTTCGAAACAGCACGGGGCCAGACAGCGCCCTATGTGATATTGCAGGCAGGGACGCACCCGATTGGCAAATACCGTGTCCCGGCATTTGCGCAGCATAAAAAGACGATCGATGATGCGGCGGGTATGGCGGGCTGCAAGGGCCGATGTGTAGGGACCAAAATAAGAAATGCCCGGCGACTTGTGCATCCGGCGTACGATGCGAAGTGCAGGATACGGATGCCTGTGATCGATGGCAAAGAGCAGATAGTTTTTATCGTCCCGTAAAACGATATTATATTTAGGCCGATGGGTTTTGATGAGGCTTGCTTCGAGGAGCAAGGCCTCTTTTTCCGTGGCCGTGCAGATGGTCTCCAAACTTTCCGCACGCCGCAGCATGGCCTGGGTCTTCATGGGAAGACGCGCAAGGGCAGTGTACGAGGCCAGCCGACGCCGCAGGTCCTTGGCCTTGCCCACATAGAGCACTTCCTGCCCGGGAGCGCGAAAGAGATACACGCCAGGCTGCGAAGGATATTGCGTCGGATCGACCAAATACATCAAGCCCCCCCTGTCTCGGTCATCAGACCGGGGGACTTGTGCCTGGGGGAGGCAAAGGGGGTCAAGGCCCAAGAGGGGCCTAGCCGCGGCGATCCACGGCAACGGCGGCGCCGGTCACCAGGCCGGCGCCGACTCGATATCCCTGCGCCCGCTTGCCGTGCTGACGCACTGCAGCCAATTGCCCCTCCAAGGCATGGCGCAATGCCTGGGCCTGCGCCTGAAGATGGGCCTGGGTGCGGGCCATGGCCGCAAAAGGCAAGGCCTCGCCGTGCGCCAAGGCGGTCTCGAGCAATTGGAGGCGCTGCCGCGCCAAGGCAGCGGCCACAGCCTCCTTTCCTTGGGCCAACGCCTCTTCCTCAGCCCGGGCCAACTCCTCCCAGCGCACCACGGTCTCAACCATGGGCAACCGCCTTCATGCTCTCCCGCAACTGCGCCACCACGGCCTTGGTCTTTTCCACCAAGGGGAGAAATTCGTATTCCAAAAGGTCTGCGAGCAAAATCCAGTCTTCGTTTTCCTGAATCTCGATCATCTCGGAAAACAAAGCGGAGAGATCCTTCACAGACTGCTCGAATGCAGGCAGCTCCTGCAAAGAAAACTCTGCACGCAGTACACCAACCATATTGAGGAAATTACGGCATACTTCCGTGAGATCCGAATACATCTCCAGAGCAGAGCCATCATCGGCCAAACGGAAAAGTTCTGCTGTGCGTTTGGCGGCTTTCTGCATCAAGGAAATGACTTTGTAGAGTTCCCTGGCGATACTCATCCCCATTTCCGTTACGGAAATCGAGACGACTTCCACTTTGTCCACAAAAGAGATATCGACGTCTTCGGCCTGGTGCGGATAGATTTCCGAAAATGCCTCACCGTTGACAAAGACATCGGTGACAATCCGGCCCTGCATGCGGCCATCTTCCATGACCCGCTCCAGCACCTGTTCGAGGTTGGCAAACTGCTTGAGTTCCAAGGACGACTGCTGGCCATCCACAATAATCATGACTTCCTCCTGGCGGCAAAAGGTTCTGGGACTGGCAAGCGCTATTCAAGCTTGATGCCAACCACGGTCGCCATGGCCTGGAGCATGTCCCGGAAACGGCGCGAACGCCCCGCAAGGGCCCGCAAATCCTGTTGGCTGCGCCAGGTCAGCTGCCAGAGTACCCCCAGGGGAGCGAGCTCCGGTACGGCGAGCAACGTGTCTTCCACCCGCTGGCAATGGGGCATGAGCTTGCGGCCCAGGGAGGCTGCGCCGTGCAAGGCCAAGGCCTCGGCCTGGGCTGCCACGACGGCAAGAAACCCTGCGGCCGCCGGTAAACCCTTGCGCAGCCGCGCTGGCGCCGACTCCATGGCCTGCGGCTGGGCAAGGAGCGGAAGGTCGTCAAGAAATTGGCGATACAGGGGCCGCACCATGGCGGTCCACTGCGGCCGCCACAGGCAGCCGTGTCCGGAGAGGGATTCAAGGTCCCAAAAGCCCGCCGCGTCCCGCGTCACCCGCCACACCCGGGCCCCAGGCGGACCCGATGCCGGCCAGTGCCCATGTTCCACCCATTGGGCCACGGCCATGCCGACCTCCGTTCCCGGGAGATGGCCGCGGCAGGCGCGCTCGTGCGGGCAGGGGGTTCCGAAGGCGCATGGGTGGCAGTCCAGATCCGGTTCCAGGCAGATGGTCCCCTCCTGGGCGGGGCCGGTGTCCCACGGCTGGGCCGTGGCCAAAAAGATCGCCACCACCGGCACCCCCAAGCCGGCAGCCAGATGCATGGTCCCGGTGTCGTTGGTCAAAAGCGCCTGGCACTGGGCAAGGACCGCCGCCAATTGGCCAAGGTCTGTCTGTCCCACCAGGCTTGTGCAGGGAAAATCCGCCAGGGCCAAAAATTGCTCTGCCAAAGGGCGCTCGCCCCCTGCGCCCACCAGAACCGGCATGCGGCCGCTTTCGGCATATATGGCGCGTGCCGCAGCCACAAAGCTCGCCACCGGGTAACGCCGGGATGGGTGACTGGCCCCCAGTTGGATGGCCACCCGCCCCGCCGCCCACGGAGCAAGCGCCGGCGTCTCTTGAGGAGGGGCGGCAAGGCGCGAATGTACCGGAGGCGCAACCCCACTCATACGCGCCATGATATCCACGAGGTTGAATGGACTGCAGCCGCGATGGGCGGAGACCGCCTGGAGAAAATCCGCCCACCTGGTGGTGGCATAGCCAAAGCCCTGGCTGTCCACCACAAAGCCATCCTGCGCCGCTCCGGCGGTCTCGGCCAAAAAACGGGAAAGCAGACGGGAAGATACCGTGGGCGTCAGATTGATGACCCGTTGCGGGGAAAAGGCGCGTACCGCCTCCTGCAACCGCCCGAGTTGCCGCAGGGCATCCGGCCAACAGCGATCCATCTGCGCCAAGAGCCCTGCCCCGGGCAGGACGAAGACCGCATCCAGCCCCGCAAGGAGCCGGGCTGCATCGGCGAAGGCATCCACGCATACCAACCCCACCGCACTCCCCTGCTCCCGCAGACCGTGAATTACTCCTTGGGTTTGGATGAGGTCGCCAAAACGGGTGAGGTTGAGCACCAAGGTGCGGCCAGAGCTCATTTCCCCCTCAATACGGCGTCACGATACGCCTCGAAGCGGCTGGAGGCACGCAAGGCCGTAAGCACCACGGCAACAAAGCTGAACACCAGGATGCACACGTTGAGCACCTGCCAGCGATCGGCGTGGACCACCTGCCCCAAGGCCGTTCCCGGCGGCACCAGCAGCGCAAGACCAAAGGCCACCGCCGCGGCGACGAGTAGGGCACCAATTTCAAAGACCAAAAGATACCGGCCCGCCAAAAGCAAAAAGAGGGTCCCATTGCGCACCCCCTGCAGCCATAAGAGCTGACGTTCCAGAAACTCCAACCCTGCTTCCGCCTGGTTGAGGGCCTCGTGCCCCTGATGAAATTTTTCCGGCACATGGAGATCCAACTGGTTGACGAGATCCAAGTTGGTGACACATTGATTGAAGACTTTGGTGAACTTGGTGAGCATGGATGGAAATGGAAACCATGAAGCTTCTCGGCGAATTTGATGCAACCGTTCAAGGACAGACTCGCGTTTTTGATACATCTCTTCGATATCTTTTTTTACCCTTTCTTGAATATCGTTCTTTACGGACAAAGCACCATAAATTATCTTTGAAAATGCAACATAATTGTTTATGCCAACATACGAAGAGATAGACTGAATGCGATCATAAAAAGTTTTATAGGAAGGATGATTCTCCGGCAGCCACTGCTTCAATAAGTCATTGATATTTTTTACACTACCGACGATTTCTTCTTTCTTCGATTGCGCATCGCTCCATAAATCCCATAACATTGCATGAAGATGCGTTCTTCCGGATTCCAACTCTGGATCTAAAAGCAGCATGGAAAATATATCCGGATCTTGGGAAACAATTTCGCGGAAAAATCCGAGCGCCTCGTTGATAAAACCACTTTTGAGCATGCATACCGCTTGGCGATACTTTGCGGCGAAAAATCTGGGCGATTCCCGATGGGCTCTGGAGTAAAAGCGGATGGCGTCGGTATAGTCCCCGACGATTTCCCGCAGCCGCCCCAAAAGCAGTAGCATAAAAGAACGTTGCAGCGGAGTGTAGGCCAAAGAAAGGGCTTCTTCCCAAAATTCCGCCGCCCGTTTGGAATCATCGCGCTCCATGGACAAGAAACCGAGCAGCACCCGAGGCTGGTAATTGCGCCGAGCACGCACCAGCGCCTGATCCAGCCGCTCCAAGGCCCGTTCCGGATTGCCGGTGCGCAGGCTTTCCAAGGCCTGAAGCACAGTATCGTCCACAGCGCCTCCGGAATCCTCGATACCGCGAGGCCAGTCTTTGCCTCGGGCACGCCACACCATCTGGGCCATGCGCAGCTGCAGGTGCACGGACACGTCGAACACGGCCTGCACCACCACGGCTTCCGGGCTTCGATCCGCCAAAAGGTCCCCGAGGGTCGCCAGCGGGTCTTCACCCAACGCCTTCTCCAGGCGCTCCATGACGGCCGGCATCTCCGCCAAGTCCATGCGCGCCACCCGCGCCAAGGCCGAGACCTGCAGGTTGCCAGGGAAGAGACGCTTACTGGGACACTGCGCCGGGGTATGGTTCCGCATGCCGCAATAAAAGCAGGGTCTGCGGCCTCCCGCCACCAAACTTGCGGGCAAAAAGATGTTCAGCGTGCCGTGCACCCGGCTGGCTCCCCGCGACAAAAGCACCACTTGGAACAAATCCGTGACCTTGGTGTTTTTCAGGGAGTAGCGGCAGTCTACCGCCTGGATGCGGGAATCCGCCAATTGGAAGACCGTGACCAAAGGCGCATGCACGGCATTGGGCTCGAGCTGCTCCCAAATATGGCGGATGCGCCGCGGCAAGTCCGGGGTAAAGCTCAAGTCCATGGACTCCACAAAAAGGTATACACACGGCCACAGGGCCTGCTGGTTGTCTTCCAGCAGCGCGAGGATATCGAAGAGCACGGCGCGCATCTTCTCCAAGGAAGAGATGCGCAGTACCAGGGCGAGGTCCTCCCCTTGCAGATAGGCCACCTTGTTCTTGGAAAGGATGGGCTCCAAGCGCTCGAAATGATCCCGCCATCCCTTACCGGTACGCTTGTCGTCGCGGGCGCCCAAGGGCCGGATCAAGCCCAGCCATTGGAGATTGACCGTGGGCGTGAGCTGATCGCTCGCTCCGAGGTCAAACCACTCGCCCGGCAGGCCATCCGTGGAGGCGGTTTGTTTGAAGGCCACGCCCGGCAGGCTGCGGCCCTGTTCCCGCAGCCGGGCATTGACCCGAATGATCATGCGCTTGGGAAAATCGAAGGAAATACCGGCCAACTCCGGCTTGATATTGAGGGATTGGCTGAGGTTCTCGTCGACCACCAAGCTGGCGTCGAAGACGATGAGGGCCGTGGACGCCGCATGGAGCCGGGACCAATTGTGCAGGCGGATCAGACCGAAGAGCACGCTGATATTGGGAAAAAACCACAGCGCTTGCTGGGGCTCCTCCACCAGTGACCAGCCGCCGGCCTCGGAAAGGGACTGAAAAAACGTCGAGGCGAGCTCCTGACCGTGCACCACCCAACAGGCAAAACCATTGCACACCAAGCGGGCCCGGCCAGGCTGGGGAATCTTCTCGAGCAAGGCTGCAAGACGAGGCATGTCTCCTCCGGGGGCATTGACGCAATGCGCGCCTGCTCAAGGCTCATGACACGGGACCTATGGCCTGGGCAAGAGCACCTTGACGGCTTGCCCCATCCCGCCTACCCGCCCTCCATGACCACCATTGAGGTATGCTGATGTTCCCGACATTTCCAGATGTTGCCCAAAAACACCTGCACCAGCTCATTGCCATCGCCCTCGAAGAAGACGGCCCGGATGCCACAAGCCAGGCGGTGTTCCACCCTGAAGACACCCTCACCGCCAGCCTGGTGGCCAAGGCGGACGCGGTGATCGCGGGACTGCCTCTCGTGGATCTGGTGTTGGGCGCCACCGGCGCTCCCTACCACCTGACGCTTTTTGCCCGCGACGGCGAGCGCGTCGCTTCCGGCACCGAACTTGCCCGCATCCACGGGCAAGCGCAGGGCATCCTCAAGGCGGAGCGTGTCCTGCTCAACTTCCTGTGCCACCTCTGTGGAGTCGCCACGCTCACCCGCGCCTTTGTGGATGCCGTGGCCGGCACCGGCGTGCGCATCCTCGACACCCGCAAGACCACGCCGGGCATGCGCTTCCTCGAGAAGTACGCCGTGCGCATGGGCGGCGGCACCAATCACCGCATGGGCCTTGGCGACATGCTCATGCTCAAGGATAACCACATCGACCGCGCCGGCTCCATGACCGCAGCGGCCAAGGCGCTCCGCGCCGTCTACGGCCACAGCCTGCCCTTGGAAATCGAATGCCGCACCCTGGCCCATGTGGAAGAGGCCCTCGCCATCGGCCCGGAGCGCATCATGCTCGACAACATGGACCGAGCCACGCTGAAGCAAGCCATCGCTCGTATCGCCGGCCAGGTGGAGACAGAAGTGAGCGGAAACGTCACCCTGGCTACGGTACGCGCCATCGCCGAACTGGGCCCCACCTACATTTCCGTGGGCGCCCTCACCCATTCCGCGCCGGCCGCAGACCTGTCGCTGCGCATCACGTTTCCCAAGGAGACCACATGACGAGCCTTGCCCAACAGATCGCCCGCCACCAGCACCGGCTGGCCATCCTCGCCCACCACTACCAGGCGGACGCCATCGTCGAGCACGCCCATTTTGTGGGCGATTCCCTGGAACTCGCCCGCCAGGTCACGGAACTCGCCGCCGAGCACATCGTGTTCTGCGGGGTGCACTTCATGGCGGAAAGTGCGGCCATCCTCGCCCGGCCGGAGCAAAAAGTCCACGCCCCGGTGCTTCAAGCGGGCTGCGTCATGGCCAACATGGCGCCGGCCCCGCTCGTGGAGGCCGTGCTTGCCCGCCTTACTCGCAGCGGCGCGCGCGTCATTCCGCTGACCTACGTCAACTCCTCGGCAGCCATCAAAGCCGTGGTGGGGCGCGCCGGCGGGGCAGTATGCACCTCGGCCAACGCCCAACGCATGCTCCAATGGGCCTTGGAGCAGGGCGACTGCGTGCTCTTTCTCCCGGACGCCAACCTGGGCGCCAACACCGCCCGGGCCATAGGTCTGCCGCAGACCAGCATAGAACGGCTCGACATCTGCGCAGGCGGACTCCACGTGCCCGCAGCCCAAGCGGACGTGCGCGTGTACCTGTGGCCCGGATGCTGCGCCGTGCACCACAAGATCCGCCTGGAGGACATCCAGGCGGTGCGCGCGAAGTTTCCCCAGGCGCGCATCCTCGTGCACCCCGAGTGCCGACCCGAGGTGGTGGCCGCCGCCGACGGCGCCGGTTCCACCTCGTACCTCATCCGCGAAGCCGCACAAACCCCGGCAGGCAGCACCCTTGCCATCGGCACCGAAGACAACCTCGTCGCACGCCTTGCCCGCCGCCACCCCGAGGTGCGCATCCTGCCCGTGCGCCGGGTACTGTGCTCCAACATGGCCAAAACCGATGTCCACGCCCTCACCGCCAAACTCCAAGAGCTCGACACCGCCCAGCCGGTCCGCGTGGACGCGGCGACTGCGGCCGCAGCTCGCCTCGCCTTGGAGCGCATGCTCACGGCGTGCGCCCCACCGAATCGGTGAGATTGAGGCGGCAATTTTTTGCCGCCCTACGACAACCGCAACCCATAGTGGGCGAGCTTGTACCGCAGCGTGCGGGGGCTTACGTCCAAAATTTCCGCCAATCGGGCCTTACTCCCCCCCGCTGCTTCCCAAGCTCGCAAAATGGCAGCGATCTCGGCTTCGCGCACCGCAGTCTCCAGGCGTAAATCCCCTGCAGGCACGGCGGACACCATAGGGCGCACGCTTCCCAACCGCAGTTCCAAGGGCAGGTGGGAGACGTCGATACGGGCTTCACGACTCAAAAGGACAAGCCGTTCCATGAGGTTGCGCAGCTCGCGCACATTGCCTGGCCAGGAATAGCGCATGAGGGCGTCCATGGCAGCGTCGCTCATCTTCACCGACGGCTTGTGGTAGCGACGGCGGTAAATTTCCAAAAAATACTCCACCAGCGGTGGAATATCTTCGACACGGTCACGAAGGGGCGGCAGGGTCACCGCCACCACATGCAGCCGGTAGTAGAGGTCCGCCCGGAATTCGCCGGTGCGGATCATGGTTTGCAGGCAGCGATTGGTGGCCGCCACGATACGGGCATGGAAACCGATGGTTTTTTCTCCGCCGAGCCGCCGAAAACTTCGCTCTTCCAGCACCCGCAAAAAATCCACCTGGTTCGGCACCGGGATGTCGCCCACCTCGTCCAAAAAAAGCGTCCCGTGCCCAACGATCTCAAAAAGGCCTTTGCGCTGCCGGGAAGCACCGGTGAAGGCCCCGGGCTCATGGCCGAAAAATTTGTCGGCAAAAAGCTCGCCCTTCACCACGCCGCAATTGACCGGCACAAAGGGCTGGGAACGACGGCCGGACAGCTGATGCACCAGACGGGCGAACAACTCTTTGCCCGTGCCGGACTCCCCAGAAATCATCACCGTGGCGTCCGATCCCGCCACTTGCGTCGCCAGCTCGTACAGGTCTCGCATGGCTTTGGACTGAAAGACAAATTGTCCTAATTCATCCGCAAAGCCGACATCGAAGATCTCGATGGCCGAGGCCTCTTCCGAAGGCCGCCGCTGCCCATTCCCGGAGACTGCCGTCTGCTTTTTCCGCCCCATGCATGACCTCGCCGCGATGCGTGCACCGCAGTGGCTCTACGCCATTCCCAACGCTTGTTCTTCCGGGCACATTGGCGGCCCGCCACCGAGGACCCCTCGCGCCCTGCCGGCAACATACTGCCAAAAACGGCAATATTTTGCCAGATATTCGACCACGCTCGATATGTCAATAATTTGAATTTATTATATTTTTTATTTGGCACTCATCTTGTTATTTCTTTCACAGAACTGCCGCGCGGGGGATCCGCGCCTGGTACGATCCATCATCAACCGAAGAGGAGAGAAACAGGAATGAAACCCAACACCTGGAAAATGGCCTGCGGCTGTGCCCTGGCCCTTGTGGCCATGGCCGCTTTGGCATGGGCCGCCAACGACACCGGCGTTGGCGCGGAAATGACCCAACAATTGGCCACAGCCGGGGCCAAGACACCCCTGCCCTGGTGGGCGTGGCCCCTCATCTTGGCGATCTTCTGTTTTGTACTGGGCGTCATTGCCGTGCTCGCGGGCGTGGGCGGCGGCGTGCTCTTCGTGCCTTTGGTCAGCGGCTTTTTCCCCTTTCATCTGGACTTCGTGCGCGGGGCCGGTCTTCTGGTGGCCCTAGCCGGCGCCCTTGCCGCTGGGCCAGGACTTCTCAAGCGCAACCTGGCTAGCCTTCGTCTGGCCCTACCAGTGGCCCTCATCGCCTCCAGCTGTGCTATCGTCGGCGCCTTCTTGGGCCTCGCGCTGCCCACCAATGTGGTACAGATCTGTCTTGGCAGTACCATTATCTTCATCGCCGCCTTGCTTTTCTTCTCCAAGAACACCGCCCGCCCCGTGGTCACCAAGCAAGACGCCATCGGCCTTGCCTTGGGCATCCATGGGGCCTACCTCGACGCGTCCACCGGAGAAGTGGTGGAGTGGAAGACCCACCGCACCCTTTGGGGCCTGCTGCTCTTCATCGTCATCGGGATCATGGCCGGCATGTTCGGCTTGGGTGCCGGTTGGGCCAATGTGCCGGTGCTCAACCTCATGATGGGTGTCCCCCTGAAGGTGGCTGTGGGGACCAGTAAGTTTCTCCTGTCCATCACCGACACCTCGGCCGCGTGGGTGTACCTCAACAAAGGCTGCGTCATCCCGCTCATGGCCATTCCCTCCATCGTGGGACTCATGGCCGGGTCTTTTGTGGGTGTCCGCCTCTTGGCGATCGCCAAGCCCGCGTTCATCCGGTATATGGTCATCGGCGTGTTACTCTTTTCCGGCGTGAAGGCCCTGCTCAAAGGCCTGGGCATCTAAACCACAACCTCTGTGGAGGAGAACCGTATGCATACCAACACCAACGCTCCCAAAGAACAGCTCGTATATGCCGACATCCTCTTTTATGGATGCTGGACCGGGCTCGCCCTCATGGCCATCACCTACCTGCTCTATGTCTCTGGAATCATGGAGCCCTACGTCTCCATGCAACTCATCACCCAGTATTGGTCCATGCCCGTCCACGAGTATCTTACCGCCAACAATGTGCCGACGGGTTGGGGATGGGTCTCTTTGCTCGGCAAAGGCGACTTCCTCAATTTCCTAGGCATTGCCCTGCTCTCTGGCCTTACCATCGCCGGATTTGCGTACCTCACCGTGGCCTACTTCAAGCAAAAGGACTTCAAGTTCGCCATCATCTCTTTGCTGGAAGTCCTCACTCTCTGCCTGGCCGCGTCGGGTATCATCGGCGGCGGAGCCCACTAACCCATGAACATCTCCCTGCTGGACATCCTGGACGCCCTGCCTGTGGGCTGCATCGTTCTGGATCCCCACCGTCGGGTGCGCACGCTCAATGCCGCCATGGAGTCCCTCCTCGGCTACGCACGAGACGAAGTCGCCGGACTCCCCTGTCGGCACGTGTTGCGCAGCCGCCGGTGTATCCAGAATTGCCCGCACGCCTCAGACGGGGCGCCAAGCCCAGGGGGACGCACCGACTGCCTCTCGCGCCACCGGCGCATCATCCCCATCAACCTCACCCCGGTGCGCCTGACGACGGACCAGGGCGCGGTATATCTCGACATCGTGGAAGATCTCTCGCCGATCCACAGCCTGGAAGCCCGGCTCAACCAGACCGCCACCGAAGACTCCTTGGTGGGTCGCTCCCCGGCCATGGAGCGCATCCTGCGCTTGGTGCCCATGGTGGCCGGCCACAGTGCCCCCATCCTCATCACCGGCGAAACCGGGACGGGCAAAGGCCGCCTGGCCCATGCCATCCACAAGGCTTCCCCACGGGCGCGCCAGCCTTTTATCCGCTTCAGCTGCGGCCCCATGGCCGAAGAAATCCTGGAAGCCGAGCTCTTCGGCAAAACCGCCCCTGCCCCCCAACCTGGCCGCTTCCAGCAGGCCCAAGGGGGGACCCTGTATCTGGCCGAGATCGAATCGCTGCCGCCCTCCATCCAGACGCGCCTTCTTCGCTTTCTCGACGAAGGCACGATTCAGCCGCAGGGGGGGCATCCCATGCGGGTTGATGTCCGGCTCATGGCCTCTACCATGACCGACCCTGCCACGCTCGCGGCCGCAGGCAGGCTCTGCGAAAATCTCTTCCACCGTTTGGCGGCGGTGCGTCTGGATCTGCCCCCCCTGCGCGAGCGTCCAGAAGACGTAGCCTTTCTCCTGCACTATTTTCGCGAACATTTCGCCCAGCGCTTGAAAAAGAACATCTCCGGCTTCACCCCCAAGGCCTTGAGCATGCTCCATGCCCATCCCTTTCCCGGAAACGTACGGGAACTCAAAAACATCATGGAATTTGCCGTCCTCGTATGTCCTGAAGGAGATGTCCGGCCACAACACCTCCCGGGGTATCTGCTCCGCCAACCGCAGCGCCGCGGCCGTAAGGAGTGAGCCATGGAGCGCCGCATCCTCATCACCACCGACCGCGACGAAATCGCCCCCCGTTTCGATCTCGCCATGGAGGTCCTCATCCTGCGCCTGGCTGAGGGCGGGGAGATCGTGGCCCGCAAATCGCTCCTCCTTGCCCACCCTTCCGCGGACGAGCTCTGTAACCTCATCCTTGAACGGGACATGGATGCCGTGGTATGCGGGGGCATCGAAGAAGAATACTCCCACTACCTGCGCTGGAAACGGGTCGAAGTCTTTGATGGCGTCATTGGCTCCGTGGCTGCGGTCATTGACCGCCTGCGCACAGGCACCCTCAACCCAGGAGACATCGTGGGATTTTCTGGAGCTCCAGCATGAAAGAAGAAGCCCCCAGTTCTTGGGCAGAGGCCGCCACCGCGCCTTCCCGCTACCGCACGTTGCAACGCAAAATCGTGGCACTCATCGCCGTGGCGGCCTTGCTTCCACTCTTCTCGCTTGCCTTCATCAATTATTATGAGCACCAGCATGCCCTGACCGCCCAAGTGCAAGAGCCGCTGCGTGCCTTGGTAGGAAAGACCAAGCACTCATTTGAACTGTATCTCACAGAACGCATCTCTGCAATCAATTTCATCGCATCGGCGTATTCTTTCGAACAGCTTGCCGACAAAACAGCACTCAACCGAATATTCCAAATCATGTCGCAAGCATTTACTGGATTCGTCGACATATCCCTCATCGATGAGTCCGGAAAACTCATTTCCTATGTAGGACCATACAACCTCAAAGATATCAACTATACAGAACAGAAATGGTTTCAACAGGTACTTCTGCGTGGTTCCTACATTAGCGATGTCTTTCTCGGTTTTCGGCAATTTCCCCACGTCGTCGTTGCGGTGCGCCACAATAACCCTGATGGCCGCAGCTGGATTGTGCGGGCAACGCTGGACACCGCCCAATTTGAAAACATCATCGCCTCCATGGGACTGGAACCTGGCAGTGACGCCTTTCTCACCGACCGCAAAGGCGTGCTCCAAACCGAATCCCGGCAGTATGGCCATGTCCTCGAAACCCTGCCTTTCTCCCTGCCCCCCGCCAACTACGAAGCCAATGTCTACGACTTTGCAGACCCTGCCGGGGGACAGTACTTTCTCGCTCTGAGCCAAATCGCCAACACGGACTTCGTGCTCGTGGCCATGAAACCGAGGCCATCGCTGCTCAAGGCCTGGTACACAGTGCGCCTGGACATGGTTGCGGTCTTTGTCGCCGGGGTATGCGTCATTTTCGCAGGGGTCTTCGCCGCCACCCGCATGATCATCCAGCGGCTCCAAGAGAGCGACGCCCAGCGCCTGGCCGCCATCCACCAAATGGAGCACACCCAGCGTTTGTCGTCCATCGGCCGTCTGGCCGCCGGCGTGGCCCATGAGATCAACAACCCCTTGGCCATCATCAACGAAAAAGCCGGACTGCTGCGCGATCTCTTGGAGCTGCGCCCCGATTTTCCCGACAAAGAGCGCTTTGCCAAACAAATCGACGCGATTCTCCGTTCTGTGGATCGGTGCCGCGGCATTACCCACCGCATGCTTGGGTTTGCCAAACGCATGGACGTCAAGATCGAGATCTTGGACCTCAACGCCGTCATTACGGAAACCATTGGATTCTTGGAACGCGAGGCCCAATACCGCAATGTCACCATCGAGCGGCGCCTGGCGCCCGATCTGCCGCAAATCCCTTCGGATTACGGCCAGATCCAGCAGGTCGTCCTCAACATCCTCAATAATGCCCTGGCAGCCGTGGCCGACGGTGGCACCATCGCCGTCTCCACCTGGGATGAAGGGGAACGTGTCGGCATTGCCGTTGCCGACAACGGTTGCGGCATGTCAGAAGAAACGGTCAAACACATCTTCGAGCCCTTTTTCACCACCAAAAAAGAGAAAGGCACCGGCCTGGGCATGTCCATCACCTATGGCATCGTCAAACGCTTAGGCGGCGACATTCATATCCAAAGCGCCCTGGGCAAGGGCACCACCGTCACCATCTTCCTGCCCAAACATCCGCCGGAAGAACAAGGAGGCAGTCTATGATCCTTCCCTCCACCCTGCTTGTGGTCGACGACGAGGAGGAATTCGCCACCACCCTGGCCGAACGGCTGGAGATCCGGGGCATTGCCACGCGTGTCGCCCATGACGGGGAGACCGCCGTGCACATGGTGGCCGAGGCCGCACCCCAGGCCGTGCTCCTCGATGTCCTCATGCCGGGCATGAAAGGGCTCGACGTCCTCACCCGGCTGCGGGAAACCCACCCCCAGATCCCGGTCATCCTCCTCACCGGCCAAGGCACGACCCGAGACGGCATCGAGGGTATGCATCGCGGCGCTTTTGCCTATCTCACCAAACCCGTGGATTTGGAGGAGCTTTTGCGGACCCTCTCCGAAGCCATGGAGCGGGGAGGCCAATCATGACCTTCGACTCCACGCGGGCCATGGGCGCCATGACCGCCATGACCACCCACGAACTCCAGAATATCCTGGCCATCATCCGGGAGTCTGCAGGACTCTTGGGCGACATCCTCGACATCAACGCCAAGGTGGCGCTCCAGCACCGCCCCAAGATCCACGAGGCCCTGGAGCACATCGCCACCCAAGTCGACCGAGGCAAACGCCTCCTCACGGCCATGAACCGCCTCGGCCACGCCACGGACGTGGAGCAGCAGGAGTCCTGCGACCTCTCCCCCCAGGTGGCCGCCTTGATGGACCTGTGCCAGCGCCCAGCGCGCCTCAAAGAAATCCAATTGCGCTTTACCCCTGCAGGCCAACCCTTGCCGGTGCGTACCTCGGCCATGGACGTGTTCAGCCGCGGCTTCACCGTGCTGCGCGCCGCCATTGATCTCTGTCCCGCGGGCAGCGTCCTTGATGCCAGTATCGTTCCAGGCCCACCCCAGCATGCGCTGGTCATGACCCTCCCGGTTTCGCCCAAGGATTCTCCCGTGCTCGCCGCCCTTGCCGAGGCCGGGCACATCGAGATCCACGGGCGCACCATCCACCTTCTCTTTCCGGCGGCCACCCCATGAACGCCCTGCGCATCTGTCTCATCGACGACGAAGAAGGCTTCGTCACCACCTTGGCCGAGCGTCTGGAGCTGCGCGGGCACACGCCGATTGTGGCGCTCAACGGCGAAGAGGGACTCCAGCGCATTGCCGAGCACTCCCCCCACGTGGTGGTCCTCGACCTGCGCATGCCGGGTATTGGCGGCATGGAGACCTTGCGCCGCATTCGCGCCGCCTGGCCGAAACTCCCGGTGGTGATGCTCAGCGGCCACGGCGCAGAGGCGGACATCGCCGTCTGCCTGCGTTCAGGCGCCCAGGCGTATCTCAAAAAACCCACCGACATCAGCCAACTCCTGGCCACCATCCACGAAGTCCTCGAACCATCGGGAGGCCAATAGATGGCGCGTGTCCTGGTGGTGGATGACGAACGGCAGTTTGCGGAGACGCTGGCAGAGCGCCTGCGTACCCGAGGGATGGAAGTGCACACCGCCTATGACGGTGCAAGCGCCGTGGAGGCGGTGCGCCAAACCCACCCCGACGTCGTGCTGCTGGATCTCTCCATGCCGGGCATGGACGGCCTTGCCGCCCTCAAGGCCATCAAAGAGCTCGTGCCGCGTACCGAAGTGGTCCTGCTCACTGCGGAAAGCGGACTTGCCGCGGCAGTGGGCGGCATGAAACGTGGGGCGGCCGATTACATCGTCAAACCAGCACCTTTGGAGCGCATCCTCAAAGCCATCCAGGAGGCAGAAGCCCACCGCCTTGATGCCGCGCAGCGCCAGCGCATGGCGGAAACGGCCCGGCTGGCGGCCTTGGGAGAACTCGCCGTCGGCGTAGCCCACGAAATCAACAACCCGCTGCAAATCGTGCTCAACGAGGCAGGGTGGATGGCCGAGACCCTTGCGGAAACCCCAATGGAGCAAAGCGCCCGCAGGGAGCTCGAAGAGTCGCTTGCCACCATCCGCGAGCAAACCGCCCGCTGCAAGGCCGTCACCACCAAGCTCCTCTCGCTGCGGGCAGCAGTGCCGGCAGACGACACGCCGCAGCCGCTCGCCCGCCTCATCGCCCAGCTTCTCGAAGACCGCCGCAGCCGCTGGCAAGGACGGTTTTTTGTCGAACACACCTGCCCGCCGTCCCTTATGGTGTCCGCGGAAACCTGGAGGCACATCCTTGCCCCGCTGGTGGACAACGCCTTGGACGCCCTGGAAGCCCAAGGCGCCGCCACCCCGGAAGCGACGCAGGCGCAGCTTCGTCTTTGCATCCACGCCTCCCAGGCGCCCCAAGAGATCGTCGTCCAGGTGCAGGACACGGGCATCGGCATGGAACCTGGGGTCCTGGCCCGTATTTTCGAGCCATTCTTTTCCACCAAAGAGGTGGGCAAAGGCATGGGACTGGGGCTGAGCCTCTGCCATGCCCTCGTCGAGGCCTTGGGAGGACGCATCGAAATCGCCAGCACACCCCACCACGGGACAACGGTGTCCGTCACCATTCCATACACCGCAATCACCGCGCCAACCGCGGGGTTGGCCACAGCCAAGGAGGACTCTCATGAATAGCATGCGACTGCTCATCGTGGACGATGAAAAAGACCTGTGCCGGATTCTCGCCGACCGGCTCCATATCCTCTACGGGATCACGCCGGACATCGCCCATACGGGCGACCAGGCCTTGGAGATGGCACGCGCCAAGCGCTACGACGTCGTCGTCCTGGACATCGAGATGCCCGGCATCGACGGCATCGAGACCTTGAAGCGCCTCAAGGAGATCGACAAAAAGATCCAGGTGGTGTTGTTTACCGGTCATGGCAACGAAGAGCGCCAGCGCATGGCCGAAGTCCTCGGGGCCTTCAGCTACGTGGACAAGATCGACGGCCTGCCCAAGCTGGCGCCCATGATCGAGGGGGCCTTCCGCCTGCGCAAGCTGCTGGAAGACACCTACGCCGAGGCCGCCCTCAACGAGTACAACTAATCCGTCCGCGCCGGGGCGCTCGGCGCGGCGCAACCAGGGAAGGGCACAGCCCCAGGAACGCTGGCGGTGTCCTTCCCTGGTTCTTTTTCCGGCGCGCACCCCCCTTGCCAAACGCCCGCCTTTGCGCAAACCCCTCCCGCAAGCCCATCGCGGAGGGAGCTCATGGAACGCTTGAAGACCGAAATCCTTGTCATTGGCGCGGGCATTGCCGGATGCACGGCTGCCATCACCCTGGCCGACGCCGGCCGGGAAGTCACCCTGCTCTCCTCAGGGCCTTTGGACGCGGGCAACACCCCCCTCGCCCAAGGCGGCATCGTCTATACTGCCCCGGAAGACAGCCCGGACCTCCTCGTGCACGACATCACCGTGGCCGGAGCCCACTACGTGTACGACCACGCGGTCCGTTTCCTCGCAACCCAAGGGCCCAAAGCCGTGGAGGAGTTTCTCCTCGGCCGCGTGCAGGTGCCCTTCGATACCTGCCCGGACGGCTCCCTCTACCGCACCAAGGAAGGCGGCCACAGCATCGCCCGCATCCTCACCCATGCCGACGCCACAGGCCGGGCCATCCACGACGCCCTCACACGGGTGGTCACCAGCCACCCCAATATCCGCATCCTGACCGGATGCACGGCCATCGACCTCCTCACCACCCGGCACCACGCCACTTCCCTGGAGTTCCGCTACCAGCTCACCAACCAATGCGTGGGGGCCTACGTCTTCGATGCCGCCAGCGGCGAGCCCGCCACCATCCTGGCGGACGCCACCATCCTCGCCACCGGCGGGGTGGGGCAGATCTTCCTGCACACCACCAATTGCGCCTCCTCCATCGGCTCGGGCCTGGCCATGGCCAGCCGCGCCGGCGTGCGGCTCATGAACCTGGAATACATCCAGTTTCACCCCACCGCCCTCTTTTCCCGCTCGGAACGCAAGTTCCTCATCTCCGAGGCCGTGCGCGGCGAAGGGGCCCGGCTCTTCAACGCCAAGGGCGAGCGCTTCATGGCCAAGTACGACGAACGCATGGAGCTCGCCCCCCGGGACATCGTCGCCCGCGCCATCGCCGACGAGATCCTCCACTCCGGTGAAGACTGCGTCTTTCTGGACGCCGCCAACTTCGTGGACGCCAATCTCAAAAAGCGCTTTCCCACCATCTACGCCCGCTGCCAGGAGATGGGCATCGACATCACCCGCGAACGCATCCCCGTGGTGCCGGCGGCGCACTACAGCTGCGGCGGCATTCTCGTGGACGAACACGGACGCACCAGCATCGATCGCCTCTACGCCGCAGGCGAGTGCGCCTGCACCGGGGTCCACGGGGCCAACCGCCTGGCATCGACCTCGCTTTTGGAAGGTCTTCTGTGGGGGCTTTCCGCAGCAAAGCACATCATCCACAACGCCGACGCCGACCACTGCCCACTCTCCAAGCGACTCCAAGACGCCATCCCGGACTGGATCACCTCCGGCAAGAGCGAAAACGAGGACCCGGCCCTCATTCATCAGGACTGGGTGACCATCCGCAGCACCATGTGGAACTACATGGGCATCGTCCGCACCACACCTCGTCTGGAACGGGCCTTCGAAGACTTACGCAATCTCAACAAGAGGCTGCACACCTTCTACAAATCCATCCGTGTCTCCAAGGCGTCCATCGACCTCTTCCACGGCTGCCAAACTGCGTACATCATCACCACAGCGGCGCTGCGCAACAAAGAAAGCCGCGGCTGCCATTTCCGCCCCCGGTAGCGGCGGACAACGATTGCGGCACCCAACGCGCGCAACGATCCGTTAGGTGCCGCAAAACGTCCGGTACGTGCGCTGAAACTCCTCGGGCGCAGGGGCCATCAAGGCAGGGTCCGCGGGCTCCACAAAAGGGGTGCGCAGGGCCGTGAGCAGGCGCTCCAAAGGCCGCACATCGCCACGGACAGCAGCGGCAAGCGCCTCTTCCACCCGCTGGTTGCGGGGGATGACCGCGGGATTGGCCGCGCGCATCAGGGTGCGGGCCGCTGTTCGTCCTCCCTCCTGATCCGCCACCCGCGCCTGCCAGCGCGCATGCCAGGCAGGAAAATCCGGATGCGAAAACGGCGGCTCCTGCGGGAGCTCCTGCCGCATCAGGCCGCGGAAGGCATTGGTGAAGTCTGCGCCCGAAGCCTCCAGAAGCTCAAGCCAATCACGCATCAAGGCGGCGTCCTCCGCACGCCTGCCCACCAATCCCAGCTTGCGGGCCATGCCCCCGTGCCACGCGGTCTGAAACGCCGGCACGAACGCTTCCACTGCCGCCCTGGCCGCATCCACGGCCTGCTGGGGATCTTTGTCCAAAAGCGGCCGCAGGGTCTCGGCCAAGCGGGTGAGATTCCAAACAGCGATGCCCGGCTGCTGGGCATAGGCATAGCGGCCATCCAGATCGATGGAACTGAACACCGCCCCGGACCGGTAGGTGTCGAGAAAGGCGCACGGCCCGTAGTCGATGGTCTCGCCCGCCAGGCTCATATTGTCGGTATTCATGACCCCGTGGACAAAGCCCACCAGCATCCAGGCGGCAACGAGCTCTGCCTGGGCCTGCACCACGGCGTGCAGCATCGCTAGGTACGGGTTTTGGGCCGCGCGCAGATCCGGAAAGTGGCGCTGCAGGGTATAGTCGGCCAAAAGGCGTACGGACTCCACCTCCCCCCGGGCCCAAAAATACTGGAAGGTGCCCACGCGGATATGGCTGCGCGCCACCCGGGTGAGCACTGCCCCGGGCAAGAAACGCTCCCGCACCACGTCTTCCCCCGTGGCCACCACGGCCAGGGAGCGGGTGGTGGGGATGCCCAGATGATGCATGGCCTCGCTGACGACGTACTCCCGCAGCATGGGCCCCAAGGCGGCGCGGCCATCCCCGTGGCGGGAAAAGGGCGTCGGCCCGGAGCCCTTGAGGGCGATGTCCACGCGCTGGCCATCGGGGGTGATCTGCTCGCCCAAGATCACGGCCCGGCCATCGCCCAAAAACGTGAATGCACCGAACTGGTGGCCCGCGTACGCCTGGGCGATGGGCGCAGCGCCCGGAGGAAGCTCGTTTCCGGAAAAGATGCGCGCCCCCACCTCGCCATCCAGCAGGTCGGCGTCCAGCCCCAGCGCAAGGCAGAGCTCGCGGTTGAAAAGCACCAGACGCGGGGAACGCACCGGCGTGGGCCGCACCCGGCGAAAGAAGGATTCAGGCAACCGGGCGTAGGAGTTCTCCAAGCGCCATCCAGCGGTAGGGGACATCAAAGCCTCCAGAAAGGGAAAAAACGTACGCGCACACACCATATCTGCACATGCCAAGGGAAAGAGGCAAGAGGTGGGTTGCATTTGCGCTCCAAAGCGACCATGCACGGCGCATGCGTTCTCCGGTTCGTGTGCGTCTGGCCCCCAGCCCCACGGGGTACCTGCATCTGGGCAATGCCTGGACCTTTTTGTGGTGTGTGCTTGCGGCCCGCACTCAGGGCGGCGCCGTGCTGCTGCGCATCGAGGACGTGGATACGGCCCGCAGCCGGCCGCATTTTGCCGATGCCATCCAGGAGGACCTGGCCTGGCTGGGGCTTGCCTGGGACGAAGGCCCCTACTTCCAAAGTCCGCGCGTTCCCCGCTACACCGAGATCCTGCACGCACTCATGGCCCGCGGCCACGCCTATCCTTGTTTCTGCTCCCGCAAAGACCTCCAGGGACTGGCCAGCGCCCCCCACGGCGGCCTGCCCGCCTACCCGGGCATCTGCCGCCATCTGGACGACGCTACCCGCGCCCGCAAGGCGCAGGAGAAATCCCCGGCCATCCGCCTGATACTCCCCGAGAGCGCCTGCACCTTTGAGGACCTCGTGCAGGGGGCTTTTCGCGCCTCAGCGGCGGCCTGCGGCGGGGATTTTGCCGTGCGCCGGGGCGATGGGCTCTTTGCCTACCAGCTGGCCGTGGCCGTGGATGACATGGATCAGAAAATCACGTTGGTCGTGCGCGGCGCGGATCTTTTGGACTCCACCCCCAGACAGCAGGCCCTGTTCCAGTACCTCGGCGCTCCCCCGCCCTGCTGGGCCCACGTGCCCCTGCTCCTGGACCCCAGCGGTGAGCGTCTGGCCAAGCGCCACCAGTCTCTGTCCGTGCGGGCGCTGCGCGCGGCAGGCATCGCTCCGCAGGCCATCGTGGGATTTTTGGCCTGGCTTGGCGGCCTCATCCCCACCCCGCAGCCCCTGTGCGTCGAGGCCCTCGCCCCGGCGTTTTCCTGGCAGCGCCTCCCCCACACCCCGGTGCACCTGCCTGCGCACACCCCGGCGCTCTTGGCCAAGCTTTCCTGACTGCCCCTTGGCCGCCCACGGGCCGGCCAATGGCGGCCGTTACCGGACAATGGCGGCTTGTCGGAACTTCAGCGGTTTGGTACGCGCCCTACGCCATGCACAGCTACCCCATCCTCATCGATACGCGCGATCTTCACGCCCTGGTGGTCGGCGCCGGCTCCGTAGGACTGCGCAAAATCCACGGCCTGCTGGAGGCCGGGCCGCCGGCGCGGCTCACGGTGGTGGACCCGACGCCGCCGCAGGCGCTCTACGCCCTCGCCTCGGCGCATCCCGGCATGGTCATCCACGCCCGTCCGTTTGCGGATACAGACATCGCAGAGGCGCAGCTGGTCTTTGCCTGCACTCCGGATGCGGAGCTCAATCGCCACATCGCCACGCGCTGTCGGCAGGCCCAGATTCTGTGCAATTCGGCAACCCAGCCGGAAGACGGCTCCTTTGCCCTGCCTGCCTGCGTGCGGCGCGGGGATTTTCTCGTGTGTGTGGCAACGGCGGGGGCAAGTCCGGCCTTGGCTCGCCAGGTGCGCCGGCGCCTGGAAGCGGAATTTGGCCCGGAATACGGGGCGCTGACCCAGCTTTTGGCGCAGATCCGCCCGTATGTGCTCGCCCTCGGCGCGCCGGCCACGACCAACGCGGAAATCTTCCGCGCCCTGGCGGCCTCTTCCCTGGTGGACGCCTTGCGGGATCAGGACCTTTCCCGCTGTATGGCAATCCTGCAAGAACATCTCCCCGCGCCACTACACGCCTACCTGGAGGACTGGTGTCATGCCTGCCTGGACTTGGTTTGAACTTACCATCGCCCTTGCGTATCTCGCAGGCGCGGCCCTCTACCCCTTGGGCCTGGGGCTCCGACAGCCTCTCTGCAAGAAGGCCGCGTCCTTGGCCTCTGCCCTCGGATTTCTCCTGCATACCGTAGACCTGGCGGCCGCAGGACTCCTGCAGGCCGACGTGCTCCAGCACGGCCAATTCTACATCAGCCTGTTCGCCTGGCTGTGCGTGCTGCTCTTTTTCGTGGCCTGGTGGCGGTTCAAGCACGACTTTCTCTCCCTCATCACCGCGCCGCTCGCCGTGGTGCTCTTTACCGGCTCCATGGTCATTCATCCGGCAACGGCCATCGTGCCGGAGCATCTCAGCCTCCTGTGGTTCGGCCTGCATGTGGGGGCCATCTTCGTGGCCCTTGCCCTGCTGGCCTTGGCCTTTGGCGCCGGCGTGGGCTACGTCTACCTGGAGCGCAAGATCAAAACCAAGAGCAAGATCCCTTCCGCCCTCCAAGAGATGCCTGCCCTGGACACCCTGGACCGGGTGAACGCCCTGGCCGTCTCCGTGGGCTTTCCCCTCTACAGCATCAGCATGCTCGCCGGCTTCGTCTGGGCGGCCTTCACCTGGAAACGGGTGCTCACCGGTGATCCCAAAGAAATCGTCTCCCTGGGCATCTGGGTCCTCTACGCCGTCCTTTTCCACCAGCGCTTGGCCTTAGGCTGGCGGGGACGCAAACCCGCCAAAATGGCCATCGCCATTTTTCTCTTGTCGTTGGGGTCCTTGGTGCTCATCAACTTCCTGCTGCCCACCCACCATAGCCTTCGCGCTTTCTAAATATCATGAGCCAACGAATCCATGTCATTGGACTGAGCCATAAAACCGCGGGCGTGGACATCCGCGAACGCTTTGCCCTCGCCGGCTTCAACCCTGTGGCCGCCGGCCTTACGCAGGAGCACGGCCCCATTACCGAAGCCGTGGTCCTCTCCACCTGCAACCGCGTGGAGTGCATCGTGGTGGGGGAGCCTGGCGCCGACGTCGCTCACATAGTGCACCAAATCTGGGCGCAGACCTGCAACCAGCCCGTGGAACTCCTCACCCAGCACACCTACTGCCTCAACGGCGCCGCAGCCGTGGCCCACGTCTTTTCCGTGGCCGCGAGCCTCGACTCCATGGTGGTGGGCGAGCCGCAGATCCTCGGCCAACTCAAGGCCGCCTACCGGTCGGCCGTGGAGGCCCACGCCACGCGGGTGATCCTCAACCGCCTGCTGCACAAGGCCTTTTCCACGGCCAAACGGGTGCGCACCGAGACCGCCATCGCCAGTAGCGCCGTGTCCATCAGCTATGCTGCGGTGGAGCTGGCGCGGAAAATCTTTGCCGATCTCTCCCGGCACTCGGCGCTGCTCATCGGTGCCGGCGAGATGGCCGAACTGGCGGCCACCCATCTGCTCGCCGCTGGAGTGCAGCGCATGGCCGTGGTCAACCGTACCTTTTCCCGGGCCGAAGAGCTGGCCAAGCGCTTCGGCGGCCAAGCCTACGGCTTCGATGCCTTGAGCCAGGCCCTGCGGGAAGCGGACATCGTCATCACCTCCACCGGTTCGCCGTCGGTGATCCTCACCGCCAGCCAGATGAGGGAGATCATGCGCAGCCGCCGGCAGCGGCCCATCTTCTTCATCGATATCGCCGTGCCCCGAGACATCGATCCAGACGCCAATGCCATCGACAACGTCTACGTCTACGACATCGACGATCTCAATGGCGTGGTGGAGGAAAACCGCGCTTCCCGCCAGCAGGAAGCCATCAAGGCCCAGGCCATCATCGACGAGGAGGTCCAGGCCTTCCTTCAGTGGATGGACGAATTGCGGCTGCAGCCCACCATCGTGGCCTTGCTGGACCAAGGCGAGCGCATCGCCCGCAAAGAACTGCGCAAATCCATCCGCCAGCTGGGCCCGGACCCCGACCCCCAGGTGGTGGCCATCATGGAACGGCTGGCGCACTCCATCTGCCACAAGATCTACCACGCCCCCATCACCTATTTGAAGCGGCGCACCCAGGAAGAAGGCTCGGCCGAGCGCTTCATCCACCAGGCACGCCGCATGTTCAACCTGGACGGGGAGACCCCGCCCGAAGACGCCCACGACGACCGCAAACGCTCAAGGTGACCCATGCGATCCTATTTCATCGACGAGCTGACCGCCGCCAACGTAGAGGCCATCAAGGCGTGGCTGGACGAGCGCGGCCTCAAAAGCGCCATCGAGGACCTCTACCACCTGCCGGTGCCCACGGAACTCCTCACCCCCGAGCAGCGCGAGCATGCCCAATGCTGCGGACCGCATGTCCTCGCCCTCGAGACCGGCCCCACCTGGATCCGTCTGGAGCTTTTGGTGCGGGGCACCGGGGTGATGCGCTGCTCGTGCATGACCTACGCCACCAGCGAGCAGGAACGGGCCATGGTGGAGCGGGTGCTCAACCTGCTTGCGGAACTGGACATCACTACCTGACCATGGTCCCGCTGCGCCCCCGCTGGCAGGGCTGGGCCCGCCAGGTCCTGCGCTTCACCACCGAAGAATTGGGCGTGGACTTGCGCGGGACCCGCGTGCTGGTGGCGTACTCCACTGGAGTAGACTCCACGGTGCTGCTCCACCTTCTGGCTTCGTGGCGTGCGCCCCTGGGAATCGAAGTCCACGCGGCCCACGCGCACCACGGCCTGCGGCCCGAGGCGGACCTCGAGGCCCAAAAGGCCCGCGCCGTATGCGCAGCGTTGGGCGTTGCCTGCCATGTGGAGCGCCTGAAGCTCTCGGGCGATATGGCAAGCCCGGGCATGGAAGATCAGGCCCGCCAGGCGCGCTACACCTGGCTCGAAAACGTGCGCCGCGCCACCCAAAGCCACTGGATCCTCACCGCGCACCACGCCAACGACCTCGCCGAAGACATCCTGCTGCGCCTCGTGCGCGGGGTGGGCTGGCCTGCGCTGGCGGGCATGCCCGGCCGCGATGACACCCGCCGCCTGCTGCGGCCCCTTTTGTGCTGCCCCAAGGAGACCTTGGTGCGCTACGCCCAGGAGCACGAGCTCTCCTGGTGCGAAGATCCCTCCAACTGCCTGCCCCTTACCCGACGCAATCGCATCCGCACCCAGGTGCTGCCCCTGCTCTGTGCGGAGAACCCACGCTGGCTGGAGCGCTGCCTGGACCTGTGGCGTCTGGCCTCCCGGGACGCCGCTTTTTGGCAAGACCAGACCCGCCCCTTGCGCCTGATACGCTTTTTCCCCAATGAGTTTCTGCGCGCCATGCCCGCGGCCCAAAGGCTGCGCGTCCTTGCCACAGCGCTGCGAAGCCTCGGACCAGGGCAGGTGCGCGCCCAAACCCTGCTGCGCGTGGACGAACTCTGGTACCACCAGCGCCATCCGCGCTGCGTGCAATTTCCCGGGGATAAGTGCATCCTCGTGCGCGCCGACGGCCTGGCGGTCATGCCCATATTCCGCCGCCCGCAAGCCGACTTCGCCCGCACTTCATTTTCTCTCTAGCTTCTGCGGCCCGCTCCTGCTACACCAACTCCAAGGAGGAGAGCCCTATGGCATACTGGCATTGGATCGTCCTCGGCATTGTGCTTGTCATTGTCGAGGCCTTTGTCCCGAGCTTTACCATCTTCTGGTTCGGCCTGGCTGCAGTGGTGGTGGGCGCGCTGCTCTGGATCGGCGTTCCCATGGAGCTCACCGCGCAAATTTTTGCCTGGGCTGTTTTGTCCTGCGCCTTCTGCGCCCTGTGGTTTCTGGTGCTCAAGCCCCGCATGCGCGACAAGACTACCGCCGGCATCTCCCGGGAAGGGGTCTTGGGGCAAATCGGGCAGGTGGTGGCCGTGCCCGGCCCGGATGGCCTTGGCCGCGTGCGCTTCAGCACCCCGCTTTTGGGTGATGACGAATGGCCCATGCGCTGCTCCGACCCCGTGCAATTGGGAGATCGGGTAATCGTCGTCGATATCACGGGGAACACTTTGGTGGTGTCCCGCAAACCGAGCTCGGAGGTCTTATGAATCCAGGACTCGTCCTCGTTGTCTTTATTCTTGTCCTTGTGGGAGTCACCCTGTTTTTGGGCGTGCGCATCGTGCCGCAGGGGTACAAATTCGTGGTGCAGCGCCTCGGCAAGTACCACTCCACCCTCGGTCCAGGACTCAATCTCATCATCCCGTACATGGATACGGTGGCCTATAAAGTGACCACCAAAGACATCGTCCTGGACATTCCCTCCCAAGACGTGATCACCCGGGACAATGCCGTCATCATCACCAATGCCGTGGCCTACATCAATATCGTCGCCCCGGAAAAGGCCGTCTACGGGGTGGAAGACTACCGCCTCGCCATCCAGACCTTGGTGCAGACCTCACTGCGCTCCATCATTGGCGAGATGGATCTCGACGACGCCCTTTCTTCTCGGGAACAGATCAAGACCAAACTCAAAAACGCCATTTCCGACGACATCGCGGACTGGGGGATCGTGCTCAAGACCGTGGAAATCCAGGACATCAAGCCCTCGGACACCATGCAGCAGGCCATGGAAGAACAGGCCGCGGCCGAACGGGCCCGGCGGGCCATGGTCACCCGCGCCGAAGGCGAAAAGGCTTCGGCCATCCTCCAGGCCGAAGGCAAGCTCGAAGCCTCCAAACGCGAGGCCCAAGCCAAGATCGTGCTCGCCGAAGGCGACAAGAACGCCATCGCCAAGATCGCCGAGGCCGCGGCCACGGCGGAAACCACGCTCCATTACCTGTTAGGACAACGCTACGTGGACGCCCTGCGCGCCCTGGCCGAACAGCAAGGCTCGCGCACCGTGGTGCTGCCTGCGGATTTGACCTCCGCCATCCAAGGGCTTTTGGGCGGGGGGAAACAAGCCCCGTCACGATAACCGCGCCGGCCGGAAGATCATTGGCCGAAACTTTTTTCCGTGCCCAGGGAGGCGTTCATTGATGATGCATGAGCTCGTCCAACACTACTACGGCAAACACATCCAACGAACCCAAGACCTCAAGGTCCAATCCTGCTGCACCCCCGGCAACGTACCGCCATGGATCAAGCCGCTCGTTGCCAATATCCACCCCAAAGTCATGGAACGCTTCTACGGCTGCGGCCTCACCTGCCCACCGCTTGTGGAAGGCTGCCGCGTGCTCGATCTCGGCTGCGGTGCAGGCCGGGATGCCTACCTGCTTGCCCAATTGGTGGGGCCGCACGGCGAGGTCATTGGCGTGGACATGACGGAGGAACAGCTGGCCGTGGCCGAAGCCCACCGCCACTGGCATGCCGAGCGCTTCGGTTTTGCCAACGTGCGCTTCCTCAAAGGCTATATCGAACATCTGGACGACCTCGGCCTTGAGCCCGGCAGCTTCGATGTGATCGTCTCCAATTGCGTGGTCAACCTCTCTTGCGACAAGCCCGCAGTCCTTGCCGGGGTCAAACGCTTGCTCAAGGAAGGCGGCGAGTTCTATTTTTCCGACGTGTACGCCGACCGGCGCGTGCCAGAGTCCATGCGCACCGACCCCGTCCTCTACGGCGAATGCCTGGGCGGAGCCCTCTATTGGAACGACTTTCTCCGCATGGCCCAAGCCGCGGGCTTCCCGGACCCACGCCTGGTGGAAGATCGGCCGATCACCATCACGGAACCGGGGGTGGCGGCGTGCGTGGGGACGGCGGTTCGCTTCTTTTCCGCAACCTACCGCCTCTTCCATGTCCCGGACCTTGAGAGCGACGGCGAAGACTACGGCCAGGCCGTCATCTACCACGGGACCATCCCCCATCATCGCGATGGGCTGGTCTTCGACAAGCACTTCCACTTCCCCACGGGCAAGACCGTTCCGGTGTGCGGCAATACCTGGCGTATTCTCAAGGCCAGCCGCCTTGCGCCGCACTTCACCTTCATCGGCGACTTTACCCGCCACTACGGGATCTTTGCGGGCTGCGGCAAATCCATGCCCTTTACGGACCAGCGCACCGGCGAAGTGCAGTGCGGCTGCAGCTAGGAGTTGTCGTCACAATCCATGCCAACAATGTGGCCGCGGGATCTCTCCCACGGCCACATTGCTCTCGCAAAGGCGGCCACGGCGCCTCTGCTACGGACCAAACACCCTCTATTGGGTCTTCACCCGCATCCAACACTGCTCGTAGGCAGTGACCGCAGGGCCCAAGTCGGTTTCAAATTCGCCGCGGGAAAGGACCTCGTCCGAAGGATACACGATGGGACTTTTTTGGACATCGGCATCCAAAAGCGCACGTCCCGGGACATTGGGCGAAGAATAGGTAAACTCTTCGGCGATCCGCGCCGCCACGTCAGGCCGCAGGATGTAATTTATAAAACGATGGGCGGCATCCACATTGCGTGCGTTTTTGGGGATGCACATGCTATCGATCCATAAACTATAACCTTCATTGGGATACACGTACTGAATGGCGGGGTTTTCCTGCGACGCAATATAGGCCTCGCCGTTCCAGAGTACCGCCACACTCACCTCGCCATTGAGCAATGCCTGCTTGGGAGAATCGGAGTCGAAGACCCGCACATTGCCCACCAAGTCTGGAAGCATGGCGCATGCCTGCTCCACCACAGTGGCATCGCGCTCATTGAGGGATCGGCCCATGCGCTTGAGCGCAAGGCCGATGACCCCGCGCATGTCGTTGGGAAGCAGAAGCTTTCCCCGAAGCTCGGGTCTCCACAGATCCGCGATGCCCCGCACTTGGGCGGCTGCAGGATCGCTGGTATTCACCGCAATGCCTGTTGACCCCCACATGTAGGGAACACTGTACTCGTTTTCTGGATCAAAGGGCCGGCCCAAAAGGCGCGGATCGATATTCTGAAGATTGGGGAGTTTCTTTTTATCGATCTTCTGCAGCAATCCTTCCCGAATCATCCGCGCCACATAATCTGTGGAAGGCACGACGATATCATAGCCCTTGGCGTCAAGCACCTTGACTTTGGCGTACATGGCCTCGTTGCTATCATAGGTGGACATGTGCACCTTGACGCCGGTCTCTTTCTCAAACCCCTGAAGCACGCTTTCCGGCATGTACTCGGACCAATTGTACACGTAGAGCGCTTCCGCCGCCATGGCAGATGTATGCGCCAACACAAGACACATCACAGCAATCCAGCGGGACATCATGTGTTCTCCTTGAAGAAACGGTGTGCAATGCCGACGGCAACCGTCGTGACCCCAATCATGACCGTGCACAGGGCATTGATCTCGGGTTTGAAGCCAAGGCGCACCATGGAATAGATGCGCAGCGGCAGCACCTCGAAGGTCGGCCCTGTGGTAAAAAAGCTGATGACCACGTCATCGAGCGACAAGGTAAAGCTCAAAAACCATCCGGCGAGCACCGCTGGAGCGACTAAGGGCACCACCACATGGCGGAACACGGCAAAATCCCCGGCCCCCAAATCTCTGGCCGCCTCGATGAGATGGGGATCAAAGCCGTGCAGCTTGCCCTGTACCACAATGGCTACAAATGGAACGCAGAGCGTCACGTGGGCCAAAAGCAGCGTCCCAAACCCCAGAGGCAAGCCTGCCAGCATGAAAAGCACCAGCAAGGAAATACCGATGACGATATCCGGAGACATCATCATGACAAACAAGGTCGCCCCAATGACCTTACGGGAAGGAAAGCGCCAGCGAGTGAGGGCAAAGGCCATCATGGTGCCAAGCAACGTGGAAATCGTTGCGCTTACCACGGCAACCACAAGGGAATTCAACGCTGCGGTCATGAGGGCGCTGTTTTCCCAAAGACTTGCATACCACTGCAACGAAAACCCCTTCCAGGCCATGGAATAACGAGAGGCATTGAAGGAATACACCACCATGACCGCCAGTGGAATATACAAAAAGGCGAGCACCATGAACACGTAGATGCGGCGCAGCGTCTTCATGAGTTGACGTCTCCCTCATGAATGCGGTGCTGACTCCACCAGTACACCAAAAGAAATACCACCATGATGGCCGTCAGCAGCGTGCTCGCCGCAGCGCCCAAGGGCCATTGGCGCGTGAGCAAAAATTGATCGCGGATAAAGTTGCCCACCAGCATGGTCTTGGCCCCGCCGAGCACGTCGGCCACGTAGAACATGCCCAGTCCCGGCAAAAAGACGAGCATACACCCCGTGATGATACCCGGCAGCACCAAGGGGATCTTCACGTGCCACAGCACCCGCCACCGTCCGGCGCCCAGATCCCGGGCCGCCTCCTCAAAGCGGGGGTCCAGGCGATCCAAGGCGGCGTACAGAGGAAGGATCATAAACGGCAGCAAGGTATACACCAGCCCTGCCACCACCGCCCCGCTGGTGTAGAGCAGCGTCAACGGCGCATCCACGAAGCCCAAGGCCAAAAGCACCCGATTCACCAGGCCGCTGGTATTGAGGAGTACGGTCATGGCGTAGGTGCGCACCAGCGAATTCGTCCAAAAAGGGACGACCACCAAAAGGAGCACAATCCGACGTACCGCAGGCGTTGCCCGGGCCATCGCCGAGGCAAAGGGATAGGCAAGAATCAAGCAGCATAGAGTCACTGCCGCGGACAAGGAAATGGATGAGAAAAAGATCTGGGCATGGACGCCATCGAACAGGGCCAAATAGTTGGAGAGCGTCCAGTCCAATACCACAAAGGTGTCTGGGGAAGAACGGCACACGCTGGTCCCCAGCACCAGCATATTGGGCAGAAACCCGAAGACGGCCATCCAGAGCACCGTGCCGGTGATGACCAGACGACGAAAGAGTCCTTCACGACGCATGGGGGAGCACCGTTTCCCAGCCCTGCACCCAGGTGACGGCCACCCGGTCCCCGGCGCGGAAATACACCGTCTCGTCGTCTTCATTGAAGAATTCGGTGGCCGTGAGCACCGTGCCGCTATCGAGACGCAGCACCACGTCATAGGTGGCACCTTTGTACACCGTCTCTTCCACGACGCCCAAAAACGCGGGCACCCGGCCGAAACTTTCGCGAAGCTCCGGGTCTTCGTCCAAGTCCCGCACGGTTTCCACCCGCAAGTCCTCAGGCCGCAAAAGGACATGCACCTGGTCGCCAGCGCTCCAGGCGGCATTTGGCGTCCGCAGCGCAATGACCCGGCCTTCCACCCGTACCTGAGTGACTTCGCCCAAACACGCCACCACCTCCGCAGGCAGCACGTTGATCTCGCCCACGAAGCGCGCCACAAAAAGATTTGCGGGGTTTTCGTACACCGCTGTGGGGGTATCCAATTGCTCCACCCGTCCCTGGTTCATGACCGCCACCCGGTCGGACATGGAAAAGGCCTCTTCCTGGTCGTGGGTGACGAGGATGAAGGTGATCCCCAAAGAGCGCTGCAGATGCTTGAGCTCGAGCTGCATGCGCCGGCGCAGACGGTAGTCCAGGGCGGAAAGGGGCTCGTCGAGGAGCAGCACCACCGGCTTGTTCACCACAGCCCGGGCAATGGCCACCCGCTGCTGCTGGCCGCCCGAGAGCCGGTCCACCATACGCGTGGCAAACTCTTCCATATGCACCAGGTGCAAGGCTTCCTCAACCCGACGACGGATCTCGCGTGCGCCAACGCCCCGCATGCGCAGGCCAAAGGCCACGTTGTCGAACACGTTCATGTGGGGAAAAAGGGCGTAGCTTTGAAATACCGTATTGATAGCGCGGCGCTCCGGCGGCACCCCGGTCATGGATCGCCCCTCGAGGAGGATCTCCCCTGCGCTCGGTGTTTCAAAACCGGCAAGTAGCCGGAGCACCGTGGTCTTGCCGCACCCGGAAGGACCAAGGAGTGTGAGAAATTCCCCCCGTTCCACGGCAAGAGAGATGCCGTCCACGGCAAGGGTATCCCCGTAGCGCTTGCTTACCGCACGCAGTTCCAAGACGGTATCCGCCACTCTCCCTCCATGATCTCAACGTGTCCGTCGCTTTCAGAGAAAAAATCTGACCGCGCTTTTGCGCGCTTTGAAAAGAAAAAAACGTAAAGTCAAGAAAAAAGAAAAACTTTCTCCACCAAAAAAGGCGGCCCGAAGACCGCCTTTTTTATCACAAAACATTTATGTTCTACATCTTACATGGTATCAATCGAGAAACACGCTCCTTATATGCAAAATATTGCTCTCCAAACTTTTCTTCCAATTCCATTTCCTCTTCTTCAACGCTTTGGAAAAACAAATACACTGCGTATAAAATTCCTAAAATACCGATGTTAGTATTAAGGATCAGACACAGTCCAGGCATGATGCCCAGAAAATGCGCTGCGGCTGCAGGATGTCGCGTCCAGGCGTAGGGTCCATCCTGAACCAGAAAGACGCCGCCTTCCGAACGCTTGAGGGCCCGCTTGGCCCACACCAAGGCCGCCAGCCCAAGCCCCAGCCATACCAGCCCCCACAAGGCTCCCAGCATCAGGTAGCGCGTGCCGAGGATGCCGTTTTCGAGCACTGCGCCAGCGATGATGACGCCATAGCCAGCAAGAAAAGGATGACGCTGCTGCATGGGACCTCCCTCCGGTGTTGTTGTGGCGAAAGATTAGCGGGTAAGCTGCCGATAGCGGATGCGCCGGGGGACGAGCAAGTCCTGACCGGTGCGACGCTTGTAGTCTTTTTCGTACTCCGAATAATTGCCCTCGAACCACACGGCCTGGCTATCGCCCTCGAAGGCCAGGATATGCGTGGCCACGCGGTCGAGGAACCAGCGGTCATGGGAGATGATGAGCGCGCAGCCGGCGTAGTGCTCCAGGGCGTCTTCCAAGGCGCGCAGGGTATTGACGTCCAGGTCGTTGGTGGGCTCGTCCAACAGGAGCACATTGGCCTCGCGCTGGAGCATGAGGGCAAGGTACAGGCGGTTGCGCTCGCCGCCCGAAAGCACGGCCACCTGCTTTTGCTGCTCCGCACCCGTGAAGCCGAATTTGGCCACGTACGCCCGGGAGTTGACGTCCCGGCCCCCCAGGGAAATCATGTCATAGCCGCCGGACACGGCCTCCCAGACACTCTTTTTCCCGTCCAAATTCTGGCGTTCCTGATCCACGTACGCCAGGCGCACCGTGGGCCCCAAGCGGATTTCCCCGGCATCGGGGTGCTCCTGGCCGGTAATCATGCGAAAGAGCGTGGTCTTGCCCGCGCCGTTGGGGCCGATGATGCCCACAATGGCGCCCGGCGGCACCGTGAAGGTGAGATTTTCCACCAGCACGCGGTCTCCGAAGGACTTATACACGTCTTTGGCCTCGATGACCACGTCTCCCAGGCGCGGCCCCGGCGGGATGAAGAGCTCCAGCTCCCGCAGCCGCTCCTTGGTCTCCTGGGAAAGGAGCTTTTCGTACGCAGTGATGCGCGCCTTGCCCTTGGCCTGCCGGCCCTTGGGGCTCATGCGGATCCACTCGAGTTCATGCTGCAGGGTACGCCGCCGGGCGCTCATCTCCTTTTCTTCCTGGGCCAGACGCTGCTCTTTTTGTTCCAACCACGAGGAATAATTGCCTTTCCACGGGATACCCATGCCGCGGTCCAGCTCCAGGATCCAGCCAGCCACGTTGTCCAAAAAGTAGCGGTCGTGGGTGACGGCGATGACCGTCCCCGGGTAGGTCTGCAGGTGATGCTCCAGCCAGCTGACCGTCTCGGCATCCAGGTGGTTGGTGGGCTCGTCCAGGAGCAGGATGTCGGGGCGCTGCAGAAGCAGTCGGCACAAGGCTACCCGCCGCTTCTCCCCGCCGGAGAGGACCGACACTGGGGTATCCGGCTCTGGGCAGCGCAGGGCGTCCATGGCCATCTCCAGCTTGGAGTCCAAGTCCCAGGCATCCGCGGCGTCGAGCTTTTCCTGTACCTCGGCCTGCCGGGCGATGAGGGCGTCCATGTCCGCGTCTGGATCGGCAAAGGCGGCATTGATGGCCTCGAATTCCGCAAGCAAGGCCACGGTGTCGGCCACCGCCTCTTGCACCACCTGGCGCACGGTTTTTTGGGGATCAAGCGTGGGCTCCTGTTCGAGATAGCCGATGCTATAGCCCGGGGCTCGAACGATCTCTCCCTGAAAGTTGGTATCCACGCCAGCCATGATGCGCAAAAGGGAACTCTTGCCGGATCCGTTGAGCCCCAAGACGCCAATTTTCGCCCCGTAGAAAAAAGAAAGGGAGATATCCTTGAGAACGGGCTTCTTGTCATAAAATTTGGAAACCCGAATCATGGAATAAATAATCTTATTCGGTTCATCAGCCATTTTGAAGTGCTCCTTACAATGTTCCAAATCCTGGGATGGCGAGCCGACGCTCTATCCATTGCAAAAATTTGCCTGCCAAAGTCACCATGGCGAGATAATACATCCCAGCAACCAAGAATACCTCGCTGAAGCGGAAGCTTTCGCTCGCGACGATCTTCGCCTGACCGGTCAATTCAAAGCACGTGACCACATACGCCAGGGACGAATATTTGATGAGATAGATGATCTCATTGCCACACCCCGGCAAGGCCTTGCGTATTGCCTGGGGAACGACGATCCATATCAAGGATTTCCAGGTGGAAAACCCCAGGGCCTGGGCCGCCAAGAGCTGGCCGCGGCGTACCGCCCGCAGCCCGCCGCGCACGTATTCCGAGTGATACGCAGCGCTGCACAAGGTAAAGCCGATTACCGCCGCGGCATACGGACTCAAGGTGATGCCCAGGTTGGGAAGTCCAAAATAGAGCATGAAGAGCTGGATCACGAGCGGAGTACCGCGAAAGACCGCTGCATACGCGCAAGCCAGACGTCCCCACAGCGGACCGCCATACACCCGCAGGCTCCCTACGACCACGCCGCCCAAAAGCCCCAAAAGCGCCGAAGGCACAATGAGCGCAAGGGTGACCGTAAGACCTTGATTGAGGGCCGGGACCAGGCGGTGCAGAAAAAAATTCCATTCATTCATACGTCCGTCTGCCTCATTGCCTCAGAGCCCTTCCGCCAATTGGGAGCAAAAATCCAAGGTGCGGGTCCCGGAGCCTGGAGCAAGCAGCGCGGTGGGGCTCCCCTGCTCGATGATGCGGCCCGCATCCATGAAGAGCACTTCGTCGGCCAAAGCCCGGGCAAAGCCCATCTGATGCGTGGCCATGACCATGGTCATACCCGCCTGGGCCAAGGCGCGGATGACCGCGAGCACTTCGGTCACCAACTCCGGGTCCAGCGCCGAGGTCGGCTCATCGAGGAGCATGACCTTGGGGTCCATGGCCAGGGCGCGGGCAATGGATACCCGTTGCTTCTGGCCGCCGGAAAGCTCCGCAGGGTACAGACGGGCCTTGTCGGCAAGCCCCACCCGCGCAAGCTCTTCCATGGCCCGCGCTTCGGCCTCCCGACGCGACCACCCCCGCACCTTGCGCAGGGCGATGGCCACGTTATCTAGGGCATTGAGGTGATCGAACAGGTTGAAATCCTGGAAAATCATCCCCACCTGCTGCCGAAAGGCATACAGCTCCCGCTTGTTGCGCGGGTCGATGGTCCGGCCTTCGAGCTCGATGAAGCCCGCATCCGGAGTGAGCAGGAGGTTCATACATTGGAGCAAAGTACTCTTGCCACCGCCAGAGGGACCAATGAGGACCTTGGTCTGACCTTTACAAAGATCCAGGTGGATGGAATCCAAGATCACGCGGCCACCCAAGCGCTTGGAAATCCCCACCACCCGCATAAGGGGCGCCGTTGTCACGCAACTTCTCCATATCCTTTGATGCGTACCCGCCGCTCCAGCCACCGCAGCCCTGAGACCCCAACCCAGGTCAAGAGGAAATACAGGACCGCGGCCATTACGTAGAGAGGCAGATGCTGGTACGTCCGTGTTGCCACAAAATGCGTGCGAGCCATGATTTCGCTCGTGCCGAGCACAAACGCCAAGGCCGAATCCTTGAGCAAGATGGAATACTCGTTGGACCATCCCGGAATAGAAAGACGCAGGGCCTGCGGCAAGATGATGGTGCGCACCGCCTGCCCTTGGGACATGCCTAAGGCCAAGGCCGCCTTGAACTGGCCTTGCGGGAGGGCCAAAATGGAACCCCGAAAAATTTGCGACTGGTAGGCGCCGCTCGTCATCCCCAGGACCAAAACAGTCGCGGCAAGGGCGCTCAAGTTGAGGCCGATCCAAGAAAACAGGCCGAAATAAAAAAGAAAGAGGAGCACGAGAATGGGAATGCCCCGAAAGAACCACACATATACAGAGGCGATACGCCCAAGTATGGCCGGGCCATAGGTCTGGGCCACTGCCACGGGTACCCCGATGGCAAGTCCCAAAAACATGGCCCCAACCACGGCCACGGCAGTCACGCCCGCACCCTGCACGATAAAGGGGGCCGCCTCCCAGAGAACCGTCACCATTTCCTGCATACAGATGATTTTCGCAAAAAACGGGAAGGCCGCAGCCTTCCCGTTGGCGCGTCCTGGATTTTTTCGGGTTACTGATTCAAATGCTTGGCAATCAGCTCTTCCCAGTACGGATCCGCCTTGAGGAGCTCAAAGCCTTTGTTGATCTGTTCCAAGAGCTGCTGATCTTCCTTGCGCACGGCCACGCCGAACTCCTCCACCTCACCGAAGGTGCCGAGGATCTTCACCGGTTTCTTGCGCTCGGCGTCCCGAGCCGGGGGATAGTTCATGGCCGCCACGTCGATCCGGCCGTTGAGCAGATCTTCAATGGCCATGGGCGACGAGTCATAGAGTTTGATGGTGAACTTCCAGCCCTGCTTGGCCTTTTCGTCCGCCATCCACTTGGCCTCGGAAGTCCCCGCCTGCATGCCCACAGTGAGCGGTTTGGCGTAGATTTCCTCGACAGTGAGCGGAGAATCCTTCTTGACCACAAAGACGTTCTTCACTTCCCAGTAGGGTTTGCTGAACGCCACCTTCTCGGCCCGCTCTGCAGTAATGGTCATGCCCGAGCAGATGAGGTCGATCTTCTTGGCCAACAGGTTGGGGATGATGCCGTCCCAATCCACGGGCACGTGCTTGACCTGAAACCCCATCTTCTTGGCGATCCAGTCCAAGGCGTCCACGTCGAAGCCGCTGGGCTTACCGGTCTTGTCCACATAGGCAAAGGGCGGATAGTTGGCGTCGATGCCATTGATGTACACCTTGTCCGCGGCATGGGCCGCCCCTGCTGCCAAAACCAGGACCACAAGGAACCACACGATGCGCTGCATACAACCTTCCTTAGACGATGAAGTTAGGGGTGAGGGGACTCTACCAAACGCCCAAACGCAAGCGGGCGCACAACACGTGGACAAGTGGAGGTTTCCCCGTATACGGAGCGCCATGAAATCGCAACCACCGGAGCCCCCCATGGAGCGCCAAACCCGTGCCTATCTCTTTGGTCTTGCCGCGGTACTGCTGTGGTCCACCGTGGCCTCGGCCTTCAAGCTCTCGCTGCGCCACCTCTCGGTGGACGCGCTGGTGGCCTGGGCGAGCCTCGTCTCCGCGCTTATCCTGGCCGGTCTTGCGCGCATACGCGGCGTCCCTATGCTTTCCGGTTGGCAGCAGTGGCAACCATCCCTCCTCCAAGGGGCCATCAACCCATTCCTCTACTATCTGGTCCTGCTGCGCGCCTATGACCTGCTCCCGGCCCAGGAAGCCCAGGCCATCAACTACACCTGGGCCATCACCATGACCCTCATGGCCATTTTTTGGCTCGGCCAGCGTGTGGGCTGGCGGCAGATGCTCGCAAGCCTCGTTTGCTATTTTGGGGTGGTCATCATCGCCACCCGCGGCGACCTCTTGGGGCTCCACTTCCAAAGCCCCCTTGGCGTAGGGCTCGCTCTGGCAAGCACCCTCATTTGGGGGACCTCGTGGATCCTGGGGCTTCGCGACACGGCCGAGCCCGTAGCGCGGCTGTGCGGCAACTTCGTCTGCGGCGCGGTGTATGCCTTTGTCTGGCTTGGCCTGCGCGGCCAATGGGCGATCCCCTCCGCCGCCGGCATGCTCGGGGCCGCCTACGTGGGCTGCTTCGAAATGGGACTCACCTTTGTCCTGTGGGGCCACGCACTGCGCCTTTCGCGCACCGCGGCCCAGATCAACAACCTCATCTACCTTTCGCCACTACTCTCGCTGTTCTGGATCGGCCACGTGGTGGGCGAGGCCATCCAGCCATCCACCCTGGCAGGATTGGCCTGCATCCTGGTGGGAACCGCCATCCAACGCCTCTCGGACCGCCACCTCAAAAGCACGGAGCACCACGCATGAGTCCCTTCCCAGAACTCTCCCCCATACTCCAAGCCCTGCTGGCGACCCTGTTTACCTGGTCCGTGACCGCCATTGGTGCGGCCATGGTCTTTTTTTTCAAGGAAATTCGCCGAAGCGTCCTCGACGCCATGCTCGGATTCGCCGCGGGGGTCATGATTGCGGCAAGTTTCTGGTCTCTGCTTGCCCCATCCATCGAACTTGCCGAGGCCATGGGCCAAGCGGCCTGGGTTCCGGCAAGCGTGGGTTTTCTTGCCGGCGGACTGTTCCTTTTCGCCGTGGACCGCTTCATGCCGCACCTGCACCTTGGCTTTCCCCGCAGCGAGGCCGAAGGCGTGGCCACCAGCTGGCATCGCAGCGTGCTCTTGGTCCTGGCCATCACGCTCCACAACATCCCCGAAGGACTGGCCGTGGGCGTGGCCTTCGGCGCCGTGGCCGCAGGCATCCCCTCGGCGGATCTCGCCGGGGCCGTGGCCCTGGCCGTAGGTATTGGCCTGCAGAACTTCCCGGAAGGCGCGGCCGTGTCCATCCCTCTGCGGCGCGAAGGCTTCTCCCGCTGGAAAAGCTTCGTCTACGGCCAGGCCTCGGGCCTCGTAGAACCTATAGCAGGCGTGATAGGCGCGGCAGCGGTGCTCGCCATGCGCCCCATCCTCCCCTATGCCCTGGCCTTTGCCGCCGGGGCGATGATCTACGTGGTGGTGGAAGAACTCATCCCTGAATCCCAACTGGCGAAAAACACTGATCTGGCGACCCTGGGCTGCCTTGCCGGCTTCACGGTGATGATGGTCCTCGATGTAGCCCTGGGATGAAACGGCTTGCTTTTTTCACCACCCCCCTTGACGCCGATCCTCGTTCCTGGCAAATGGAAGTCAGTCTTTCCCTCAACTTCAATGTAAGGAGTTCACTATGGTCAACATGGATTATCCAGGCCCGTGCATGTCGTGCGATGCCATCTCCGGTTGTGCGAGCGAAGCCACCCGTAAAGCAGCAGTACAGACATACTGCAAAGGCATCGAGCGTGAATTAGACGCATGGAAAGCCGCCCTTTACGATGTCATGGCGAAATTCGTCGCCATGGATGGTAAAGATCAAGCAGCCATCAAAGACAGTATCATGGAAATCAAATCCATTGTGGCGACTATTGAAGACAAGGCCAAACAGCTGGAAGCAGAATGTCCTCTCGACGTCAGTCCGGCGGAAAAGGAAATCGGCGACAAACTCAACCAATTGCGCGTGCACTACACGAAGGCCATGAGTGTTCTCGGCGCCGGAAACTTCGGCGGCTAACCTCCCGTATCTGTGAGTCTCGCGATGGTGCCCGCCCTCGTGGCGGGCACCGTTTTTTTGGGGCGATATCCTGTGCTCCATCCGAGAATGGCCCGTTGGGGATATTTTCCCAAACGAGCTCCTTTTTTCCCATCCTTTTAGATTGTTTTCCTATCGACATCCGCGACGCGCCTCGGCCATAGATAATCGAATTTCCTGCGGCGTACCCCAACGACGTGAGTGTGCTCCAGGATCGATCCGCAACCGTACTACTTTACACCAAGGAGCGTTTCCCATGCCCGAATGGCCGAAAAGCAACGACGTGCTTGGCACCGTGAACCGTGGAAATCCTGCGGAATCCGGGTTGTGCACCCTGTGCCGCTGCGACTGCGCCGGCAAGTGCGAGACCTGGATGTCCTGTCTCAAAGGCCGCCACATGCTCTACCCCCGGGATTTTGGATATGTCACCGCCGGGGCGGACAATACCACCCATGTGGGCGTCAACTACAATGCCCTGCGCATCCAAGGCTACAACTATGGCGCCACAGGACTTGCCTCGGGCAAAACCACCGATCCCGACAATTGTCTCTTCACCAATGTCAGCCTGGAAACCTCTTTTGGCCGCAACAAGCCTATCCGCTGCCGCCTGCCGCTGATGACCGGCGCCTTGGGATCCACCTTCATTGCCGCCAAGTACTGGGAATCTTTTGCTACGGGCTGTGCCCTTGTGGGCATCCCCATCGTGGTGGGCGAAAACGTGGTGGGTGTGGACCGGCAGTCCATCCTGAAGGGCGGCAAAATCACGGTATCTCCGGAAATGGACCGGCGCATCGAGATCTACAATCGCTACTACGACGGCTACGGCGCCATCATCGTGCAGCTCAACGTCGAAGACGCCCGCAACGCAGTAGCCGAGTACATCATCCAGAAATACGGCGACGACGTCTGCATTGAGCTCAAATGGGGTCAAGGCGCCAAAAACATCGGCGGCGAAATCGAGGTCAAGAGCCTCGATTACGCCCTGTTCCTCAAGCAGCGCGGCTACCTGGTGGATCCGGACCCAGAACTTCCCGAAGTCCAGGCCGCCTTTCAGGCGGGCGGCATCAAGGGCTTTGCCCGCCATAGCCGCCTCGGCTACACGGACCTTCCGTCGGTGGAGGCAGTGCGGCAAAACTTCATGGAGACCGTGGACTACCTGCGCAAGCTCGGCTTTGCCCGTATCTCCCTCAAGACGGGTTCCTACGGCATGGAAGCCCTCGCCATGGCCATCAAATACGCCACGGAAGCCGAACTGGATCTCCTCACCATCGACGGCTCCGGCGGCGGCACGGGCATGAGCCCCTGGAACATGATGCAGACATGGGGCGTGCCTTCCATCCTCCTGCACTCCAAAGCCTACGAGTATGCCAGCCTGCTCGCTGCCCGCGGAAAACGGGTGGTGGATATGTCGTTTGCCGGCGGCTTTGCCCGCGAAGATCATATCTTCAAAGCCCTGGCCTTGGGGGCGCCGTACGTCAAACTGGTGTGCATGGGCCGCGCCCTCATGATCCCGGGCTTCCTTGGCGCCAATATCGAGGGGGTACTCAAACCGGAGCGCCGCGAGGCCGTCAACGGCAATTGGGATACCCTCCCCAAAACGGTGCGCGAAGTCGGCGAAACTCCGGAAGAAATCTTTGCGGGCTACGAATCGCTCAAGGCGAAGCTTGGAGCCCAAGCCATGGGCGAAGTACCTTTTGGCGCCATTGCTGCCTGGACCCTGGCGGACAAACTCGGGGCCGGGTTGCAGCAACTGCTCGCGGGAGCACGGAAGTTCTCGGTGACCCAGATCGCACGGGAAGACCTGGCTGCGGCCAACCGCGAGACCGCCCGCGAAACCGGGCTGCCATTCATCACCGAGGTGCTCGACGAGAGCGCTCGCAGAATTCTCCTCGCCTAAATATCCCTGGGGGCCCCTCCGGGGGCCCTCTCGCCTTTTTCTCCGGTACAGGCTATACTTCTTCCAATGAGTTCTCTGAGCTTCCCCCATGACCAATGGCAGGCCGTGCTCGATGAGCGCCTGCATATCGAACGCGCCCTGCGCGAGCGCATCAAGGAGCTGCGCTGTCTCTACGGTATTACCCGGCTCGCCCAAGAACGCGACAAGCCCTTGCCCGAACTCTTGGCCCGCATTGCCGATCTCATCTGCGCCTCGTGGCAGTATCCGGAGATCACGTGTGCCCGCATCCGCCTCGGCACCCACGACTGCGCCACGGCCAACTACGCCCCCTCCCTATGGCATCAAAAAACCCCCATCCGCATCCGTGACGAGGTCGTGGGCGAAGTGGAGGTGGGATACCTGGAAGAACGGCCGGAGTGCGATGAAGGCCCATTTCTCGCCGAAGAGCGTAGCCTGATCGATGCCGTGGCGGAACTGGTGGCCCGCATCATCGAGCAGCGATGGACCGATGAACTCATGCAGGCCCTCTCGCGCGAGCTCATCATGGCCCAAGAAAACGAACGCCAACGCATTGCCCGCGAACTGCACGATCATCTCGCCCAAGAGCTCGCCCAGGCCCTCAGCGACCTCTGCCTGCTTGCCCATTCCCTCCCCAACCCCGAGGCAGTCCAACGTATCCAAACCACTTTGGAAACCGCTATCGCCTCTATCCGCGATCTGGCCTACGGGCTGCTTCCTCCCGGCCTCTCGGAATTGGGACTCGCCCAAGCCGTGGCCTCCTTGTGCGAAGAGATGAGTATTCGCAGCGGCATACCCATCCACTTTGCGGCCGACGGCATGGCCAACATCACCCTGCCCTTCGACACCCAAATCAACATCTACCGTCTCACTCAAGAGGCCTTGACCAATATTCGCAAGCACGCCCGCGCCACTCAAGCCTCGGTACGCCTCGTGGGTGCCTACCCATCACTTTTGGTGCGCATCGAAGATAACGGCCAAGGTATGGACGTGGAGAGCCGCATGTCTCAAGCTGCCCGAGAACGGCGCATGGGACTATGGAGCATGCAAGAGCGCGCACGCCTCCTCGGGGGTTCTCTGACTCTGCGCTCCAAACCCGGGGCAGGGACGCGCATCGTGGTTGAAGTCCCGCTGCCAGGAGCATCGACATGATCCGCGCCATCGTCGTGGATGACCATCCCGTGTTCCGCCTGGGGCTTCGCACCCAACTGACTCAGCTCCCCCAATGCCAAGTGGTGGGAGAAGCCCATACCGTGGCCGAGGCACTCCAACTGACCAAAAGGCACGACCTCAACCTGGCTCTCGTGGACATCACGCTCCCCGACGGCTCGGGCCTGGATCTTACCCGAGAAATCAAACGGTTGCGCCCCAATGCCGTGGTACTCATCATTAGCATGCACAACCACATCGATCTCGTGGCCGCCGCTTTTCAGGCCGGGGCTTCAGGCTATATGTCCAAGGAAAGCGGCGGAGCAGGCATCCTGCAGGCAGTGGAAAAAGTCCTCTCCGGCAGCCAATACCTCGACGGCACCCTCTCGCCCGCCATCCTCGGAGCTATCCAGGCCAAAAACCGGCATCTGCACTCGACCGGCACCGAAGCCTACAATACGCTCTCCTTGCGGGAGCAGCAGATCATGCGCCTGCTCGCCCAAGGGCTCAGCCCAGAAGAAATCGCCTCCAAGCTCTACATCTCCAAGAAAACGGTGCTCAACCACCGCTATTCCATCATGCAAAAGCTCGGGACCCCTACGCCCCTCGCGTTCATGCGCTACGCCGCCCGCTTGGGGCTCATCGATCTCGAAGACGACAACTAGTCATCACCGCAGCGGGCTGTCTTCCTGCTCTCCACTTTCCTGCACCGCAGCAACGACTCCAGCGAGAGCGCGCTGCAGTACCGCCACCTGGTCGGTCAAATCCCGCAATTGCCGCGCCTGCTCCAGCACCATCGCATTGAGATCGTCCAGGGTTTTCTGCAAATACCCCACATGGACCTCAAGATTCTCCAACCGCTGTTCCATACGTGCTCCTTGACCTGCTGCGCCCCCGCCTCTAGGGGGAGCGCGATATTTTTACCCTCGGAGGCCATGATGACCGACCCCGCGCCCCTGTTTACCGACGCCGTCCTGGACACCATCTTCCCGCCTGAGCGGACCCATGCCTTTTTCGATGCCCTCTACGGCGACGCGGAAGATGGCGCATACGACATCCGCCTTCGGTTTCACAAGGCTGAAGGCAATACCTGGCAGTTTTTTTTCCACCTCCTCCAGCGACCGGGCAAGTGTTTGGCCTGCAACCTCACCTACGGACTGCCGCAGGTTTTTATCCGGCATCCCGTCATCGCCTTGCCTCGCCTGGTGGAAGAACTCTGCGCCCAGGCTGGAGTGCGCCCGACCTCCTGGAACCTCGGCTCTACCCAAGAGATTTCCCGCTCCCTGCATCGCATTCCACTCACTATCCACGTGCAGGCGACCTCATAAGGCCCCCCATACCAGGCCCCAGGCATCACGCCTCCTGCCACGCGGCGCCCCAAACACGCCCCCTGCTGCGGCATCGCTCCTGCTTCCGCGGGGGGCATGCTGGTATTGAGGCCATTTCCCTACAGCATCCTTTCGTGTCTACAACCTGCATGCGCCTTGCCTGCTTTTGACTTGCAACCGCTTGCCGCCTATAGAGCAGAGGAAGAAAACCTTGATCAGGTTATCACCCCATTGAGGTCGCCATGCTCCGCAAGAAACTGCCCATCGGCATCCAGACCTTTGCCAAGATCCGCCAGGAACATTGCTACTACGTAGACAAGACCCCCTTCGTGGCCAAACTCGCTCGTGAAGGGGGCTACTACTTCCTCTCCCGGCCGCGGCGCTTCGGCAAATCCTTGTTTCTCGACACGTTAGCCGAGGCCTTTGCGGCAAACCGCGCCCTCTTCACCGGCCTCTACCTGGAAGACCATCCCTCTATGCCAATGAGAGTGAGACACCTTCCCATTGAGAAATGAGTGTAGGGCGGGTAGGGGAAGGCATGTATATGTCATGGATTCAGAATCGTGACCGAGGCCCAGGGATGGGGCAACGCAAGGAGCCCGGAGGGCGACTGGAGTTGCCCCCATGGGGACACCGCTCAACCCACCGGATCCGGAAGTGATGGAAAAGAAACCCCGGCGAATTTTTACTGGCGCTTACAGGAAGGTAGGGGCTGATTGACAAAAACCACGCTGCCCTCTAGGTCCCCAAAGACCATGAAAGATGGTTCCCGGGCTGCCGCAGGTGGCCCATTTTTCTTGAACCACCCATTCACGACAGCGCATGAGGTTTTCATGACCACCAAGTTTCTCTTCGTCACCGGCGGCGTGCTCTCCTCGTTGGGCAAAGGCCTGGCAGCGGCCTCCATCGCGGCATTGCTCAAGGCCCGGGGGCTTCGGGTCACCATCCAAAAGCTCGACCCCTATATCAACGTCGACCCTGGCACCATGAATCCGTTCCAGCACGGTGAGGTCTACGTCACCGACGACGGCGCGGAAACGGACCTGGATCTTGGCCACTACGAACGCTATCTGGGCATCCATCTGGGCCAGAACAACAACTACACCTCAGGCCGCATCTACCACTCGGTCATCACCAAAGAGCGCCGGGGGGACTATCTCGGCGGCACAGTCCAGGTCATCCCGCACATCACCGATGAAATCAAAAACGCAATTTTGAGCCTCGCCAGTGATGCCATGGACCTGGTCATCGTGGAGATCGGCGGCACCGTAGGCGACATCGAAGGATTGCCGTTTCTTGAGGCCATCCGGCAGTTACGGGCGGACTTGGGCAAAGACAACGTACTCTACATCCACCTCACCCTCGTGCCCTTCATCAAGGCCGCAGGCGAGGTCAAAACCAAACCCACCCAGCACTCGGTCAAGGAATTGCGCAGCCTCGGCATCCAGCCGGACATCATCCTCTGCCGCTCCGAGGTGGAACTTTCCGAAGACATCAAAAACAAAATCGCCCTATTTTGTAATGTGGACAAAGACGCCGTCTTTACCGCCATCGACGTCAACCACATCTACGAGCTCCCCCTCATGCTCTACGAAGAAGGGGTGGATCAAAAAATCGCCATCCTGCTGCGCCTGGCAGCCAAAAACCCCAATCTGGAGCCATGGCGTACGCTCGTCCACACCCTGCATCACCCGCAGCACGAAGTGGAAATTGCGGTGGTGGGCAAGTACGTGGACCTCAAAGAGGCATACAAGAGCCTCCACGAGGCCCTCACCCACGGCGGAGTCGCCAACCATGCACGGGTCCGCTTCCGCTACATCAACTCCGAGACCGTCACCGCGGAAACCGCTCCTTCGCTTTTGCGCCAAGTCCATGGCATCCTCGTGCCCGGCGGCTTTGGCACCCGCGGTGTGGAAGGAAAAATCCAGGCCATCACGTATGCGCGCACCCAGGGCATTCCATTCTTTGGCATCTGCTTAGGGATGCAATGCGCCGTCATCGAGTATGCCCGCAACGTCCTCGGGCTTGCTCAGGCCAATTCCGAAGAGTTTGATCCCCTCACCCCGGATCCCGTCATCTACCTCATGCGCGAGTGGTACGACTTCCGCTCCGGCTGCATGCAGTACCGGGATCCTGGCTGCGACAAGGGCGGCACCATGCGCCTTGGCGCCTACCCCTGCCGCATGCGCCCAGGCACGCTGGCGCACGCCGCCTACAAGGCCGAAGAGGTGTGGGAGCGCCACCGCCACCGCTACGAGTTCAACACCGCCTATCAAGAACGCCTAGAAGCGGCAGGGCTCGTCATCAGCGGCACCTCTCCGGATGAAACCTTGGTGGAAATCGTGGAATTGCGCGACCACCCCTGGTTCCTCGGCTGCCAATTCCATCCGGAGTTCACCTCCACGCCCATGCAGCCGCATCCGCTTTTCCGGGACTTCATCGCCGCGGCCCTGGCCTACCAACGCGGGGCGTAGCCCATGGACCTCTTCCACAAACTCCGCCACTGCCATTTTGTCATTGCCGGGCCATGCGCCTTGGAGAGCCTTGAGCTCGCCCTAGAAGTCGCCCAGCACGTGGCTCAGGTGGGAGCAGCGCTGAACCTCCCGGTGATTTTCAAAAGCTCCTTTGACAAGGCCAACCGCAGCGCCGAAACGAGCTTTCGCGGCCCCGGCCTTGCGCTCGGCCTCCAATGGCTTGCCCAGATCAAGGAACGCACCGGGCTTCCCATCCTCACGGACATCCACGAGCCCAGTCAGGCCGCCCCGGTGGCGGAGGTGGCGGACGTCCTCCAAATCCCGGCGTTTCTCTGCCGCCAGACAGACCTCCTCCAAGCTGCGGCAAAAACCGGGCGTATCGTCAATGTCAAAAAAGGCCAGTTTGTGGCGCCCTGGGATATGGCCGGCGCAGTGGCCAAAATCGAGGCTGCCGGCGGCACGCGCATCTGGCTCACCGAGCGGGGGACATCCTTTGGCTACAATAACCTCGTGGTGGATTTCCGCTCCCTGCCCATCCTGGCGAGCCACGGCTATCCGGTGGTCTTTGACGCCACCCACTCGGTGCAGCTGCCGGGCGGCCAAGGGACCTGCTCCGGCGGAGACCGCCGCTTCGTGCCCTGCCTCGCCCGCGCCGCAGCGGCTTGCGGATGCCAGGGCCTCTTTTTGGAAACGCATCCCGAACCCGAGCGGGCCCTGTGCGACGGTCCCAATTCCTGGCCCCTTGCCGCGCTCGAGCCCCTGCTTCGGGAAATTCAAGTCTTGTGGAACCTCCCTCATGCCCCACTCCTTTGAAATTCCTGCCCATGTGGCGGAGGCAGCGCGCAAAGTTCGGCTCCTCGTCCTTGACGTGGACGGCGTCCTCACCGATGGCGGACTCTATTACGACGCCCACGGCCACATCCAAAAACGCTTCCACGTCCACGACGGTCTGGGTATGAAAATGGCGCTCCACGGAGGACTGCAACTCGCAGTGATCACGGGGCTGGACTCCGCAGCGGTGCGCGCCCGGGTGACCGAACTGGGAATCCCCCATTACTACCCGGGATTTCCTCATAAAATGGACTCGCTCTCCCGCATCTTGGCCGACGAGAACCTGAGCCTGGAGCAGGCGGCCTACCTGGGCGACGACCTCGTGGATCTTGCCCCTATGCGGGCGGTAGGCCTCCCCTTGGCCGTCGCCAACGCCCGGCCGGAGATCCTGGACCAAGCCCTGTGGGTCACGCCCCATGGTGGAGGCAACGGCGCAGTGCGCGACGCCGTGGAACTGATCCTCCGCGCTCAAGGACATTGGGAATCCATATGCGCCCATTGGACCAACGGCTGATCTGGTGGGTGATCCTCCTCGCTGGAGGTATCATCGCCGCCATGGGCGGCGCGTGGATCGCCCGAAACCTGTGGTCTCCTGAGCCTGCGCCCTCTCTGCCGCCGCTCCAAGCCACACTCCAACTGACCGATCCTCACCTCACTCACGGCCAAAACGGCAGCATCCTTTGGGAATTGCAAGGTCAGCAAGCGAGTTATGATCAATCCACGGACATTTTGCGGGTCACCGCGCCCCACATCCAGTATTTCAGCCCACACGGGCCCGTCACTGCTTCGGCTCTCCAGGGTCTAGTATGGCAAAAACGCGGCGAAGCGGAACTCACGGGCAATCTCACGGCCCAGGTGCAAGATCACACTATACGCGCTCAGAGCATGCGCTATAGCGAGGCGGATTCCCGCCTCGTCTTGACCGGAGCTGTGCAGATGCGTGGTCCACGCCTTGACCTCGACGCTCCAGAAGTCCAGGTATTTCTTTCCGAAGAGCGCATCACTGCCATCGGCGGTGTGCAGGCTGTCTTCCACCCTGCTAGGAAATGACCATGTTGCCTATCCTCATCGTTTTTTGTCTCTTTCTGGCCCCTCCACTCCTGGCTGCTTCCGCCCAAGAAGAGCAACCTGTGGCCATTCGCGCCGATTCCATGGAATATCTCCAAAAAGCTGGCCGGATCGTCTTTCGCGGCACTGTCCACGCCACCCACGAAGACATGGAACTCTGGGCCGACACGGTCACTGTGCACCTCGAAGAAGGAACTGCTCAAGCCACGGCCACAGCCCCCCAAGGCAAAGTGCGGTCCATCGTCGCCGAAGGCAACGTGCGCATCCAGACCACCCAAAACCGCAGCGGCACGGGCAAACGCGCCACCTTCGACGCCCGCACCGAAACCGTCACCCTGGAAGGAGACCCCGAGGTGCGCGAAGGCAAAAACAGTATCCGCGGCGAGGTCATCATCTTGTACCTCAAGGACGGCAAAAGCGAGGTGCGCGGCGGCGCCAAGCAGCGGGTGGAGGCCATCTTTCTTGCCCCCAAGGCCATCCCTGGATTGGAGAAAAAGCCATGAGCCTTGTGGGAGTGGGACTCGTGAAACGCTACCGCCGGCGGGAGGTGGTCCGGGGCATTGACCTGGAGGTGCAGCCTGGAGAGATCGTCGGCGTGCTCGGCCCCAATGGGGCGGGCAAAACCACCACGTTCTACATGCTCGCCGGCCTCACCGCCCCTTGCGCCGGTACAGTGACCCTGGATCAGCACGACATCACCCACCTGCCGCTCCACCGCCGCGCCCTTCTCGGTCTTTCCTATCTGCCGCAGGAAAGCTCGGTATTTCGCAATCTTTCCGTGATGGACAACCTGCGCATCGTTCTCGAGTACACCGGCCTTCCGCGGCCCGAGCAAGAGCGCACGGCCCAGCGCCTGCTGGACGAACTGGGGATCCTCCGCCTGGCGGACCAGCCGGCGTCGTTTCTTTCTGGAGGTGAGCGCCGGCGCCTGGAAATCGCCCGGGCCCTCATCCGTAAGCCCCAATTCTTGCTGCTCGACGAACCCTTTGCAGGCATCGATCCCTTGGCGGTGGCCGATATTCAAGGCATCATCGACAACTTGCGCCAACGGGGCATCGGCATCCTCATTTCAGACCATAACGTGCGCGAAACCCTCGCCATCTGCACCCGCGCCTACTTGGTGCACGACGGCCGCGTGGTGCTCTCCGGCACCCCCAGCGACATCGTCGCCAGTCCCATGGCCCGCTCCGTATATTTGGGCGAAAGTTTCTCTTTGTAGCCCAAGAAGAAATCCCAGAAAAAATCAAGAGATTGTCAGGCCCGACCTTCTATGGCAGAAGGCGAGCATCACGAGGGCATCCCCTCCATGCAGAGGAAACGTCTATGGGATTGGAACTGCGGCAGAATCTGAAATTGACCCAACAGCTGGTGATGACCCCCCAGCTCCAGCAAGCCATCAAGCTCCTCCAGCTTTCTCGCCTGGAGCTTCTGGAGGCTATTCAGCAGGAACTTTTGGAAAATCCGGTTTTAGAAGAAGCCACGGACCACCCCATACCCGAGGCCACGGAAGACATCCCTCCCGCTCCCCCGGAACTCGCCACAGCGGCCCTGTCCTGCAACGAACGAGACCTGCTGCGTAACGCCGATTGGGAAACCTATTTGGGTGACTTTGCGAGCACCAGTAAGCAACACAATAAGGAAGCCGAACTCCAGGAAGAAATGACCCCCTGGGAAGGACGGGTCTCCGGCAAACCCTCCCTGGAAGGCCACCTGCTTTGGCAATTGCGGCTCTCCGACCTCGACGAGGCCAGCCAAGCCATTGGCGAGGCCATCATCGGCAACCTCGACTCCCGCGGCTACCTCACGGCCACCATGGAAGATCTCATGGAGCAGACCGGCGCCCAGCGCGAGGCCATCGAGGCGGTGCTCGCCCGCATCCAGCGCATGGACCCGGTGGGTGTCGCGGCCCGCTCGCTCCAGGAATGCCTGCTGGTGCAACTCGAGGTGCTGGGCCAGGACGATCCCATTCTCATCGCCTTGGTGCGCGATCATCTGGAAGACATCGAACGCAAGCGTTTCAAACCACTGGCGCGAAAGTTGAAAATCGAGCTGGAAGACCTGCGCGCCTACCTGGATATCATCCAAAGCCTGGAACCTCTGCCGGGTGCGAGCTTTGGGAGCGAAGCCACGGTATACGTCAGCCCGGACGTCTTCGTGCACGAGTGCAACGGCGAATTCGTGGTGCTGCTCAACGAAGAAGGGCTCCCCCGCCTGCAGATCAGCTCCCACTACGAGTCCTTGCTCCAAGGGGGTCAAGGCCCCGATAGAGACTACATTCAAGAAAAGGCTCGATCCGCACAATGGCTTTTAAAAAGCTTGCAACAGCGCCAAAAAACGCTCTATAAAGTTATGGAGAGCATCGTGCGCTTCCAGCAAGACTTTTTCCGCCACGGTGTGACCAAACTCAAGCCTCTGGTGCTCAAGGATGTGGCCGAGGATATTGGCATGCACGAATCCACGGTGAGCCGCATTACCAGCAACAAATACGTAGCAACCCCACACGGGGTGTTCGAACTGAAATTTTTCTTCAATTCCGGGCTCTCCGTGGATGACGGCTCTGAGGTGGGCTCCGAAAGCGTCAAGGCCATCATCAAGCAATTGGTCAGCGAAGAGGATCCCGCGCACCCGCTCAGCGACGAGAAGATTGCCGCAGTGCTCAAAGAGCGCTTGGACATCAACATCGCCCGGAGGACTGTGGCCAAATACCGTGCAGTACTGGGAATCGAGTCTTCCTCTCGCAGAAGGCAGATTCTCTAATTGGTCCCTTGACCTAACCGAACGCAAGGAGGTTGTTATGAACATCGTTTTCAACTTCAAAAACTTCGAACCATCGGACCACTTGCGCAAATATGCCCGAGATCGATTCCAAAAGCTTGTCAAATATATCGGAGACCGGGGCGATACGGAACTTCAGGTCAATCTTGAAGTGGAAAAATACCGTCACATTGCTGAAGTCATCCTTCTGGGCAAAGACATCCATCTCTCTGCCCAAGAAGAAAGTAACGATATGTATGCCACGGTGGATTTGGTTTGGGACAAATTGGAAGCCCAGATGCGCAAGATCCGCGATAAGAGCAAAGAACGCCGCAAAAACGCACCGGTGCGCATGGATGTGCTCCGTTTGGAACAATCCGAGGGCAATGCACGCACGGTGGTGGAAAGCAGTGACCACTTCGATCCCAAACCCATGACTGTTTCGGAGGCTGCGCTCCAACTGGAAACAACAGAAGATACTTTCCTCGTCTTCCTCAACGCCGAAACCGAACGCATCAATGTGGTATACCGCAGAAATAGTGGTGGGTTCGGGCTCATCGATCCAGGCATCTAATCATGCAATTTTCCGAATTTCTCCACCCAGATCATATCCTTCCTGAACTTTCGGCCAGGACCAAGACCGAGGTCCTGGCCGAACTCGTGAAACCGGTCATAGCGTATTTTCCAAGCATATCCCTGGATGCCGTGGTCCAAATTCTTTTGGAACGGGAACGGCTCGGGTCCACGGCCATCGGCGACGGCATCGCCATTCCCCACGGTAAAGTGGAGGGGCTCGACCGCATGGTCGTTGTCGTCGGCCGGAGCACCCACGGCGTGGATTTCGACAGCGTCGATCACAAACCGGTACACATCATTGCCCTGGTGCTCGCCCCCATGAGCGGAGCAGGAATGCACCTCAAGGTACTGGCATCCTTGGCGCGCCTCTTGCGGGATGCGGGCTTCCGTCAAAGTTTCCTCAGCGCCCCGCCTTCCCAGCTTTTTGCACTCATGACCTCCTTCCCGCTTGCCTGAAATCTATGACCTCTCCCGCAGCCACCAAACCCTTGGTCATCGTTTCCGGACTTTCTGGATCTGGAAAGAGCACAGCTCTCAACATCCTCGAGGATATGGGACTTTTTTGCGTGGACAACCTGCCGGCAGCCATGGCCCCCGATCTCGTGGATCTCTTTTTCCGCTCTTCCGCGGACGCCTATGCCGGGCTAGCCGTGGGCATGGATTTGCGGCAGCCTACCCTCGCCCAACAATGGCAGGACATCCTCAGCCAGCTGCATCCTGCCCCCACGGTGCTTTTTCTCGAAGCCTCTACGCCGGCATTGTTGCGGCGCTATGCCACCACGCGGCGCCCCCATCCGCTCGGCAGCGCCACTGCGGGTCTTGAGCAGGCCATTGAAACCGAACGCGCACTCCTTGCGACCATCCGCGAGGGCGCGCACCTGGTCATCGACACCACCCAGTATTCTATCCATGACCTGCGCCGTGCCATCCAAAGCCGCTGGGAAACGCTGAGCGCCGCGCCCCAAGGCATGCGGCTGCACCTCATCACCTTTGGCTTCAAACACGCCGTACCCGCGGAGGCGGATACCATTGTGGACGTACGCTTTCTGCCCAATCCCTACTTCGAGCCGTCCCTGCGGCCAGGCACCGGGCAGGACCCCGAGGTGGCCAGCTACGTACTCGACACCCCTGCCGGGCAAGCATTTCTTCCCAAGTTCATGGATTTTCTCGACACCATCATTCCACTCCTCGAGGCCGAAGGACGCTTTCGCTTCACCCTGGCACTGGGGTGCACTGGAGGACGGCATCGCTCGGTGGCAGTGGCGGAGCGCGTGGCCGCCCATTTCCGCGCCCAAGGCCGCACCGTCACTGTGGAGCACCGGCATTGGACATTGCCATAGCGCAGGAGAAGAGGTAGTCGCACCACTGTCCATGCGGGGCTTTTCCCCAAGGAGGAATCATGATCGGTGTGCTGCTGGTCACCCATGGCGCCTTTGGCGAACATCTTCTCGATGCCGCCCAAACCATCCTCGGTCCTCAAGGAGGATGTGCCGTGGTGGCAGTAGATGACTCCCGCCCCATGGATGCAATCCTTGAAGACATCAAAAATGCTGTCCGCCACCTCGACCACGGCAGTGGAGTACTCATTCTCACGGACATGTTCGGCGGCACACCATCGAACCTCAGCCTGTCACTGCTGCTCCAGGGGAAAGTGGAAGTCGTCTCGGGAGTCAATCTGCCCCTGCTCCTCAAGGCGCTCACCAGCCGTTCGGGGGCATTGCACCAAGTGGCCTTGGAAGCAAAGTCCGCCGGCAAACAGGGGATCCTGGTGGCCGGCGAGGTCCTCCGGCGCAAGGTTTCAGAATAATGCTCTGGTTTCGTATCGATAACCGCCTGGTACACGGCCAGGTCATCGAAGCATGGATGCCTTATGTGGGGGCGAGCATCCTCGTGGTGGCCAACGATGATGTGACGGCAGATCCTTTACGCCAAGAAATCATGCGGCTCGCCATCCCCCATGACGTGACCTTTCTCTGCTGCCGGGTTGCGGAACTGGCCTCTGTCCTCGACGGGCTGCGAAATCAGGCCGCGGATCCCCACATCATGGTGCTCTTCGCCTCTTGTGCGGACGCCCGACTCGCCTACACCAGCGGCTGCCGCATCCACAGCGTCAACATCGGCAACCTTCACGACGGCCCCGGGAAACAGCAACTCTGCGCCCATGTGTGCGTGTCGGAAGAGGATCGCTCATGCCTGATCTTCTTGCACAACCACGGCGTAGAACTCGATTTCCGGTGCGTGCCGGGAAAATCCGTCACGGTGCTTTTATGAGTTTCGATCCCCATTGGCCGACCCTCATGATCAGCGCTTTTTTTTTGCCCTTCTCAATCTCTCGCGCTTTTGTATTGACACTTCGCTCCTGCACCGACCAATAGCCGCAGCCCTGCTCTGGGGCGCAGCCACGGCCGATGCCTCGGTCATCCCCATTGGGATCTTCTTCGAGCTCCTCTGGCTCGATCTCTTCCCTGCCGGCGCGTACGTCCCCCCCAACGGCCTTCTGGCCTTCACCCTCGCCGCAGCCACCCTGCGCCATATTCCGCATCCATCCATGTTCCTCGCCTTGGCCGTCCTTCTTGGATCCGCCATGTGCGCCCACGGAGCGGCAGGAATCGAACTCTTCTCCCGCAAACGCCAAGACAGCGCCATGATGCGTCTTGCCGATACCAACCGCCGCTCCCGGATGATCTTCTTCAACCCCGATTCCATCGTCTTCCGCGCCGTAGCCGAGCAATGGGTCCTCGGCTGGGCACTTTTTCTCGCCTGCGCCCTCGTCATGGGCATCGGGCTGCGAATTCTCGGACTTTTCTCGCTTCCCCCCACGCCGGTATCCTGGCCGGTGCTTCTGGCTCCAGCCTTCATGGGCGGCGTCCTCTCTCTACGCACCCACCGCGCCCTGGCCACCGCAGCCGCGGGTCTCGTGATGGCTGCCGCCGCAATACAATTATCTTAATTTACTATATTTTTGAAAAACATGCTCTTTTGCGCGTGTTTATTGACAAAACATTATCCTTTCTTCATACTAAATTTTATTAGGTATGCAAAAGGAGGGCGGTATGTTGCGAAAATTACGCTTTTTGGTAACATCTTGTTTGGGTTTGTTTCTCTCCATGTCCCTCGCGCTGCCTCCAGGAGCCCAGGCGGCCAAGGACTCTCTTGTGCTCGCTGTAGGTGGGGAAAATGCCGAAGGGTATGATCCCCTGTTGGGGTGGGGAAGTTATGGTAATCCCCTCTTTCAAAGCACTCTGCTTCGGCGCGATGCCGATCTCAACATCGTTCCAGACTTGGCGCAGTCCTGGAATCTTGCCCCTGACCGTGTGACCTGGACCATCACCATCCGTCCTAACGCACGTTTTTCCGACGGCAGTCCCCTCACGGCCAAGGACGTCGCCTTCACCTTCTCCAAGGCCCTGGAGGCAGGGGGAAAAATCGACGTCAGTCCGTTGGAGTCTGCCACGGCCGTCAATGACACCACTGTCGTCCTCAAACTCAAACGCCCAGACATTACCTTTATCCAACATCTCATTGGCCTGGGCATCGTCCCGGAAAAACATTACGGCCCAGAATATGGGAGAAACCCGATTGGCTCTGGGCCATACAAATTGGTGCGCTGGGATGAAGGGCAGCAGATGATCGTGGAGGCCAACCCGTACTACTACGGCCCCAAGCCCGCCATTGGCCGCTTGGTGTTCCTCTTTGCCGATGAAGACGCCGCCCTTGCCGCTGCCCGAGCTGGCCAAGTGGATGTGCTGAGTCTGCCTTCGAGCTTGGCGCGGCAACAGCTGCCCGGCATGCGTCTGCACGTGGTCAAAAGCGTAGACAACCGTGGCCTCATGTTTCCCACGGTACCCGACGAAGGCAAAACCACCCCCAACGGGGTGCCGGTGGGCAATACCGTCACTGCGGACGTGGCCATCCGCAAGGCCGTCAACTACGCCATCAACCGCAAGGCATTGGTGGACGGCGTGCTCAACGGCTTTGGCCGCCCCGCCTTTGGCGTCGCCGACGACCTGCCCTGGGACAACCCCGCCATCCGCTTCCAGGACAATGACCAGGAGAAAGCCAAGGCCATCCTGGAGACAGCAGGTTGGGTGGATCATGACGGCGATGGCATTCGCGAAAAAAATGGCCGCAAAGCGCAATTCACCATTGTCTACAATGCCAAAGATTCTCTACGCCAGGGTCTTGCCCTTGCAGTGGCGGATATGCTCAAACCTATTGGGATTCAGGCCATTCCCCATGGAGATAATTGGGATCGCATCAAGACCCAGCTCACCCATACCAATGTGGTAGTGTACGGATTTGGAGATCACAGCCCACTAGAAATGTACAAGCTCTACCATACTCCAGGACCAGAGCCAATGTACTGGAATGCAGGATTTTATTCCAATCCTACTGTAGATAGTTATCTCGATCAGGCAAAAGGATCAGCTTCTTTTGAAGAATCCATCCCATTTTGGCAGAAAGCGCAGTGGGATGGAACCACTGGATTTTCCACACAAGGAGATGCTGCCTGGGCATGGATGGTCAATTTGGACCATACCTATTTTATCAATGAATGTCTGGATATTGGAAAATCTCAAATGGAGCCCCATGGCCATGGATGGCCGATCACAGCGAATATTCATGAATGGAAATGGACATGCAAGTAGAGAATATCCATGGCAGCGAGAAAAATTCAAACGCTGCCATGGATTTCACCATTTCTCTACTATACTTCGTAGTACGAAAGATCATTCGCCTATTACTTTTGATCGGTGCAGTGGCGATACTTTCGTATACTCTGATGTGTTTTTCTCCGGTAGATCCTATTGACGCCTACCTCGGGCCAGCCATCATGCGGATATCCCCACACCAGCGCGAGGTGATCGCCCAACGCTGGGGGCTTCATCAGCCACCGCTGGAGCGCCTGACCCGTTGGGTCCACAACGTCGCCCAAGGGGATCTCGGGATTTCGACTATCTATAACGAACCGGTGCGCGCAGTCATTGGCAAACGCTTCGCCACGTCGTCGTGGCTCATAGCCATTGCCTGGACCTGCTCGGGGGTGCTTGGTTTTAGCCTGGGCATCGTGGCTGGAGTGCACCGAGATTCTCTATTGGATTACAGCATCCGACTCTACGCCTATATCGTCGCATCTGCCCCGACCTTCTGGATAGGGATGCTCATGCTCACGTTTTTTTCCATATATCTCGGTTGGGCGCCCATTTGCTGCGCCTGGCCCGTAGGAAGCACACCGGAAGAAGCGACGTTGCTTCAACGCCTCCATCATCTCATGCTCCCAGCCGCTACCCTGACTCTCGTGGGCATTGCCCCCATCGCCCTCCATACCCGAGAAAAAACCGTGGAAGCCATGCACAGTGACTACGCCCTCTTTGCCCGCGCCTTGGGAGAGCGCGAATGGGGAATTGCCATCCATCATGCCCTCCGTAACCTTGCACTTCCTGCCATTACCCTCCAATTTGCCTCCATGGGGGAACTCTTTGGAGGCGCCATTTTGGCCGAACAGGTATTTGCCTACCCTGGGCTTGGTAAAGCTACCGTAGAAGCCGGCTATCGGGGCGATATCCCGCTCCTTCTCGGCATCGCCCTATACACAACGATCTTCGTGTTTATCGGCAATACCCTGGCAGACCTAATCTATCTCCTCATAGACCCCCGCATGCGCCAGCGCCGAGGTTGGTTATGAAAATTTTCGCAAATCCCCACACCCGTCTCGGACTTGCCATTGGGGCAAGCCTGCTCTTTTTTGCGGCAGTGCTTCTGTTGGCTTGGGCCATGGGGGAGCGGGGAGAAATCACTCGGTTAGAAATACGCAACAGCGCTCCAAGCATTGCGTATCCTTTTGGGACCGATTGGCTCGGCAGGGACGTGCTGGCCCGGACGCTTCAAGGGCTGCGCACAAGCCTCGGAATTGGGCTTTCCGCAGCCCTCGCTTCTGCCCTGCTCGCCTTGGTACTGGGGGTCTCGGCCGCGACTCTGGGGCGCACGGGAGACACCGTGATCACCTGGCTGGTCGATGTGACCATCGCCACGCCGCACATGGTACTGCTCATCTTGATTGCCTTTGCCTGCGGAGGCGGAGCCAAAGGGGTCATCATTGCGGTGGCCGCCACCCATTGGCCCGCATTGACTCGCGTCATCCGTGCCGAAGTGCTCCAAGTACGCACGGCCCACTTTGTCCGCCTCTCTTCCAAATTCGGCAAAAGCACCTTTTTCATTGCTACCCGCCACATCCTTCCCCATGTGCTCCCGCAATTTCTCGTAGGCCTCGTGCTCCTCTTCCCCCATGCCATCCTCCATGCAGCAGCACTCACCTTTCTCGGTTTTGGCATGTCCCCGCACACCCCTGCCATCGGCGCACTCCTGGCGGAATCCATGCGCTATCTCTCCTTGGGCCTCTGGTGGCTCGCCGTCGCCCCAGGAGCGATACTGATGGCGACCGTGATGATGTTCGACCTCTTGGGCAATAGCCTTCGAGAAATCCTCAACCCACGCATTTCCCAAGGATAACGCCCGCATGCTCCAGGTACACCACCTGGCGGTTCGATTCCGCTCGCCCCGGGATCCCGAGAAATCCATCTGCGCCGTCCGCTCGCTAGATCTTCGGATCGAAGCAGGCGAACTCGTGGCCGTCATCGGCCAATCCGGGGCTGGCAAAAGCCTCCTCGCCCATGCCATACTCGGGCTCTTGCCCAGCAATGCTACCCTCTCAGGGACCATCCTCTTTCATGGTCGCAACCTTACACCTGATGAAATTCGCCGCCTCCGCGGCCGCCACATGACCCTCATTCCCCAATCGGTAAGCGCCCTCAATCCGCTGCGACGGGTAGGCGACCAATTGGCCCGAGCAGCACGCCGAGACGGACACCCCTCTCCTCGGCATGCCGTCTTCGATGCCCTTGAGCGATTCTCGTTGGCTCCCACGGTAGCCAAGCGGTTTCCCTTTCAGCTTTCGGGCGGAATGGCCCGGCGAGTACTCACCGCACTTGCCACCATGGGCGGCGCGGAGCTCATTTTGGCCGACGAGCCGACCAACGGCCTTGACCCGGAAACCGCGCAAGAAAGCCTCGCCATCCTGCGCCAACTGGCGGACCAGAACAGAGCCGTCATGGTCATCACCCACGACATCGAGGCCGTCCTCCCAGTGGCAGACCGCATCGTGGTCTTTTGCGCAGGCATGACCCTCGAAGACGGCCCTGCCGCCGTGTTTGCAACCGGCGCCCCGCACCATCCCTACTCGCAAGCACTCCTCGCCGCCCTGCCTTCCCGAGATTTTCGGGCCGCAAGCACCCTTTCTACCGACCCAACAGGGTGCTTTTTGACGGATTCCTGCCCCCATGCCTTCGACTCCTGTCATCACGAAATCCCTCCCATGCGGCCCATGGGGGCTGGATGGGTCCGGTGCTGGCGCCATGCTTAAAGGCATCAACCTCGGTTTCCACTACCCCAACGGTCCATGGCTCTTTCGTGGATACGACCTGAAGATCCATCCAGGAGAAATCGTTGGTCTTGCCGGACCCAGCGGCCAAGGCAAATCGACCTTGGGTATGGTGCTCTCTGGATTCCTCTGCCCTACGGAAGGGACCATCTCAGTGGACAGCGCTCCACTGCCTCAGCGCGGCCCCACTCCAGTCCAGCTCCTCTTCCAGCACCCCGAACTGGCGGTGAACCCCCGTTGGACCATCAAAGCCATCCTTCATGAAGCGTTCTCCCCTCCATCCCAACTCCTTGAGCGTCTCGCTATTTCCAGACATTGGCTCAGTCGCTACCCCCACGAACTCTCGGGCGGAGAACTCCAACGGGTATGCCTGGCGCGGGCCTTGTATCCACAGGTCCGCTATCTGATCTGTGACGAGATGACCTCCATGCTCGACCCGCTCACCCAAGCCCACATTTGGGAAAAACTCTTGGAAATCACTCGGGAAAGAAATCTTGGACTTCTAGTCATCAGCCACGAGAGCGCCCTGCTTGGCCGCTTGTGCCATCGTATGCTGCCCGCCCTTGGAGAGCCCAAGTAAGGATTTTCAAAAAACTCCCCTGTCGGGGCTTGGCATCCGCGAGAGGTTGTGATATTTGGAACAAAGTTTTGGTTCATACTTCAACCTTGGAGGAGGAAACCCCATGTCCGTGTTCGTATTCGGTCACAAGAGCCCTGATTCCGATACCGTCTGCAGCGCCATCGCCCTGGCCGATCTCAAGACCAAGCTGGGCGTTCCCTGCACCCCGGCTGCCCTGGGCGAACTGAATCCCGAGACCAAATTCATCCTGCAAAAGTTCGGCGTTCCGGCCCCGGCGGTCAAGACCACCTACGCCGGCGAGAAGGTCTTCCTGGTGGATACTTCGGATCTGGCGCAGTTGCCGGATGACATCAAGCAGGCCGAAATCCTAGGCATCGTGGACCATCACAAGCTGGGTGACGTCACCACCCCCAATCCCTTGGAGTGCTGGATCTGGCCCGTGGGCTGCACTGCCACGGTGATCAAGTCCATGTACGACTTCTACGGTGTGGAGATCCCCAAATCCATCGCCGGCATCATGCTCTGCGCCATCCTGAGCGACACCGTCATCTTCAAGTCCGCCACCTGCACCGACAAGGACAAAAAGGCCGCAGAAGAACTGGCCAAGATCGCTGGTGAGAGCGACCTTAGCGCCCTGGGCATGGCCATGTTCAAGGTCAAGTCCGCAGTGGAAGGCACCCCGGCCCGCGACCTGGTCATGCGCGACTACAAAGACTTCAACATGAGCGGCAAGATGGTCGGTATCGGCCAGTTGGAAGTGGTGGACCTCTCCATCCTGGACGGCGTCAAGGCCGACCTGGAAGCGGACATCAAGAAGCTCAAAGAGGAAAAAGGCAACCACTCTGTGTTCTTGCTCCTGACGGACATCATGAAGGAAGGCTCGGAGATGCTCATCGTCTCCGACGACGAGTCCGTGGTGGAAAAGGCCTTTGGCGTGAAGCCGCAAAACGGCCGCGCCTGGCTGCCTGGGGTCATGTCCCGCAAAAAACAGGTGGTCCCCAACTTCGAGAAGGCCTTCAGCGCCTAACGCGCCCACGCCCTTTGGGTACCCAGCGAACCGCCAGGACTCTCCTGGCGGTTCGGGTTTTGAGCACCGACGAAAAACTCAGTCCACGAGCCCCGCACAGAGGGTATCTGCGGGAGAAGCCGCCGCATCCGCCACGCCTTTCTCCACGCACCGCGTCAGCTCCCGGATGCGCCGCAAGGCCTCGCCGCGCTCCTGGGCCAGATGTTGCCATTTCTTTTTTTCTTTTTTCAGGGCCTCGATGGTGTGGAGCAAATCCTGAATGGTATGCGCCGGATAGCCGTGCTTGGCATAACGGCCTTTGCGCAGTTCTTCGTCATTGCGCTCCTTGATGGCCCGCAACTGACTCGCCGAGAGGATCATCCTGCCACAGCTCGCACTTGTTCAATGTCCGTGCGACCTTGAAGCACCTTGAGAATGCCGTCTTGCTTGAGGGAGAGCATGCCGTCTGCCACCGCCTGGGAGCGGATCTCCTCCGTAGGCTTCCGATATTTGATGGAGGTCTTGATGCCCTCGGAGCTCAACATGAGCTCGTGGATGCCGACCCGGCCTTTGTAGCCACTGCCCATGCATTGGGCGCAGCCCACCTTGCGGTAGAGTGTGCGCTCCGACGCAAGAAACTCCGCCGCGTGGACATCGAAGCCGGGACCAAACTCCATGCGCAGTTCCTCAATCTCGCGGTCCGAAGCTTGATATGCCTCCTTGCAGTTCGGACACAACGTCTTCACCAGGCGCTGCGCCAATACACACAAAAGCGAGTCGGCAAAATTGAAGGGGTCCAAATCCATGTCCAGAAGACGGGTCACCGTCTCCGGCGCTGAGTTGGTATGCAGCGTGGAGAAGACGAGATGGCCCGTGAGCGAGGCCTCCACGCCGATATGCGCCGTTTCCTTGTCCCGCATCTCACCGATCATGATGACATCCGGATCAGCGCGCAAAAAGGAACGCAATACCGCGGCAAAAGTCAGCCCGATCTTGGGCTGCACCTGTACCTGACGCAGCCCCTCCTGGGTGATTTCCACCGGATCTTCCGCGGTCCAGATTTTGCGTTCCGGCGTGTTGATGTAGCTCACCGCCGAGTGCAGAGTCGTGGTCTTTCCAGAGCCCGTGGGCCCGACCACCAAGATCAGGCCATAGGGTTTGCGGATCATGGCCTCAAAGGCGGTCTGGTTGCGAGGCAGCAGCCCGAGCTTCTCCAAAGGCAGCGGTTTTCCCGAGGCCAAGACGCGCAGCACCACGTCTTCCTGATTCTCGATGGTGGGGATGGTCGCCATGCGGTACTCCACCACCTGATTGCGGTCCGGGAGCTTGATCTTGATCTTGCCGTCCTGGGGCAGGCGACGCTCCGCGATATCAAGGTGCGCCATGATCTTGAGGCGGGAGACGATAGGCCGGGCCAAGGCGAGACGAATCTTGCGAAACTCGTGACAGGTGCCGTCCACGCGGAAACGAATGAGGCAATAGCGACTAAAAGGATTGGGCTCGATATGGATATCCGAGACGTTCTTGCGCCAAGCCTCCACCAAGAGAGCGTTGACCATGCGCACCACTTCGCTGTCCTGCTCCGAGAGTCCTGCCTCAAGAGTATCCTCCGGGGCCACCTCCCCCGCCGAGACATCCTCATCAAAGGCGGAGGCCAAATCCTCGCCGCCGGTGATCTGGCGATAAAAATGGTCAATGTACTGTTCGAGATCCTGGGCAAGGGTGACTTTAGGCACGATGCTCGATGTCCCATAAATGAAACGGATCTCGTCAAGCCGCCCCAAGTCATAGGGATTGAGCATGAGCACGACAATTTGGTTCCCCTGCTGCTCGAAGGGGACCCACCCGAAACGCTTGAGAAACTCCGGATCCAGCCGTCGTTTTTCAAAGAGTTCAAAAGGAGGTTCCTTACTTCCCGAGAAGGAAACGAACTCCGTCTTGTAGAACCGAGCGAGGCTTTCTCCCAGCTCATCCTTCGGTACGCCGAGCTCGCCCAAGAGTATCGCGTCGGGGTCCTTGGATTCGAGGGCCCGAGCCAAGGCCTCTTGAGAAACGATGCCGTGCTCCACGAGGTACGAGTACCGACTACTAGCCACCGCAGGCTTAGGAGCCAAAGCCTTGATGCGCTGCTCAATACCCGGGAAAGACGGATCCAGGGCTAAAACTTTCTCGAAAAGCTCTCGGGCCTCGTCATACTTGTGTTGATGCTGAAGGATGAGCCCTGCACGGAAATAGAGTTTGGCGGCGATAGCTGGTGGGTATGCATTCTCCGCCAAGATTTTCAAAGTCAGGTCCGCCTGCTCACTGATACGCCCCATTTTATTGAGGCTATCGAGGAGCAGCCGCACCAAATCATAGCTGCGGAAGCCCCGCTCATATCCAGCAAGGCAAAGGTCATGGGCGCCGACAAAATTCTCTTGCGAGAACAGATTCCACGCCTTGGTGAGGAGCTGCGTCTCAGTGTTGGGAACTTCCATGGCAGTGCCTACGTTTACACCGCTCCTAACGCAAACATCGCGCCCATGCAAACAAAATCCCGCCACGGGACACCCACGGCGGGATTTTGCCCATTCCTACTTTCCAAGCCAGCTCATCATGGAGCGCAGGCGATCCCCCACCTGCTCGATGGCATGCTCGTGCGCTTGGCGCCGCTTGGCCAAAAAGGAAGGCAACCCTGCCTTGTTCTCCAAGATCCAGTTGCGGGCGAAGGTCCCATCTTGGATTTCGCGCAATACCTGGCGCATGGCCTGACGAGATTCCGCGTTGATGACTCGGGGGCCGGTGCAATAGTCGCCGAACTCCGCGGTATCACTGATGGAATGATGCATCTTCTTGAATCCACCCTCGTAGAGCAGATCCACGATGAGTTTGAGTTCATGCATACACTCGAAAAAGGCAATCTCTGGCTGATACCCGGCTTCCACCAAGGTCTCGAAGCCTGCGCGGATGAGCTCGCTCACCCCACCGCAAAGCACGGCCTGCTCGCCAAAGAGATCGGTCTCCGTCTCCTCGGCGAAGGTGGTTTCGATAACCCCGGAGCGAGCACCACCGATCCCCGCTGCGTACGCCAAGGCCTTCGCCAAGGCCTGGCCGGTAGCATCCTGATGTACCGCCACCAAACACGGAACTCCACCGCCCTTTTCGAACTCCCGACGCACCAGATGCCCTGGTCCTTTAGGAGCGATCATGGCCACATCCACGTCCGCAGGCGGTACAATCTGGTGGTAGTGAATATTGAATCCATGACCAAAAAGCAGAGTCTTCCCCGCAGTAAGCCCCGGCAGGATTTCCTGCTGGTACACTTGAGGCTGATACTGGTCCTGCACCAAGATCATGATGAGGTCCGCCTGCGCCGCGGCCTCGGCAGCGCTCACCGGCGCAAAACCGTGCTCCTGAGCAAGGCGCCAATTGGGTCCACCCGGCCGCTGGCCGATGATCACCCGCACCCCAGAGTCCCGCAAGTTCTGGGCATGAGCATGCCCCTGGCTCCCGTAGCCAATGATGGCCACGGTTTTGGCCTCCAATATATGTAAGTCCGCATCTTTCTCATAATAAATCTTCATAAAAACTCCTTATTGATGTTAATCAGCAAGCTGCATGCTACGACGCATGGCAATTGGTCCGCTGCGCACAAATTCCTTAATACCAAATCGCTGAAGAAGTGTGATGATCGCCTTTATTTTATTCTTATCACCCGTAATTTCCACGGTCAGCTCATCCACACTCACATCAACGACTTTGCATCGAAAAATATCGACAATGCGAAGTACTTCAGCACGCTTGGAGTCTTCAGCACCGACTTTGACCAAGACAATTTCTCGCTCCACCGCCTGCTCTTCCGACAGGTCTACCACCTTGATCACAGAGATGATCTTATGGAGCTGTTTGATGATTTGCTCAATAATTTGGTCATCTCCGATGGTGACAATAGTCATATGCGACACTGTCGGGTCCAGCGTGGGCCCTACATTGAGGGACTCGATATTGAATCCTCGGCCGCTAAAGAGTCCGGCCACACGAGAGAGCACGCCGGGTTCGTTTTCCACCAAAATCGAGAGCACATGCCGCATGACCGCCTCCTACACCAAGAGCATTTCCGACAACGCCGCGCCTGCAGGCACCATGGGAGCCACATTCTCCTCGGGTTCGACCCGCACATCCACGAATACCGGCCCAGGATAGTCAAAGGCCTTGCGGAGCACCGGCTCCACGTCCTCAGCGCGTTCCACCCGGAACCCCTCAGCGCCGTACGCCTTGGCCAACGCCACGAAATCCGGATTGATATGCAAGCAGGTGGCGCAATAATTCTTGTTATAGAACAACTCTTGCCACTGCCGCACCATGCCGAGGTAGCCATTGTTCAAGATGACCACCTTCACCGGGATCTGATAACTGACTGCTGTGGCCAACTCCTGGATATTCATCTGAATAGAGCCGTCGCCGGCGATGTCGATGACCAAGCGGTCGGGGAAGGCCAATTGGGCGCCAATGGCAGCGGGGAAGCCATAGCCCATGGTGCCGAGGCCGCCGGAGGACAAGAAGGTACGCGGCCGGTTATAGCGATAAAATTGGGCAGCCCACATCTGGTTCTGTCCCACCTCGGTGGCGATGATGGCCTCGCCTTGGGTGATCTCGTAGATTTTCTCCACCACCCATTGCGGTTTGATGTACTCGCCACCTGGGGCATAGGTCAGGGGATGTTCACGCTGCATGGTCGCAAGCTCCGCAAGCCAGGTCGCGTGCTTACCCCGCCAATCGACGCCGGAAACGCGGGCCAGCTCCTCCATGAGCCCCACTAGCCCTTGGCGGCAATCGGCCACAATGGGCACGTCCACCATCACGTTCTTACTGATGGATGTGGGATCGATGTCAAAATGGATGATCTTGGCCCGCGGCGCAAAGGCATCCACTCGGCCGGTGACCCGATCGTCGAAGCGGGCCCCAATGGAGATGAGGAGATCGGCATTGTTGATGGCCATGTTGGCGGTATACGTCCCGTGCATCCCCAACATGCCGAGCCACAAAGGATCGGTCCCCGGAAAGGCCCCAAGCCCCATGAGCGTTGTGGTCACCGGCAGGTGGTGCGTCCGGGCAAGCTGTGTGAGCTCCCCAGCCGCGTCAGCAGCAATCACCCCGCCACCCGCATAGATCACAGGCCGCGAGCTCGCAGCAATAAGCTCCGCTGCCCGGCGCAACTGCTTGCGGTTGGGCGAGTATCTCGGATTATAGCTGCGCATAGACATGGTCTCCGGGTAGTGGAACTCCGCCGTGGCGCGAATGACATCCTTGGGCAGATCCACCAACACCGGCCCTGGTCGGCCCGTGCGAGCCAGATAGAAGGCCTGCTTGATGGTGAAGGCCAGATGCCGCACATCCTTCACCAAATAATTGTGCTTGGTACACGGCCGGGTGATGCCCACGATGTCGGCTTCCTGAAAGGCGTCGTTGCCGATGAGTTGCGTGGGCACCTGCCCGGTAAAGATCACAAGAGGCACCGAATCCATGTACGCGGTGGCGATGCCGGTCACCGTATTGGTGGCACCAGGCCCCGAGGTGACCAAACATACACCGACCTTGCCCGACGCCCGCGCATAGCCGTCAGCGGCATGGACAGCGCCCTGCTCATGCCGCACGAGAATATGCCGAATGGGATGATTGGGGAGTTCATCATAGATATCGATGATCGCTCCTCCCGGAAAGCCGAAGATGAGATCCACGCCTTCCCGTTGCAAGCATTCCAAAAGAATTTGGGCGCCGGTCCGCACCATGGTCCCTACTCCTTGCGTTTATATTTCTTGAGCAACTCTTGAATCTTGGTCTTTCCTGCCAACTTTTTCTTCTTATACTCCTTCATCTCCATTTCCTCGGAAGGAGTGAGCGCTGGTTTCGCAGCATATTTCTCGAGGATTTTCTCGAACATCACATGCTCTTCCCACAACGCCTTGAGCTCAGGATCCGTGGCAACATGTGCGGCGATGAGTTCAAGTTCCTGCTGCTCCATACAGTACTCCTTAGTTTTGGTGTTTTCCGATCCTTGCCCAGAATTTCTAGGCCCCAGTGTCTCTACCCGAGCCGACGATATCGGCGTCATACCATCAAAAAAACATCATTCTTCCAAGTAGTTGTGCAAGAAAAACCTGCACGAACTTGATGGCCAACATCACAACGACCGGAGAGAAATCAATACCGCTCATGAACGTGAACGGCATCCACTTCCGGACGCGATAAAAGACAGGTTCGGTCAAGGAGCGGATTCCACGAACGATCGGATTGTATGGATCAGGATTTACCCATGAAAGCACCACTGCTGCCAAAATGATCCAAAAATAGAGCGAGAGAACCGTATCCAAAACAAAATATACAGCACTCACCAAACTCGTAATCACTGCCATGCCGACTCCTTGGCAAAGATTTCGTTCAGCGCGGCACTCCGGAGGCACCACCCAAAACGTATGCAAACCAATGCCGCAGATCGGCAAAACTGTCCACATGGAGCTTGGCTGGAAGTTCAGGGTTCCGGTACGCCCACAGGGGCACACCCGCTGCGGCGGCGGTAGCGGCATCCACCTCCGAATCCCCCACATAGGCCACCTGATCCGGGCCCATGTCCCAATGGGCCAAAATCCGCAGCAGCCCTTCCGGGTCCGGCTTGGGCCGTACGACCTTGGCCGCGGTCATGACCGGGGCGAACAGATGGGCCATCCCGAACCGTTCCAACACCATCTCCATGGAGTTTTTGCGGTTCGTATTGACCGCCAAACGAATCCCCCACCCGTGGAGCGCTTCGAGCACGTCATGGACACCCGGGGCCGGAATCATGCGATCGAGAAAATCCCCATAGGTCATATGGCCTTGCAGCGCCTTGGCCTGAGGGAGCAGGTGCGCAGGCACCAAGTAGGCCAGGGCAGCGTCCACGGTGTGCATGTAGGCGTACTCTTCGGCCTCCGGGCTCATGGGAGGCAGGCCCAAACGCTCCAAAATGAAATTGTAGTACGCCCGGTTCACGTCCCGGGAGTCGAAGAGTACGCCGTCACAATCAAACACCACGCCCCGCACGCGCCGCACTTCGGCGAGCACGTGCGCCGGGGGCGCCACAGGGTCCGTCATTTCATGGCCTCGGGGAACATCTGCGCAGCCAGTTCGCGCAATTTGTATTTCTGGATCTTTCCGCTTGCCGTCATGGGATATTCGTCAAGAAAAGCGATGTATTTGGGAATCTTGTAGCGGGCGATCTTGCCGCGACAAAAATCCTTGATGTCTTCCGGCGCGTAGTCGAACCCTTCTTTGAGGATGATGAACGCGCCCACCTCTTCGCCATATTTGCGGCTGGGGACCCCAACCACCTGCACATCCTTGATGCCTTCCATGCGGTACAAGAACTCTTCGATCTCCCGCGGATAGATATTCTCACCACCACGGATGATCATGTCCTTGAGGCGGCCGGTGATACGCACGTATCCCTGCTCGTCCATGGTCCCCAAATCACCGGAATGGAGCCATCCCTCCACGTCGATGGCCGCGGCCGTGGCGTCGGGGTTATTGTAATACCCTTTCATGACGTTGTAGCCGCGACAGCACACCTCGCCCTGCACCCCAAAAGGAACCGGCTGGTTGGTCTCCGGATCACGGATAGTCACCTCGATCTCCGGCATGGCCCGGCCCACGGTTTGGGTCCGATGCTCGATACTATCGTCCACCCGAGTCTGCGTCATAACCGGCGAAGCCTCGGTGAGGCCATAGCAAATGGTGATTTCCCGCATATGCATCTTGTCGATGACCTTTTCCATCACCGGCACCGGACAGGGAGCTCCGGCCATAATGCCTGTTCGGAGCGAAGAAAGATCATAACGGTCAAAAGAACGATGCTCGAGTACGGCAATGAACATGGTAGGCACTCCATAGAGTGCCGTACATCTTTCTTCTTCCACCGAAGAAAGGACCATGAGGGGATTGAAGCTCTCCAGGATCACCAGGGTTGCCCCATGGCTCACTGCGGCAAGCACCCCAAGGACGCATCCAAAGCAATGGAAGAGCGGTACCGGCAAACAAATGCGATCCTTGTTCGTGAAACGCTGGTTTTCGCCAATCCAAAAACCATTGTTGCCGATGTTGTAATGGGTGAGCATCACTCCTTTGGGAAATCCTGTGGTTCCCGATGTATACTGCATATTGACCACATCGTGCGGAGAAAGGCTTGCCTGACGCGCTAGGTATTCATCCTCACCCACCATGCGGGCAAGACTCACCACCTCCGGGATGGAGTACATGCCCCGGTGTTTTTCCGGCCCCATGAAAATGACCCGCTTGAGATCGGGGAAACGCTCGCTCTGCAAGTAGCCGCGCTGCTGCGTCTTGAGCTCAGGCACCAGGTCGTAAACAATCTGCACATAATCCGTGTCGCGGAACGAATCGATGAGCACGAGGTTCTCGGCTTCCGATTGCTTGAGAAGATACTCCAACTCCGCTGACTTATAAAAAGTGTTCACCGTGAGCAAAATAGCGCCAATTTTTGCTGTGGCGAATTGGAGCACCACCCAATACGGCACATTGGACGCCCAAATAGCAACTTTTTCACCCTTTTGGACGCCAAGGGCCATAAGTCCTTTGGCGACATCATCAACCAGCTTGCCGAACTCCCGGTATGTCAGCCGGAAATTGCGATCCACATACACGACCACTTCGTTGTCGGGATACTGCGCAATGGCCTCATCGAGCATCTGGCCCAGAGTAATTTCTCGCAGAGTAGGCCTTTCCATAGTGATCTCCTATTCAGGGAAATACAATACTGCGTAGATGGATGCCGGCGTGTTCCCATGACAACGCACTTCATGGGGCACAATGGAATTGAGATAAATAGAGTCCCCCGCGCTCAGCACATAGGTATCCCGGCCATAAACGATCTCCACCTCGCCGCTCACCACAACGATGAATTCTTCGCCCTCATGACTGGAGAGCGCAGTGTCACCGCGCGCAGGCTGCGGGGCGAGCTCGATGAAAAACGGTTCCATGTGCCGGTCTTTTTTGCCTTTTCCAAGTGAATAGAAAGTGAGACCCACGGAGCAGTCTTTGCCCCGCATGTGCAGCTCATCGCGGCGCTCGCCCTGACGCACGACCACCGGGTCCTGCCCCAATTCGTCATCGAGAAAGGTTCCCAAGCGCACGCCAAGGGCCCGGGCAATCTTGAGCAGCGGCCCCAAGGAGGGATAAAGGGATTCCTCTTCCAAACGCTGGATAAAATCGAGGGCAAGGCCGCTGCGCTCGGCCAGTTGCTCCCGCGTCATCTCCGCCATTTCCCGAAACCGCTGGATTCGCGTACCCAACTTGTCCGTGTTCATACTGCCTCACATTCTGGTTGAGTCATCATCACCATGCGCCCAGAGGGTGAGCCGCGGAATGCCACTCCCAAAGCGCGCACCACCGTATCATCCAAATGGCACACGAAGCGCCCGTGTTCTCCCATGGTCCAGGGGACACCAGCCTCGCGCCATTGCGTCGCTACCGCCGCATCGGCCACCATAAAAGGAATCTGGACAGGCACCACCGCATCCATAGCCCAGAGCAACTGCTGCCAGTCCAATTCTTGTGCCGGACGCACCACGTCCACCTCCGGCACCTCCAAGGACATCAGATCGTCGGCCTCCACTCCCAAGCTCGCCTTCCACTGATGGCGTGCTTGGGCGAGGCGAGTTTGCTCCGCAATGAGATCCACCACCGCCTCTTCTCGAGTGAATTCCAAGGCCAAAAGCACCTGAATCTGCCGCAAACGCCCCTGCTCGGGATCCTGGACGGGGGCACCACCCGTGAGCTGGGAGCGGATATCCAAAGCGGTATCGGTATAGAAATCTTCCGCACCCGCAGCCATACGGGCCGCCAGATCCGCAGGCCGCGCGGCCTCCGAAGCCTGACGCAAAAACTCGGCGATAATACGGCGAATCTGATCATCCGTGTAAGGCCACTGCGGCCGCCACCGGGGGACATCATATCCCTGCACGGCAATGCCAGGATCGAGTACTGCGCACGGCACAGGCAGTCCTGATGGTACCAGGGCTGGATGGAGCCACGGAAAATACATGAATGTCGGTTGATGCATACTGCTCCTTACGAACGACGAGGATGAAAGTGCGGGCAACGACCTGCACATGAGGGCAAGCGCAACACACACACCGAGTGCCGCAAAAAGCGGCAGACCACGCCATCTTCCCCTGTCTGGGACTGGAAGTCCAGACAATCCCACGGGGATGCCAGCACGCTCTCTCCCCACCGCGACCACGCCGCCAAGGCGCCAGATACTCCAGACTCCTGCGCCGCCAGGGCGCCATCATAGGTGCGCTCCAACGCCGCCAGCACCAAACAGATAACACCCTGGTCCCAGCCCGGATTTTCCGCCTCGGGCCGCCAACAATGGCCATGTGTCCAATACTGACACCCCTGGCCGGACAAGCGAAGCACTGCAGCGGACATCATCCTCCTCGCGAAAATCGATTATACATAACTTCACGCAAAAAACCAAGTCACAGAGTTGGGAAGCGTTCGGGCGCCTCCGCTGTCCGAACTTGCACCCCATGATGTGTCCGGAGTCCTGCTCGCCAAAGAGGCTCCGACTTCCAGAGCAACTCCGACATGCCCGCGGGCATCCTCGTATTGACCACGCCTGCAGGGCGCACTAGGGAAAGGCATCCATCCCAAGGAGGTAGGCATGTTCGGCATCGGCATCCCGGAGCTTCTCGTTATCTTGGTTATTGTGCTTGTTATCTTTGGCGCCAATCGGCTGCCGGAGATCGGAGCGGGCATGGGCAAGGCGATCAAAAATTTCAAAAAGGCCACGAGCGAGCCCGAAGAAATCGACGTCAGCCCCAAAAAGAACGACACCCCGTCGGAAACCAAGCAAGCCTAACGCACCGCCCCGCTGCGGGGCGCGGCAGTTTACGCCTCTTCTTCCAGCGCTCGGCGCGCCCACTCCACCATGCGGGCATGGTCGGTGGGCGCAACCCAATGCACCTTCTCTTTGCGAAACCACGTCATCTGCCGCTTGGCGTAGGCGCGTGTATTGGCCAGCCAAGTGGTTTGGGCTGTGGCCAAATCCATCTCTCTATGGATCACCGCCAAAAGTTCCGGGCAACCGATACCAGAAAACCCCGGCGCGCTGCGGTTGGGACAAATACGCCAGGCCTCGTGCATTTCTTCGAGCGCGCCCGCAGCAAGCATGGCCTGAATACGCTGGGCGAGCCGCGGAGTCAGCTCCGGCAACGTCGCGGAAAGACCGAGAATGATTCCCCGCACCGCAGCCACCGGCACGGTGCGCGCATGCCAGCGCGAAAGGGGCTCGCCGGTGCCCTCGAAGACTTCCAGGGCGCGACAAATACGCTGGCTGTCACGCGGATGAATGCGGGCGGCGCTCACAGGGTCCACTTCCGCCAGGCGTCGATGCAGCATCTCCGGGCCATGGGTCTGGCAGCGGGAAAGCACCGCCGCACGCACTGCATCGGCAATGGGCGGCACCGGGGCGATCCCCTGCAAAAAGGCGCGTAGGTACAGGCCAGTACCGCCCACGAGAATCGGGGTCCGTCCCATGGCTCTCGCCGCATCCACGGCGTCTGCCAGCTGGCGGGCAAAACTTCCGGCCTGGACCGGCTTGTCCAACGGGAGATATCCGTAGAGCAGATGCGGGCACTGGGCCTGCTCCTCGGGCGAGGGCTGAGCGGTGACGATGGGGATGTGGGCGTAAACCTGGCGCGAATCCACATTGATCACCGCCCCATGCAGGGCATCGGCCAAGGCCAAGGCCGCAGCGGTCTTTCCGGTACCCGTTGCCCCCACGACACAAAGCACTGGAAGACGCTTCATGCCGCGAAGAGCCGCTCCCGGATGCGTCCGGCCACCACTTCAGGCACCAATCCATCAATGCTGCCCCCAAGCCTGGCCACATCCTTGATGATGGTGGAGCTGATATACAACCACTTGTAGTCCGTCATCATAAAGACGGTATGGATATTTGGAGCAAGTTTTCGATTCATAAGCGCCATCTGAAATTCATACTCAAAATCGGAAACGGCGCGCAGACCACGAATGATTGTGTTGACTCCACGTGAATGCGCATATTCTACCAGTAATCCGGAAAATTCTTCCGCAATGACTCTGGTATTTTTTTGAAATACTTCCCGCACCATATCTACACGCTCTTCTAAAGAAAAAAGCGGATTTTTTCCCGAATGCATTGCAACCGCAACAATGACCTTATCGAAAATATCCAAACTCCGGCGTACGATACTCACATGACCATTGGTCAAAGGATCGAACGTTCCGGGATAAATAGCTATTCGTTCTGCCATACACGTATCCTCGTTTGTCCGTAGAGCGTATCTCGAACCAAATTCCACGGGGTGGATGCAATTTCCAACGCGGCCTCGGTTTCCGCCACCACTATGGCGTCCGGAGCAAGCAGCGCAGGAAGCGCCGCAAGTACCGGCGCCAAAAGTCCGCGTCCATACGGCGGGTCCACAAAAACCACATGATAGGGCCCGGAGGGTTGCTGCACCCAGCGCAGGGCGTCCATGCGCACCACCGAGGCCTGCTCCGGCGTCAGTCCCAAGGAGCGGATATTGTCCTGCAGCACCCGCGCCGCAGCCGCCGCGCGTTCCACGAAGACCGCCCGGGATGCCCCGCGGCTTAGGGCCTCAAGCCCAAGGGCACCGCTACCGGCAAAGATATCGGCCACCTGGATCCCCTGCCACCGCACACCGAGCGATCCAAGGGCCGAAAAAAGCGCCTCCCGTACCCGCCCAGTGGCAGGCCGATACCCCGGACCGCGAGCAGTACCCAGCACCCGTCCTCCAAACGTACCGGCAATGATCCGCATCTATACATCCGCTTGCGAAGCCTGCGGCTGGGCTTCCACCATACGTAGTTCGGAGAGAATTTCCAGGAGCTTGGAGTTGATATCCACAATAGTGCCGCGGATTTCCACCTGACTGGTATACCCGAGACGATCCAGGTGACGCACCCGATCCTGCACCTGAGCAAGTTTGCAGTGCGTCTCTTCCAGCAAGAAATCCCAATCGATGCGCGGGGCAAGATCGTGATGGGAAGTCAGTTGGAAAACGCCGCCCGGCTCCAAAGTGCACTCATCCAGGTAGTCGGGGATATGCACCGTGTATCCCAAGCGCTCCTTAATGAGGCGGGCGAACTCCTGCTGCGCCGCATACTCACCATGAATTAAATACACCTGCATGGATGGCGAGCGGAAATGTCCGAGCCACTCCAAGAGTTGGCTCTGGCCCGCATGCGCAGAAAACCCGCCGATGGTGAACACCTTGGCCCGGACCGCCAATTGTTCGCCCAAGATGCGGATGGACGGGGCCCCGTCCACAATGCGCCGCCCTGGAGTCCCTTGGGCTTGAAATCCCACGAAAACCACCGACGCGCCTTCCCGCCAGATATTGTGGCGCAGATGGTGCTTGATACGCCCGGCATTGGCCATACCACTGCCCGCAATAACGATGGCAGGCCCCTGACGGGTATTGATCTCCCGTGACTCTTCCACGGTTTGGGCGAGTTGCAGCCCCGGGACCGAGAGGGGATCTTCCCCGGCATCGAGTACGGCGCGGGCGTCGTCATCGTAAAAGCGCGCATGTTTCCGGAAGATCTCCGTGGCCTTGATAGCGAGGGGACTATCCAAAAATACCGGCATGTCCGCTGGCAGTTTCCCTTCCTTGGCAAGCAGGTGCAGCGAGAAAAGAATTTCTTGGGTGCGTTCCACGGCAAAACTCGGGATCAAGACCTTTTGGCCGTGGCGATAGCTGTACGCGATGGCCTCCGCCAATTCCTGGCGGCTGGAATCCTCGTTTTTGTGATCACGATTGCCGTAAGTGGATTCCAAAAAAAGGAAATCCGCTTGATCGATGGTCCAAGGATCCGGGACCAACAGCTGATGGGGTCGGCCCAAGTCTCCGGAAAATACGCATTTGCTCTCGCGCCCCTCATCCTGCACCCAAATTTCCACAAAGGCGGAGCCCAGGATATGCCCGGCATTGCGAAACATCACCCGCACGCCGGGCTTGGGAGAAAATTCGCGGTCATACTCCACCACCTGGAGCTTTTGCACCGCAGCCACGGCATCCTCGACGGTGTAGAGCGGCTCCTCAGGCAGCCCTCCGGCGCGCTGTTTTTTGGAGCTGCGCCAACGGGCTTCCATCTCCTGGATATACGCGCTGTCTTCCAAAAGGATTTCCACCAAGTCCCGGCTGGGCGCGGTGGTGTACACAGGGCCGGCAAAGCCCTGCTTCACCAAGCGCGGCAAAAGCCCGCAGTGGTCCACATGGGCATGGGTGAGGAGGATGAAATCGAGTTCTCTTGGGCGGTACCTCCCGGCCTCGTCCCAATTGCGCAGCTCCATGGCCCGGTTTCCTTGATGCATACCGCAATCCACGGCAAAACGCGTTGCGCCCGTTTCCAACACATAGCACGAACCTGTCACTGTCCGCGCCGCCCCCAAAAATGTTACTTTCATCCAGCGCTCCTCAAGCCATGAGTCCAACATCGCCCTTGAGCTTCCTGCCCAAGGCACCTACACTGCACCATGTGGACATCGTTCCCGCCAAGGATATCCCATGCTTCGTCTCGATACCTTAAGCGACCACGACCTTCCGCCCATCAAGCCAGCGGTCCTTCGCTTATGGCAACTTCTCGGATCCCGCAACGCCACCTTGGAGGAGATCGCCGAGGCCATGAGCGCCGAGCCGGTACTCTGCGCCCGCATCATGGCCATCGCCAACTCGCCCCTGTACCGAGGCGTGGAAAAAATCACCTCTCCCCATAAGGCATTGGTGCGCCTCGGGCTGCGGGAAGTGCGCAGCATCGTCTACTACCTCACCCTTACTCAATCTCTCGCTGAGGCAGGGCTCCCCAAGGGTTTCCCACTGCGCAAACTCTGGGGCCATAGCCTCGCCACCGCGTACCTGTGCCAGCAAATTCCTGCCTACTTTCCGGCGCTTCTTTCCCTTACCGAAGAAGAACAAGAAAGTGCCTACATCATAGGTCTCCTCCACGATATCGGCTATCTCATCATGGCCAAATTGGCGCCCGAGGCCTTTGCGGAACTCATGACCATCTGGATCACGGCCGAAGAGCCGCCGCTGGATGCCGAAGAGCGCCTCTTCGGCATGACGCACCCGGTGGTGAGCGCCAAGGCCCTCAAGTTATGGGGATTCTCCAAGGAAATTCAGCTTGCGGTCTACGGCCATCACCGCCTGGTGCGCGACGACGCCCCGGCGGCGATCTTTCTCCTCAAGCTTGCCGACTGTCTGGCCACGGAAAGCGGATATGTCTTCAATCCCGCCATCAGCCCCATCCAAAAACGGGCCCTTATCCCCGAGCGACTCTTCTCCGTGGACTTCACGCCCACCATCCAGGACGTCAGTATCAAAACCGACGCGCTCCTGGGCCAAATGCACTAGAGCCGCCAATCTCTCTTCCCGATCTTGCCTCCAACAAAAAAGGCCCTTCCGTGCAGGAAGAGCCCTGGGGGCATCGCGACGCCCTCGCCTTACAGGATGCGTGGATGCAGGAAGATCAAAAGCTCCTGTTTGGAAGAGGCGGTCTCGTCCTGGCGGAAGAGGCGGCCGAGCAGAGGCACGTCCCCCAGCCCGGGAATTTTCTCCGTTGCCGAACGGTCCGAAGCCTTCAGCACCCCGCCGATGACGATGGTTTCCCGGTCTCCGACGATCATCTTGGTGCGGGCAGACTTGGTTTCGATATCCCGTCCCGTGGCTGTCGGACTGTCGTCGCTGATCTCCACATCCAAGATCAGCTTGTTATCAGGAGTAATCTGGGGCTGCACCGAAATCTTGAGCACCGCATCCGTATACTCCGTGGTGGTGCCGCCGCTTTGCGACTCACCACTCGTGGCGAGCTTGATACCCTGCTTGATCTCGGCGCGATTGTTGTTGAGGGTCACGATCCGCGGGGAAGAAACCGTTTTCACCAAGTTCTTGGTCTCGCCAAGACGGAGAGAGACGTCCAAGGACCACAAATCCTTGCCCAGGATCTTGCCGATATTGCCCGCCAAGCCGAGGCCTGTGGTACCAAAGGGCGCATTGAATCCCGACGCCGACGAATCCCATTGATATTGCTCATCGTCTCGTTTGGATTCATCCTGCATGGTCGCGCCCCACTTGATGCCAATATCCCGCTGAAAATCATCGGTGGCATACACGAGACGCGCCTCGATGAGCACCTGCCGCTCAGGGCGATCGAGCTTGGCGATATAACTCTGCACCCGTTGCAATACAGGCTCGATGTCCGTCACGATCAGCGTATTGGTACGGCTGTCGGCAGAGACCTTGCCTCGGGGAGAAAGCAGTTCCCGCACCTTCTGCTCGAACTCCGCCGCAGTGCTGTAGTTGACCTGGATAAACTCCGCGCGGGTGGGGAGGACGTTTTCCAGGCTTTCTTTGGCCTTGGCCTCAGCCTCACGAGCGCGCTGCAATTCCTCGTTTTCCCGCCGCAATTGTTCCATGGTCGCAACGCGCAGTAAATTGCCTTGCTGCACCATGCCCAAGTTCTTTTGCAGCAATATCAGATCCAATGCCTGATCCCAAGGGATATCCACCAGTTTCAGAGACACCGTTCCGGAGACCCCTTCATCGAGGATGAGATTGTATCCTGCGATTTCACTGAGCAGCCGCAATACATGCTCTACCTTGGCCTCCTGAAGATCCAAGGTAACAGGCGCGCCATGGTATTCTTTTTTCATGCCCGGAAAGATGGTGCCGGGGTCTTGAGAGGCTGGCGCGGCCTGGGCGGCGGACGAAACTTTTTTCTGGGCCATATTTGCCGGAGAAGACACACCACGCTCCACGGCCAACCGTAACCGGGTCACTCCCCCTTCCCGGGCGACGGTAAAGGCGGGCCGGGTGATCCCGGTAAACACTAGCTGTGCGTCACTACCTACGTTGAGGGCCTGAACCCGCTCGATGGGCTGGCTGCCTTCCACACGATACACCTTGGCGACCGTAGGCGAAAACTTCGCTCCAGGCAGGACGACGGTAAAGACATCCCCCTTGGGTCCAGGCAGCACCCGCAAAGGTTCCGAAGACGAAAGGAGTACAGAGAAATCACGCTCCGAGGCGGCAAACTCGACTGCATCCACCACCGCTGGCGTGGCAGATGCCGATGACGGAGTCATCTCGCGGCCAGCCTCTGCCGGGGCGAGCAAAAGACGCGCCCGAGCACCTTCACGAGAGAGGAGATAGCGCACGGGGGCCGAGAGTTCCACCGCCACAGAAGCGACCTTGCCTTCCCGCGCCTCGAGGTCCACCCGTTGGACTACCCCGGCAGGCGTGGCAGGAATGAATTCCGGGACCGCCGGGGTAAAACGCACCACAAAGCGCCGGGCCATGTCATAATCGACGAATACTTCCGAAGGCGCCGCGGCAGGGAACTCGAGCAGCGTACCTTCCGCCACCGGCTGCAGCGTCATGGCTTCCAACAGAGGGCGGGACGCAACGTCCGAACTGGCTTGGCTTACAGATGCCGCACGCTCTGCAGCATGCACCTCCCCTTCCGGCGTAGGCCCAACAGGGCGAACGGTTGTGCACCCGCAAACCCAAAAAAACGCCACCATCACAGCCCATGTGTATATCTTCTGCATACCCCACCACCTCTATTCGCTTGGACGCAGCGAGAGCGTCACCGTTTGCGTCTGCTCTTCGCCAAGAATATCATAGGTCTTTTCTTCCACAATAAGGGATCCGTCACGAATCTCTTTGATAATGCCCCCATAGAGGCCGATCCCCATTCCCGGGCGGACGATAAAGCTCTTGCCATCGGGCATCTGGACCACGCCCACAGCAGCGCTATCTTTCGGCGTCATCACCCCCACAAGCTTGAGGGTACGCAGATCCACGGTCTCCAGCGGTGTTGCGGGTTCCCGCTTCTCCTGCTGTTTTTGTATGACGCTGCGCGTCTGCTCCACGGCGCGAAGCTGGATAAACGACATAAACGGATCCGTGCGGCCCGCAGGATCATATGGAGCAAAGCGCGGACGAATCCATTCCGGCAGAGGGACTTGGGTGGCATTTTCCGTGGCATTCCCGGCGTCCTGCCCCCCTGGGGTCTCCGGAAGCGGATCTGCAGCCCATACCAAGCCCGGAAGAACAAGCAGAGCGACAACAAGGTGACGCGTCATTTCTTCTTTTCCTGTTGCTTTTTGCGCGCTTCCATTTCTGCATCCGTGAGCGCCCGATACACCACCAGGCTGACATTGGCGTTGAGGCGCTTTTCCGTCGGGGAAAAATCCGCCACTGGAGCGAACTGCACACTTTGAATAGCCACCAGACGATCCAAACGCGCCAGTTTATCGAAATAGCTCATCAGGCGATGAAATGGACCGGAAACCTGAATGGAAACTGACCGTGTGGCGTAAAAATCTGCTTGGGTCTCGCCTCCTGGCTGAAACAGTAAAAACTCGATCCCTTCATCCCGACCCAGCTTCTCGAAAGACGCCAAGAGCCGTTCCAACGCCTGGGCGTCTTCAGGGAGCAAGGTTTTAGCATACAGAAATTCCATCTGCCGGCGTTTGATGTCCCGCTCCAAATCCGGAAGCTGAGCAGCTTGGAGTCGGTATTTGGCGATCTCCCCGTCCAAAGTCTCCACTTGGCGTTGCAATTGGGCAATTTCCGCCGTTTGGGGATCAATGACGAAATACCACCATCCAGCCCCCAAGAGCAGCAAGCCCCCCATCCACACCAAAGCTTTCTTCCACCAGGCGAGCCCCTGCCACGCTGCATACAATGCCGCTTTATCCATGGCTGCCATCCTTGGAGGTCGATGCTTCGTCTCCTGGGTCTTTGCCCACGACAGAACAGACAAAGGCCACCAGGCCACGGCCTTGCACATCGCGCCGCGAGGTCCGTTGCGTGTCCACCCATGCGATGAACGGTGATTGGCGCAGGGCTTCCACGTACGCGGCAAAGGCCTGGTTGTCTAAGGCCACGCCGGAAAGATTCATCTGGCCGCCAGCGCCCAGGGATAGGGATTCAAACCACAATCGCTCCGGCGGCATGGTGGCGACCAAAGCGTCAAGGAAACGCACCGGCAACCCCTGGCGCATACGCACTTCCTTGATGACCTGGATGCGCTGCTCAATGGCCTTGAGCTCATCCACGAACTGATTGGCTTTGCCGATCTGCGCCAAAAGGAGCCTTTTGGTCTGATTGCGTTCCTGAATCGCTTGCTGCAACGCTTGAATCTGGACATCGAAGTACCAATAGGAGCCCGCCAAAAGCCCCCCGACCACCACAATGCCCAACGCTGTCACAAAAATGGCTCGGCCCTTGTCCGAGACCCTTGCCCGCTTGGGTTGCGGCCAAAGATTGATGGTAATCATACGATCCCCCGCAGGGATAAACCAAAAGGCACCACGAATTGCGGCGCCACAGCACGCACAAACTCCGGCTGAAAGCGCGACTCCGGCACATCCACCCGTCGGAAGGGATCAAGCAGGTCCACCGTGATCCCCATCTCCGCAGCAAAGGCATCGGCAATGCCCGGCAAAAGGGCCCCGCCGCCCGAGAGAAAGAGCTGCTCCGCCACCACGGCATCCAATACAGAAGACTCGTAGAAACCGATGAGGCGCTTGACCTCGTCGCACCACCCGGTGATGGTCTGCCGCACAACATCCATGACCAGCGCATTGTCCGCTGCATTCTCGCTCTCGGGGCCTTGGATCTTCAAACGTTCCGCCTCGCCGCGGTTGACTCCAAGCCGCTTGGCGATGCCTTCGGACAGGCTCCGGCCTCCGAACCCTACTTCCCGTAAAAACACCGGCTCAAAACCCATCAGAACACACAAAACGCTCTGGGTCCCGCCGATGTCCAAAAGATAGGCTGGCTTGGTTTTGAATTCCGGATAGTTGAATTCAAAGGCATTACACACGGCAAAGGCATCCACGTCCACCACACTCAAGGAAAGGCCGGCCTGGGCCATGGCCTCTCCGAGCCCCTGCACCGCCTTTTTCTTGCTCGCCACCAAGAGCACTTCGTGGGTTTTTTCCTTGGTTCCGGGGGCGAGATACTGATAATCGAGAAAGACATCGGTAATGTCGAAGGGGATGTACTGCCGGGCGTCCCGATGGACGACCTCGCCCAAAAGCTTGGGGGAGTCGGCTTCACACACCACCCGCTTCACGATGACCGAATGCCCGGCCACCGAAGACACAACAACCTTGTCTTTGACCTCCAAGTGCTGGAGCAAGGCCGCCACTTTGGCTCCTGCCGTACCTGGGGCGTCCAACTCTCCAGGCAACCATAGCGCTCGGGCCAGGTGCTCCAATCGCGCCTGACTCCCACGCATCGAAATCTTGAGGACCTTGAGCCATTCACTGCCAAGGTCCACGCCGAGACCGACTTGCGTCTTGGAGAAAAAACTGAGTCCTTTCACAAAGATATCTCTCCTCGGCCAAACATTCCCGAACTCTACCGATGAAAGCTGGAGCGTTGCTAGCAAGTGTCGGCAAGCAACGCAAGCAGAAACCCGAAAGAAAACCAAAAATGCGTCTTTCTGGCATACCCCCTGCTTAGGGTATTGCAACGGCATCTTTTTCCCAGTGGAGGTCTCCCATGGGTCTGTCCCCATCCCTGTATATCGGCACGACCGGCATTATGACGCACCAAACCGGGTTGGACGTCGTGTCCCATAATATCGCCAATATGAATACCACCGGATTCAAAGCATCCACCGCGCATTTTGCAACCCTCATGAGCGAGACCATCTCCAGCGGGACTTCTGCATTCCATCAAGTAGGGCAGGGGTCTTCGGTGAGCTCCATCCTCCACGACATGGACGTGGGCCCATTGGAGACCACAAACATCGGTACGGACGTGGCGATAGGCGGTGAATACGGATGGTTCGTGCTCACAGACGCCGCAGGCGCCATACGCTACTCCCGGGCAGGCAATTTCCGTTTCGACCACGAGGGGTATCTGCGCAATCCGGCAGGACTCATGGTGCACGGAGCGCCCGCAGGCTCCACCCAGGCCGGCACAGGGGAACCCATCCGCCTTACTTTGAGCCCAGACCCCCAGGATCCCACTGCCAGTGTGGCCGCATCTCCTGGGCAGGCCACGAGTTCCATCACCTTTGTTGCCAACCTCAATGCCGCAAGTCTGGACACCGCTCCTTCGAGCACCTCACCTTTCACCGCCCTCTTCGATGCCTGGGATGCCAGCACCAATGCGCTCCCCAGCGGGGCTTATCTTTCGAGCCTGACGGTCTACGACGCCGCAGGCACTGCCCACCCCATTTCCCTGATCTTCGACCCGGCAAAAGGCGCTCAGCCGCAACAAAACGGGCAGCGGATCATGGAGTTTCTCGTTACCACAGATCCCGCCCTCGACGGCAGCGCTGGCAAGAACATCAAAAAGGGCATCCTTGGCGCAGGCACGCTCACTTTTTCCCCGGAAGGCAATCTTCTTTCCATGAGTCTTTTTTCCGGCACGAGCGATGACCCGGCAGCGTGGACCCCAGTGCCGCTGGACGAAGACGGCTATCCGCTTCTACCGGTAACCTTTTCCGGGGCAGAGACGCAAAATATCCGCCTCGACATGGGCCTGCGCGATACCCAAGCGCAGCCCGGCTGGATCAATCCCTCCGCCACCCTGGCGAGCTTGGGAACCGATGCCGCCAACCTTCCCGCCCTAGGCTCCCCAAACAAAAAAGCCCTGGCTATGACCAATTATATGGCCCCTTCGGCCACCATCACCCAATCTCAGGACGGCTTTGCCGTAGGCTACCTCCAGGATGTCTTCGTGCGGGCGGACGGCACCTTGGTGGGTAAATACACCAACGGCCAGGATCTCGACCTCTACCGACTGGTGCTGGCGGACTTCACCAATCCCCAGGGACTGCGCAGCGAGGGCGGCAATCTTTTCTCTGCCGCTCCCGAGGCGGGCAGCATCCGCTACGGTTTTGCCGGTACCGGGCGACTGGGGCAGGTGCGAGGCAGCACTCTGGAACAAGCCAACGTGGACCTGGCCACGGAGTTCGTCCACATGATCATCTACCAGAAAGGCATCGAGGCCAATGCCAAGGTCATCACCACCGCGGATCAGGTCATCCAGACAGCCATCCAGAGTAAACGCGTCTAATCCCAGAAAAGCCGGGCCCGGGCGGTCACCCGGGCCGGACCGCCGAGCCACCACCCGGCGGGTGTTGCCGTAAGCTCCAAAGCTGCGCCGCTGGGCTGCAGCACCGCCACACCGTGCGCCCACGGCAAATGCGGGAGCACAGACGCCAAGGCCATGGTGCCGGAACCACACGCCGTCTCCAAGAGGGTAGTACCCGTGGCCTGCACCCAAACCACAGGATGGATACGCAGCACGCCGTCCGCATGAGAAAACCAGATACACCCCACCGCGGCCTCGGTTTCCAAGCCCAAACGCATACGCCAGCGGGCAGCGTCTTCCACGCAGGTCTGCGCGGAAAAGAAAAAGCGCTCTGCATCCAAAAGCAGGTGGACAATCCCGGGAAGCCGCACCAGCCATGCCCCCGGTTCCACGTGCCGCGCCTGACCCACGCCCGAAGGAAGACGCACCCATGCCTGCCACACCCCGTCATGGAGGATCGCCCGCAGCGCCACCGGCTCCAAGGCGCCCGCAGCATGGATCAGGACCTCCTCTCCTGAGGCAGTCAGCCCTTCTTCCGCTAGCAGCACCGCCAGCGCCCGGCAGGCATTGCCGCAAAACTCCCCGCCCATCATGGCAAGCTGTGGCAGCGGACCCGCAAGGTCCACAAACCCGACCTGCTCCCCGCCGATGCCCAAGTCTCCCATGATCCACAGCGCCGCCGCAGCCCGCAACTCGCTGGGCACCGGGGTGCGCACCAGCACCGTGGGATTTCCTCCAGGCACGATCTTCACGCAGTCCAATTCCATGGCCTTTCCTCAAAACGAAAAAAGGGCCAGAAGTCCGGCCCCGATAGCGCTTAGCGGCGGCGAAGCTGCCGCCGGTCCCCCACCCGCAAGGTAACCTTGGTCTTGTCCAGATATTCCAAAAGGGGAATGGAGTATTTGCGGGTAATGCCGCCAGCAAGTTCACGAAACTCCGCAGGCCCCATGTCGGCATGTTCCGTGAGATAGGCCTGTACCCGCTCCACCAGGGCCGCCACGGCCGGGGCGTGAAACACCAAGTCCTCGCTCACCTTGATGAGCACCCCCTCCTCCAGCAGCATGCGCACCATGGGCGCTGCGGCCTTGGGGTCGATATCATGCTCGCCAAGGGCCTTGAGACTGGGCGGCATCAGCGCCGTCTCTGCAAAAAGATACACCAAGCGTTCCTTGAGCTCGCTTTGGCGCTCCCCCAACTCCACCTGGTGCGAAAAAAGCCGTACCCCGTCTCCTTCGGCCGCCAGGGCGCCACTGCGCACCAAACGCTCGATCACGAAATGGGCAAGCCTTGGGGAAAGCTCCCGACCCCAGCTGGAGACGAGCTCAGCCCGGGAAATCGTCGCCCGCAAAGGCTCCTTGGCGTGGAGTGCGGCCACGACGGCAAGGCACTCGGCCTCGAGTCGGGCCACCACCGCGGCACCCACCCAGCGCCGCTCGTCCCGGTCAAAGAGAAAGGCCTGCTGGCGGCTGGCCAAAAGCTGCAGCGCCCGCTCCAAGGCCTTGGTCTCCACATCCGTGAGCACGCGCAGTTCCGCAAAGCTTCGGCCTGCGGCTGCGGCCAATTCCAATTGAGCGAGGATGAGCGTTTCGCCTTCAGCCTGGGCCAACGCCTCCAGGGCGGCCACGGCCTCGGGCTTGCGCCGCAATCGTCGTCCCAACGGGTTGACGATGCGGCCGCCCGCGATGGTGCGCAGCGGGGAAAAAGAACGGACGATGCAGCGATCTCCAAAGACCGAGGGCAAAGGTTCGGGCAAATGCATCTGGACCATGGCCCGCTCGCCCGGCAAAAGCCGCTCCCGGTCCAGAAGGTGCACCCGAGCCAAGATCTCCCGGGCGCCGTGGTGGAGATGTACCTCGGTGCGGTGGCGAATACCCCGCGGCGCCGAGGGCAAGCAGGAAATCTCCACGTCCCACACCGCTGACGGGAACAAGGAGTCTGGAGCGGCAAGCACGTCGCCACGGGCAATATCCGCCACTTCCACCCCTTGGAGGTTGATGGCCGTGCGCTCTCCAGCCAGGGCCACATCCGCCGGCCGCCCATGCACCTGAATGGCGCGCACCTTGGCCCTGTGCGTCCCGGGATAGATGCGCACCTCTTCCCCCACGTGCACCGCCCCCGAGATGGACGTCCCGGTCACCACGGTGCCGTGCCCCTTCATGGTAAACACCCGATCCACAGGTAGCCGAAAGAGGTCGGATCGACGGTACGGTCCAAAGCCTGCCGCTACCTGCGCAATGGCCGCACGCAAGGCATCTAACCCCTGGCCGGAATGCGCCGATACCGGGATCATCGGGGCTTCGGCCAAAAAAGTCCCCGCCAGGTAGCCACGCACCTCGTCCTGCACCAACTCCAGCCACTCAGGTTCCACGGCGTCCACCTTGGTCAGGGCCACGATACCGGTGCGGATCCCCAAAAGGGTACAGATTTCCACGTGCTCGCGAGTCTGAGGCATGACGCCCTCATCGGCAGCCACCACCAAAAGCACGAAATCGATACCCGCTGCCCCGGCCACCATATTCTTCACGAAACGCTCATGACCCGGCACGTCCACGATGCCGATACGTGTCTGTGGGGCTACATCGAGGTAGGCAAATCCCAGCTCGATGGTGATGCCGCGCTTCTGTTCCTCAACGAGGCGATCACAGTCGATACCCGTCAAGGCCTTGATGAGCGACGTCTTACCGTGGTCCACATGTCCGGCTGTGCCCATGATCACCGGCATGGAAAGCCTCCCGAGCCATAAAACGCCGTGTACGCATCCACTGTAGCTATCAGGTCAACCACGGAACTCACCTCAAAGGGGCTATGCATGGAAAGTACGCCTGGGCCAAAATCCACTACCCGCATGCCGTAGGCCGCCAAATCCTTGGCCACCGTACCGCCCCCGCCAATATCCACCTTGCCCATGACCGCCATCTGCCAGGGAATATCGCCAAGGATATGGCGAAACCAGGCTATGTATTCGGCGTCTGCGTCGCTGGCGCCGTATTTGCCGCCATGGCCGGTGTACTTGGAAAACACCGGCCCATGTCCAAGCAGGGAGGCGTTGGCTTTGTCATGCACGTCCTGATAGTCCGGATCCAACGGACAATGCACGTCTGCAGACACCGCCAGGCTCGCCAAAAATACCTGCCGCAGTGGGGTCCCCGGGGCCCAAGCATCTACCAAATCTTCCAAGGTGTAGCGCAGAAACCGGGATTTCGCACCGCTGGCCCCTTCCGAGCCGACTTCCTCCCGGTCCCAAACTACAAGGACTTGTGTAAATTCCGGCTCTGGCACAGCAAAAAACGCCGTGGCTGCAGCAAAGACGCAAAGCCGGTCGTCCTGGCCGTAAGCGCCGAGCATGGAGCCATCGAGCCCCACTCTCCGAGCAGGTCCTGCTGGTACGGCCTGGAGCTCCGCACTCATGAGGTCCTGTTCCGCAAAGCCAAAACGGTCATGCAAGACCGCAAGAACGGCGTGACGAACGCTTTCCTCCTCGGCCTTTCCTGGACGATGTCCCACGGCAAGGTTGAGCTTCTCGCCCTCAAAGGCCTTGTCCACGGACTGCTCTTTTTGGGCCTTGGCCAAATGGGGCAAAAGGTCCAGAATGGTCAGCACCGGATCCTCTGGGGCTTCGCCCACCACCACAGGGTGTACGACCCCATCGCGGGTCACCACCACCCCATGCAGGGCCAACGGCCGGGCCAGCCATTGGTATTTCTTGATTCCGCCATAATAGTGGGTCTTGAAGAGGGCCACCTGGGCCTCTTCCACCAAGGGGCGCTGCTTGAGGTCCAAATGCGGGGTATCCCCGTGGGCCGCCATCAGACGCACCCCATGGGCAAGCGGACGCCGACCGCGCCGGGCAAGGATGATGGCCTTGTCCCGAAACGGAAAACAGGCCGTGCCCTCGCCTATGCCCTGGGGGAACCCCTGCGAGGCCGCCTGTGCCAGCAGCCAATGCACGGTCTCGCGCTCGGTCTTGCACTGGGAAAGAAACGCCGCACACTCCCGGACGAGTTCCTCACGCCGCGCCTCGTGCGCAGGCGATGCGTACCGGCGCCAGGCATTCACCGGCTGGTATTCCCATGTCTTAGCCATGGCTTCCTCGCCTCTCCGGCCTGCCCCACCAGGGAGCAGGCCGGATACGGATCAATCGATTTTTTCGAATTTTCGAAGTAGGACTTTTCCGCCCCGCACTTGGGGCAGACCCAATCCTCAGGCAGGTCCTCAAAGGCCGTGCCTGCCTGGATGTTGTGCTCGGCGTCGCCCTCGGCAGGGTCGTACACATAGCCACACGGACACTCCCAACGCTCCATCGCCATACGCTCACTCCTTACGCTTTTTCTGGTGCATGGCCTTGGCCAAGGCTTGCCCCAGACTCCCCAACCCTTGGGAAGCAGAAGCATACCGACGCCAATCGTCGGCACGATCTTCGGTCTCGCGCGCCCCGGCGGGGCTTTCGGCCAAGGCCAGAGAAAGCCTGCGGGCCTCCAGGTCCACCGCCAAGATCCGCACGCGCACCGCGTCTCCTGGCCGCACCACCTCGTCGGGACGCCGTACCCGCCGCCCCATCTCGCTCACATGGATCAGGCCCTCCACCCCTGGCCAAAGCTCCACGAAGGCGCCAAAATCCGCCAAGCGGGTGACCGTCCCCGCAGAGATCTCCCCTTCGCGCGCCTCCTGCGCCACCCGCTGCCACGGGTCTTCGCCCGCTTGCTTGAGGGAAAGGGAAATGCGCTCTCCCCCGCTCTTGGCGTCCGGACTGCGGCCCAAAAATTTCACGCGCACCCGCTCGCCCACGGCCAGGATGTCTTCGGGCTGCACCCCCCGGCTCCAGGAAAGCTCAGAGACGTGCACCAGCCCTTCCAAACCCGGGGCCACTTCCACAAAGGCCCCAAAGGAGGCCAAGCGCGTCACGGTCCCCTCCAGCACGTCGCCCTCGCGCACGCGGGCAAAAAAGGTTTCCTGACTCTGGCGGCGCTCCTCTTCCAAGAGCTTGCGTCGAGAAAGCACGATGTTGCGGCCACGCTCGCCCAAGGTGGTGATCACAAAACGAAAAGTTTGCCCCACCAGGGTCGAGAGGTCCTCCACGGAGCGGTCGCCGATCTGCGATGCCGGACAAAAGGCGCGGCGGCCAGCCACCTGGACCTCTACTCCGCCCTTGACCACCGCGCTCACCCGACCTTCCACAGGCAGTCCCGCAGCAAAGGCCTCCTCCAAGAGGCCCAAACCGGCAACGCCAGAAACCGAGCGCGCCAGGCGCAGCTCCGATTCCCCTGCTGCCACCACATACAGATCGAGCACATCCCCTTCGGCAACAGCAAGCTCCCCCTGCGCGTCCAGAAGGTCTTCCCGCAGCACCACGCCGTCCACGCCGGCGCCCACGTCCACGAACACGGCATGCTCGCCGATGGCCACCACCGTAGCCTGCACCCGGTCCCCGACCTTCGGCCGCGCCCCTGCCCCCCGCTCTTCGTATTGGGCCAGCAGGGAAGCAAAATCCTCACTCATGACAACCTCTTATTCAAAACGAGAGATACTGTTGATGGAAACCTGATCCGCAGGAACATGTTCATGCCCGGCAAAAGGACGCACTCGCACCTTTTCGATCTTTTTGACCACATCCATACCGTCAATGACCTGACCAAAGACGCAGTACCCATAATTGGATTCGTCCACATAATCGAGGTCAGGATTATCCACAGTATTGATAAAGAATTGCGAGGTAGCGCTATGGGGATCTGCAGTACGGGCCATGGCAATGGTGCCTTCGAGATTTTTGAGCCCATTATGAGCTTCATTGGGAATGGGCGGATGCGTGGGTTTTTCGCGCATCATGTTGTCCAGACCGCCGCCTTGAATCATAAATCCACGGATGACGCGGTGGAACAATGTGCCCACGTAAAAATCTTCATCCACGTAGCGCAAAAAATTGGCCACCGTCTGCGGCGCCTTGTCCGCAAAAAGCTCCACCAAAAACTCTCCTTTGGTGGTGTCGACCAATACCAGAGGGTTGCTCATTTCTTTATCTCCTTGACGATAATCGCTTTTCAAACATTATTGCCCCCGGCCCTTGGCATACCCGGCCTTGAAATCCTGAACCGCCTCGTTGGTTGTCCGCACCGCCTTGCCGGTCCACTCTCCCATGGCGGCGCAGCCCGCCACCAGCATTACGAGCACGATGCCGACGAGGATTTGGTGGTATCGCATAGCTATTCCTCCTGTACTCCCTGTCCTTGCGCGCTCTCTGTGTGTCCGTCGCGCGGCTCCACATGGATGACCGTCTGGGTGCCGGGCAACCGCCGCTCGATGGACGCCTCCAGTTGCGAACACAAGGCGTGCGACTCCTGCACGCTCATATGTCCGGGGACGAGCAAATGAAAGTCCACAAAACGCTGGCGCCCTGCCCGCCGCGTGCGCAGGGCGTGGTAGTCGACGTTGGCGTCCCGGAGCACGCCGTCAAGGGCGGCAAGTTCGTCGTCGTCGAGCCCGGCATCCAGCAAACCATGGATGGAGCGCAGCACGATATCGCCGCCCGTCCAGGCGATATGCCCCGCCAAAGCCCACGCCACGACAGGATCCACGATCCACCAATCTGGACGCGTCCACATGATGGCCAGGGCCACCAGCAGGCCCGCCGAAGACGCCACGTCCGTAAACAGATGACGGGCGTCGGCCTCCAAGGCCAAGGAGCGATGGCGCCGGCCTGCGCGCAAAAGCACCCAGCCTACGGCCCCGTTGATTCCGGCGGCCAGGAGCACACACCCCATGCCGACGTCCAGGGAAGTCAGCGTCACTGGCTGCTGCAGCCGCTCGAAGGCCGCCAGGGCGATGCCGGCCGCAGCCGCCAGGACGAGCAGTCCTTCCACGCCGCTGACCAAAAATTCCAGTTTCCCATGGCCGTAGGCATGGGTGCGGTCCGCCGGTTTGCGCGCCCCGCGCAAAGCAACAAGCAGGAGCACTGCGGCGGCGAGGTTGACCGTAGATTCCAAGGCATCGGCGAGAAGCCCCACCGAAGAGGTCAAAAAATAGGCTGCCGCCTTGATCCCCAGGGAGGCCACCGCCGCTGCCATGGAAAGGAACGCATACCGATCCAGCACCACCACCGCAAATGCCCCTTGCGTTGACAAAACCCACACCCCCCGGCATGCACGCGAGCCACCGGTGCTCGCGGCAGCAGAGGAGTGTGACCGAGAGCGCCGCGTTTTTCAACTCCGGAAATCTTCCAATATGTGCGCAAAAACAGCTTCATCCCGAAAAGAATCGCTCCTTGCCGCAGCCAAAGCCCTCTTTGGGGTGCATGGATATGCGGAAACCACTTTCAAGAAGATCGCCCAGGAAGCCGGTGTGGCACTGGGGCTGCTCACCCATTATTTCGGCACCAAAGAGCGCCTGTTTTTGGCCGCAGGCCTCGACGTGCTCCACGACCTCATCCGCACCGAAGAAGCGGCCCTGGCCCAAGCCACCACCGGACTGGAGGCGGTGCGCATCTTTGCGGAGACCTACTTCGCCTTTGCCACGGATCCCAAACGCCACTTCCTCATCCTCATCCGCTGCTCGCCGTTTAGCGACCTCAAAGGCATGGCGGAGCGGGAAATCATGGAGCGTGACTTTGCAAAGCTCTATCTCCTTCTGGAAGAAGCCTTGGCCAAGGGGATGGCTGACGGCAGCATCAAGCCCGCAGACCCCCACCGCACCAGCCGGGTCATCTTCTGCAACCTGGTAGGCGGGGTGCGGCACCATTTGCTCACTCCGTACGCCACCCCCACCCTGCTGCACGATCTCGTCGCGTTCATCATCAACGGTATCGCCGCGCCCACGCCATGACCACTGCCGCGCTGCTTGCCGCCCTGGAACAGGGATGCCTCTATGGCATCATGGCCCTCGGGGTGTATATCACCTTCCGTGTCCTGGATTTTCCCGATCTTACCGTGGACGGCAGTCTGCCTCTGGGCGCGGCGGTGGCTGCAGTGGCCATCAGCGCCGGTATCGATCCCTACCGCGCCATGGCCCTGGCCAGTGCGGCAGGATTCGTGGCCGGCGCCTGCACCGCCCTGCTCCACACCCGCCTCGGGATCTTGGGGCTGCTCGCCTCCATCCTCACCATGATCGCCCTCTACTCCATCAATATCCGCATCATGGATGGCCCCAACCGCACCCTTTTGGGGCAGCCCACGTTTCTCGACGATCTCGAGGCCCTGGGGCTCCCCCTCTATCAAGTGACCCCGTGGGCCATGGCCGCCCTGGTGCTGGTCATCGCCTGCGGACTCATTTGGTTCCTGCGCACCGAATACGGCCAAGCCATGCTGGCCACCGGCGACAATCCGGCCATGATCCGCGCCTTGGGAGTGAATACCGACCGGGTGCTCCTTGTGGGCGTTGGCATCTCCAACGCCTTGGTGGCCCTGTGCGGCGCCGTAGTGGCTCAAAATCAAGGCTCGGCAGACGCTACCATGGGGGTGGGCACCATCGTGGCGGGGCTGGCCTCGGTCATCCTCGGAGAGACCATCGTGGGCGCCTCCACCGTGGCCCGCGCCTGCCTGGCAGTGATCCTCGGCTCCATCCTCTACCGCGTTGCCATCGCCCTGGCGCTCAGCATCCACGTGGGCCCCTGGTCCCTTTCCCCCAGTGACCTCAACCTGGTCACCGCCATTTTGGTGGTGCTGGCCATGACCTCCCCCCGACTGGCCCGAAGACGCACGTCATGATCTCCATCCGTGGCATCCACAAATGGTTTCACCGAGGCACCCCACAGGAAGTCCATGCCTTACAGGGCGTGGACCTCACCGTGGCGCCCGGGGACTTCATCACCATCATCGGCTCCAACGGCGCGGGCAAGTCCACTTTGCTCTCCTGCGTGGCCGGGGCCCTGACCATCGATGCTGGCAGCATCCATTTTCACGATACCGATGTCACCTCCTGGCCCGAATACCGCCGCGCCCGGCTGGTGGCCCGAGTCTTTCAAGACCCGCTGCGCGGCACCTTTGGCGGCGGCACCATCGCCCAGAACCTGGCACTGGCCCTGCGCCGGGGAGCGCCGCGCGGCCTTCGCCCCGGGGTGCGCCGCCAGGAGCTGGCCTTGTTTCAAGAACGCCTGGCGTGCCTCGGCCTGGGGCTGGAACACCGCCTGCACGACCGCGTGGCGCTGCTGTCCGGCGGCCAGCGCCAGGCCCTCACCATGGTCATGGCCACCCTGCGCCGGCCGGAACTCCTGCTTCTCGACGAGCATACCGCGGCCCTGGACCCCAAGACCGCCGCGCACATCCTGGAGCTTACCGAGCGCACCGTGGCGGAGCACGGCATCACCACCCTCATGGTCACCCACAACATGGCCCACGCCATCGCCCTGGGAAACCGCCTCGTGATGATGCATCACGGCCGCATCGTGCTCGAGGCCCGCGGCGAGGAAAAGGCCGCGCTCACCGTCGCCACCCTCCTCGACCGCTTCCACGACCTCAATGCCGCCTCGGACCGGATGGTCCTGAACTGAGGTCCTCGTCCACTCCGCCTCCAATCAAGGCCGCCCATACTCTGGGAAGATGCCGCGTCCGCCTGGGCGCAAAAACCCTTCCAGCGCATCCCCTTGGTTTGTCCATATATGCCTGACCGTACGGCCGCGTCCGCCTGGGTGCGAAACCCCTTCCAGCGCATCCAGCCCTTGCCCAGAGCCCCACTCCTCCGTAAAGCGTCTGCCATGCACTTCCTTCTGCGCGTTGGCATTCTCCTGCTGGTGTGCGCCGGCGGCGTTGGCTGCTCCGGGCAAGAGGACGCGCGCTTCGTGGACTGGAACAAGCGCGCCCCCGTGGCCTTGCCGCGCCAAGAGCCCGCCATCACCTACGCCTACCTTCCCCAGTACACCCATGCAGTGTCCTTCGAGCGCCACCGCCGGATCCTCGAATACCTGCGCCAAGCCACGGGACTGCCTTTCCGTCAGGTCTTCCCCGCCACCTTTGCCGAGCACATGGCCATGGTGGAGCGTGGAGACATCGATATCTCCTTCACCAACCCCTTTGTGTACGTCCTCCTCCACCACCGCGCCGGGGCGCAGGTCTTTGCCCGAGCCGTGGAAGAGGAGGGCGGCGCGGACTTTCAGGGGCAGGTCATCGTCCGCGCGGACAACGCCGCCATCACCTCCCTGGAGGACTGCCGGGGCAAGACCTGGATCGCGGTGGAGCCCACCTCTGCTGGCGGCTACCTCTTCCCCTTGGCGCTGTTTCACGAGCACGGCATCACCCTGGACCAATTCGCCCGCGTGGAATTCGCCCGCGGTGTCGGCGGCAAGCAGGAGCAGGTGGTGCTCGCCGTGCTTTCCGGTGCCTATGACATCGGCTCCATCCGCAAAGGCACCCTGGATATCGTTGCCCGACGCTACGACACCTCCGCCATCCGGGTGCTGGCGGAAACGCCTCCATACCCGGGCTGGCTCTTCTGCGCCCGCAAAGACCTCTCCCCAGAGGTCACCCAGCAGGTAGCCCAGGCCCTGACCGCCCTGCGCCGACCCAAAGACGAAAGCATCCTCGCCCCTGCGGGACTCACGGCCATTATCCCTGCCAGCCACGCCGACTACCGTCCCATCGAAAAACTCATGCATACCCTGGGGATGGAGACGGTCCCATGAAGCGCCTCTTTAGCCGACTCTCCTTCGAGACCAAGCTCAATCTCGGCATCACCACCATCATCGCCACCATGGCCCTCACCCTGCTCCCCCTTGTGGTGAGCATCACCAAAGACGCCCTGCTGGAAGAACACCGCAAGCGCGGCGCAGACATCGCGGCATCCCTGGCTGTCCGCGCCGTCGACCCGCTGCTCGCCCTGGACTTTTTACGCCTGCGGGAACTGGTGGCCGAACCCCGGGACGTGACCTACATCTTCATCCAAGACCGGGCCGGCCGCATCCTCGCCCACTCCTTCGGCCCAGACTTTCCCGTGGATCTTGCGACCGCCAACCATGCCGATCCCCAAAACCCCATGCGCATCCAACTCATCGACAACGGCATGGAACGCATCGACGACATCGCCACCCTCATCCGCGTGCACGACGAGCCCATCGGCACCGTACGCCTGGGTCTTTCCCGGCGCGCGGCCTCCGAGATCCTCGACCACCTCGTGGCCACGCTCATGATCATCTTCCTCACCGGCCTGACCCTGGCCTCCGCCGCCGGGACCCTCTTTGCCCGCACCATCACCTCCCGCCTGGATCGCCTCCAGTCCCGGGCCGGGGCCTTGCGGCAACGCCACCTGCCCGAGACTTCGCCCACCCTGCCCGATCCGCCGCACCAAGGGGACGAAATCAGCGCCCTGGAGCACGCCTTCTCCGCCATGGCCCGCGAGCTCGATCACCGCATGGGCGAGCTCCTCCAAGCCCAGCGTCGGCTGGAAGAACAGACCCGCCTGCTCTCCACAGTGCTCGACGCCAACCCGGACCGCATCTGTCTGCGCGACACCCGCATGATCTACCACGCCGCCAACGAAGCCTTCTGCCAGGCCGTCGGTGTCTCCAAGGAGGACATCCCCGGCCGCACCGACTTCGACCTCTTTGCCGAAGACGAGGCCGAACGCCGCCACCTGGAGGGCCGAGACGTGCTTGCCAGCGGCCAGCGCATGGAACGTCAAGAGCAGGAGACCACTGCCCAGGGTTCCCGCTGGTTTCACGTCATCCAAATTCCGGTGCGCGGGGCCCGGGGCCGCATCCTGGGTCTGCTGCGCATGGAACGGGATATCACGGCCATGAAAGACTATGAGCGCCAACTCATCCAGTCCCAGAAGATCGAATCCCTGGGCAAGCTCGCCGGCGGCGTGGCCCACGAGATCAACACCCCGCTGGGCATCATCCTCGGCACCACCCAACTGCTCCTCGACGATGTGCCCGCAGACTCCTCCATGGCCGAAGACCTGCGCACCATCGAGCGCCACACCAAGGCCTGCCGCAAGATCGTGGCCGATCTCCTGGAGTTCTCCCATGCCTCCACCTCGGAAAAGGTGGAGATGTGCTTCAACAATTCCGTCATGGAGGCGGTCAGCCTGGTGCGCCACACCTTTTCCCTGGACCAGGTGACCATTGCCACAGACCTGGACGACTCCTTTCCCATCATCTACGGGGACCCCGAAGAGCTCAAGCAAGTGTGGATCAATCTCCTCACCAATGCCCGAGACGCCCTCCCCCAAGGGGGCATCATCGCCGTGCGCACCACCTTGCTGCGTGCGGAGAGCTGCGTGCGCCTGGAGGTGGCGGACACGGGCATCGGCATCGATGCCGCAAGCATCTCCAAGGTGTTCGACCCATTCTTCACCACCAAGCCCGTGGGACAAGGCACCGGCCTGGGGCTCTCGGTGAGCTATAGCATCATTGAAAAACATAAAGGCCAGATCCAGGTCCACAGCCCGGTGCCCGAGACCTTTCCCTGGCCTGTGCCTGTGGATGGGCCGCATTGCGGCCCCGGCACCCTGTTTACCGTGACCATCCCCCTCGATCACGCTTCCCTGGAGGACCACCATGGCCCACATTCTCGCCCTCGATGACGTCTCGGACGCCGCAGTCTTGATCCGCCGCATCCTGGAGCGTCGCGGGCACACCGTCAAAGCCATGACCGATGAAGACGACGCCATTCGCTACGTGGAAAATCAGCCCGTGGACATGGTCATTTTGGATATGAAGCTCAAACGTATGAGCGGTGTGGATGTGCTGCGCAAAATGAAAGCCCTCCGCCCCGCGCTCAAGGCCATCATGCTGACCGGATATCCGACGCTGGACACGGCGCACGCCGCGCTGCGGCTGGGGGCCAGCGCATATTGCGTCAAACCCATCGACAAGACCGAGCTCGAAGACACGGTGGCGCGGGTGCTGGCCGAACCTGCTGCATGAAGACGCTGGCCTTTCCCCACGCCCTCAGCTATACGTCCCTTTCCGGGAGGACATCGTGAACGACACCATCCAAGGCATCATCAAGCAATTTGTGGACGCCACGGCCAGCGTGCTCGGCACCATGGCCAATACTCCGGTCACCCCCAAGGCCCCCTACGTCAAAAAAGACTCCGTGGCCCAAGGCGACATCACCGGCGTCATTGGCTTTTCCAACCCCAAAGGCAAAAGCAAAGGCACCATGTCCATCACCTTCACCAAAAAGGCGGCCTTGGGGATCATCGGCGGCATGCTCTTTGAGGAACTCACCGAGATCACGCCCGAGGTAGAAGACGCCGTGGGGGAACTCACCAACATGATCTCGGGCCAGGCGCGCAAAGGTCTGGTGGAGCTGGGACTTGTCTTCGAAGGCGCCATCCCCTCGGTGGTCACGGGCCAGGGACACACCATCCGCCACGTATCCACCAACGCCATCCTGGCCATTCCATTCGACACTCCCCATGGCCCCATCATGGTGGAAGTGTGCTTTAGCTAAGGGTCTTCTCTTCAATGACGACGAATTCTCCTTTGGACAGGCGCCTCGACAAGGCGCCGTATGCCGCTATTTTCGCCCTCACCTGGCCCCAGGCCCTGATGATGGTATTTCATTTTCTCATCGGCTTCGCTGACGTGTGGGTGGCAGGCCGACTGGGACGAGAAGTACAGGCCGCAGTAGGGTTCATGACCCAGGCCATGTTCTTTTTTCTCGTGGTGGCCGTGGCTGTGGCCAATGGCAGCGTGGCGGCGGTGAGCCAGAGCGCTGGGGCCGGACTCACCCGCCGCGTGCAGCGCTTTGCGGGTCTGGGGATCGGTCTGGCCATGGTGCTCGGCGCCGTGATGCTCCTTACGGGTCAGGCGCTGGACCGGGTGTTTTTACGCCTGCTCCAGCTTCCCCCGGCGATCTTTCCCGTGGCTGCGGACCTACTGCACATCTTTCTCCTCATCCTCCCCGGCTACTACCTCTTGACCGTCAGCAACGCTCTGTTCCGCGCCGGTAAAGACGTCATCACGCCCCTCTGGGGCATGATGCTCGTGACGACCGTCAACGCCCTGGGGGATTTTGGACTTGGTCTGGGGTGGTGGGGACTGCCGCGCCTCGGCCACGTTGGGCTGGGCTGGTCCACCTTTGGCTCCATCCTCTGCGGCACGCTCTTCAATATGCTCATGCTGGTGCGCCGGGGCACGCTGACCCGCCGAAGCCTGCCTCCATGGCGCTGGGTCCGCCGCGCCCTGCCCTATCTGGTGGCCGTGGCCTGGCCAGCAGGGCTCATGCAAATTGTTTGGCACTCGGCCTATATGGTGCTTTTTGCCCTGGTGGCGAGTCTTCCGCGCGAGAGCGTGGCCGCTATGGCAGGCATGAGTGCCGGCATGCGGGTGGAATCGTTTTTGTTCCTCCCCGGATTTTCTTTCAATTTCACCGCCTCGATCCTCATCGGCCACTTGCTCGGCCAAGGCCGGATTGAGGATGCCCGGCGCATGGGACTGCGCATCATGAAGCTCGGGGTCTTCGCCATTTCGGTGCTCACCCTGCTTTTGTGGTTTGTGATCGAACCCATCGTGGCCTTCATCGCGCCAGATCCCACCGCAGCGCCCCATGCCATTTCCTACCTTGCCTACAACATGGCCGGCACGCCGCCCATGCTGGCGGCCCTGATCTTGAGCGGCGCCTTCGTGGGCGCAGGAGCAACCCTCTACCAAGCCCTGATCTTCGGCGGCGCAGCCTGGCTCGTGCGCCTGCCTCTGGCCTATCTCCTCGGCCACCGCCTTCTTGGAAGCGCCGAGGGCATCTGGATGGCTATGCTCGCCTCCATCCTCGTCCAATGCGCGGCCATGTTCTGGTTCTACTTCAAGACCCCGTGGTGGCGATTCACCTTGCGCAAAGAGCGGTGCCAACGCCCGCGTTAGTTGACGCCTCAGCCCCCCGTCTTTACAACCCCCGCAACTCTCCAACTCCAACCCAGCGGAAGATTTGCCATGCCCATGTGCCCTTCCCCTGCCCTGCCCCAGCGCGCCCTGCGTGTGGAAAAAATCGGCGGCACCACCATGTCCCGGTTTGCCGAAGTCATCGACAACGTCATCCTCCGCAATCCCGATGACATCTATGGTCGCATCTATGTTGTCTCGGCCTACGGCGGCGTTACCAACCGACTTTTAGAACATAAAAAGACCGGCGAGCCGGGAGTCTACACCCTTTTCAAAAACCAGGGCAACTACATCCGCGCCCTGCTCGATCTGCGGGACCATCTTTGCGAGATCAACGCCTCCTTTGCCCCCATCGGTCTCAATCTCGCGGTGGCGGACGAATTCATCGCCGATCACATCGACCTCACCATCAATATCCTGCGCAGCATGGAGAACGTGCTCGCCTCGGGCTATGTCTCCCGCACCGAGCTCTTGCTCGCGGCTCGCGAACTGCTCGCCTCCATCGGCGAGATGCATAGCGCCTTCAATTCCACCAACATCCTGCAAAACCGCGGCTACGACGCCACCTTCGTGGACTTGAGCGGCTGGGAAGACAGCCGCCAGCTCACCATCGACGAGCGCATCCGCGAAAGTTTTCAAGATATCGACCCGTTTCGCACCATTTGCTTCGCCACCGGCTACACCAAGGGCACCGAAGGCATCATGCGCGAGTTCGACCGCGGCTACTCCGAAGTGACCTTCTCCAAGGTAGCGGTCATCCTGGGGGCAGCCGAGGCGGTCATCCACAAAGAATACCACCTCTGCTCGGGAGATCCCCTCATCATCGGTCTCGATAAGATCCGCCCCGTATGCAACACCAATTTCGATGTGGCCGATCAGCTCGCCGATGTGGGTATGGAGGCCATTCACCCCAAGGCATCGAAACCACTGGAAATCCGCAACATCCCCATCCGCGTGAAAAACGCCTTCGACCCCGATCACGCCGGAACACTCATCACCAAAGATTTCATCGCCCCGCGCTCCAAGGTGGAGATCGTCACGGGATCGGCCAAGGTGACCTGCATCGAGATCCACGACACGCGGATGGTCGGCGAGGTGGGCTTCGACCTGCGCATCATGCAGGTCCTCGCCGCGCACGGGGTATCCTTTATCTGCAAGGCCACCAACGCCAACACCATCGACGTCATCATCAATGACCGGGACTGCCAGGAAGCGCTCCTTGCCGACCTGCGCGCCCGCTTCGAACAAGTGCAAGCCATCCCGGTGGCCATCGTGTGCGCCATTGGCTCCAACATCGCCCAGCCTGGGATCCTCGCCAAGGCCGCCAATGCCCTTGCCAAGCACGGCATCAACATCCTGGCCATGTCACAGACCGTGCGCCAGACCAACATGCAGTTCGTGGTGGAGCGGGAACATTTCGCCACTGCCCAAAGGGCGTTGCACGAGTCCCTGTGCATGTAGCCCTCGCGCCGCCTCCCCTCAAAAATACCGCGGCCCGTCTCCTTGGCGCAGGAAACGGGCCGCTGCATCAAAAGGCCACGGAGCAGCGCGTTTACTCGACTCCCTCCACGGCCAGCGCTACGTGAAAAAGCGGGTCTGCCGCGCCCACGAAAGCCAGCACGCCTTCGGACGCCGGCAAGGCCGACTGTTCCTCCAGCCACCCCCACAAAGAATCGGCCACGGACCCAAATTCCGCGTACGAAGCCTTGATGCGCACGCTTAGCGCACGTGCTGCCAAGGTGAGCGGCAAGGCGGTATCCGCTCCTGCCACGTGGTACTCGGCCACCATGCGGGAGAGCCGCTCCAAAAGCCGGCTCATCCCCGTCATGTCCAAATCCGGGGCAACCAAACATACGGTGCCGTTTTCCAGGGTCCCCATGCGGTCATAGTTCCGAAGCCGCCCCCGCACCGATGCCCACACCCCGCTGGCGAACCACGTGGTCCACGCCTTGCCGTAGCTTACCTGCAGGCCCGAGAGCGCCGGAATACCGAGCACCGCCAGCGACAGCCAGCCGCTGCGGCGGCCCACCCGGTTGACCTCCTCGGCCACAAATGCCCGCAGCTCTTGGACGGAAAGCAGGCCGCCACGGTCTTCGTGGGTATGGGCAATCCGTCGCAAGACCATGACTTCCCGTGCGAGCCGCAGCTTCCAGGCGATCTCCGCCGAAGACCAGCTTCCCACGAGATAGTCATCGGCCCCGCACTCCGTGGCAACCACGAGCTCCTCGCGGTCCGCCTCCCGGCCCAAGAGCAGGACAAACCGGGACATCTCCTCGGAACGCCGCTCCCAGGAGCGAATCATGGAACATACGGTGGCGCCGTCCACGTCCATCCCATGCCAGGCCACCCAAACGGCATCATACGGCTCGTCCTGAACGCGCACAAATCCCTGCAATCCTTCCCGCACCCGGTCCACCGATGCCCCATGGGCAGTGAGTAACGGCATGAGGTACGCGCACGCAGCGTCGTCCGGCTCCACGAGCAGGAGGCGAAAAGGAAGGCCAAGGGCTTGCGTCATGCCCTCCCCCGTAGCCTATGCCGGGCAGGCTTGTCCACGCACCGCCCTTTGCCCTGAAACCCCATTTGCGCTATACGTGGATCCATGAAGTTCACTTCGTTTCGCGACCTCCCTCGCCATCCCCGGGTGCGACTGCTTTTGGCCCAGCGCGAGGCCAAGGCCAAGCGCTCCCACGCCGCCGTGCCCTCCGAAGACGATCTCTTCCACCAGGCCATGCGCGGGGTCACGCCGCTGTCCCAAAGCGGTCCCCAAGTGCCCAAAAGCCCGCCGCCAGCCCCCAAGGAGCGACGCCGCAAGGCCTTTGCCGACCTGTTGGCGGAAAACGGCGACTTCGACGTCGAGCTCACCCACGAATACCTCCATGGCAAGGTGCATGACCTCGACCCACGCATTTTCCAGCAACTGCGATCCGGCCAGATGAGCATCGAGGCGCACCTGGATCTGCACGGCATGAACCGCATCCAGGCCAAGCTTGCCGTGGCCGAATTTTTACGCTCTTGCTTCCTCCAGGGCATGCGCTGTGTGCTCCTGGTACCGGGGCGGGGTAAGAATTCCGAGGGCGGCACCAGCGTGCTGCGCGAAGAGCTCTCCCTGTGGCTCACCCAGGCCCCGCTCAAGCGCATCGTGCTCTGCTTTGCCACAGCCCAGCCGCGCCACGGCGGTGCCGGGGCCGTGTACGTGCTCTTGCGGCAGCAGCGCAAAGGCAGGGGCAAGATCATCTGGGACGAACTCCTCCTCGATGTGGATGGCTAGGCCACACTCAGCCGTCCACCCTGCTTTCTCAAATCCCGGCGCGGGCAAAAGCGGCGGCCACCAGGGCCTGGGCCTCTTCCTGCAAGCGCGCCAGGTGATCTTCGCCTACAAAACTCTCGGCGTAGATCTTATACACGTCTTCCGTGCCCGAAGGCCGGGCCGCAAACCAGCCATTGGCAGTCACCACCTTGAGTCCGCCAATGGAGGCACCATTGCCCGGGGCATGGGTGAGCACCGCTTCGATGGGCTCGCCCGCCAACTCCCGCGCCTGCACATCCTCGGGCCGCAAACGCATCAAGGCCTCTTTTTGCGTGCGGGATGCCGGGGCGTCCATACGGCGGTAGCAGGCGGCTCCATGGCAGGCTTCCAAGTCGCGGTAGATATCCCCAGGATCCACGCCGGTGACCGCACGGATCTCCGCCGCCAAAAGCCCCAAGATGATGCCGTCCTTGTCCGTGGACCACGGGGCGCCGTCCATGGCCAAAAACGAAGCCCCAGCGCTCTCTTCTCCGCCAAAGCAGAGATCTCCGGCCAAAAGCCCTTCCACGAACCATTTGAACCCCACCGGGGTCTCGTACACACTGCGGCCATGCGCTGCGGCCACCCGGTCCACCATGGCACTGGTCACCAAGGTCTTGCCGATGCGCGCCCCTTGAGGCCAGCCGGGACGATGGGTCAAGAGGTAGTCCACGGCTACGGCAAGGTAGTGATTGGGGTTCATGAGCCCGTGGCGCTGGGTGACGATGCCATGCCGATCCGCATCCGGATCATTGGCGAGCCCCAAGGCAAAGCGATCCTTCAAGCCCACCAGCGGGGCCATGGCCGCAGGCGACGAGCAGTCCATGCGAAGTTTGCCGTCCTTGTCCACCGCCATGAACATGAAGGTCGGATCGATGGTGCGCGAGACCAACTGGAGATCCACGCCGTAGACTTCAGCGATCCGCTCCCAATAGGCGAGGCTGCTGCCCCCCAAAGGGTCCACGCCCACACAGATCCCGGCCTCCCGGATGCGGTCCATGGCCACCACAGCGCGCAACCCTTCCACGTACGGCGTGACAAAATCAAACGGCCGGCACCACGGAGAGGCCAAGGCTCGGCTCCACGGCAAACGACGGATGGCCTGCGGCTGGGCGAGCAAGGCGTTGGCCCGGGCCTCGATGGCCTTGGTGACCTCGGTGCCCGCCGGCCCCCCATGAGGCGGGTTGTATTTGATGCCGCCGTCTTCCGGTGGGTTGTGGGACGGGGTGATCACGATGCCGTCGGCCTGGTCGCTGTGGCTCCGATTGTAGGCCAAGATGGTGTGGGAAATCACCGGGGTTGGAGTATAGCCGAACCCTTCCTGGTAGCAGCACGCCACCGCATTGCCGGCCAGCACCTCGAGCGTCGTCACCAGCGCCGGTTCGGAGAGGGCGTGGGTGTCCATGCCCACGAAAAGGGGGCCGCGCGTACCTTGGCTTTGACGGTACTCGCAGATGGCCTGGACAATGGCCGCCACGTGCCGCTCGGTGAAGGAAGCATGGGCCGCGCTGCCCCGGTGTCCCGAGGTGCCAAAGGCCACCCGCTGGCCCGGATCGTCCGGGTCCGGCGTCGTGGTATAATACTGCGTCACGAGGCGGGGGATGTTGATACGGTACGATTCGGGCGGGGTTTTGCCTGCCAAGGGGTGCATGAGTCCTCCTTATGGGTGCAGATCGCCTGCGGCCTGTTGTCAAAAACGTCCTTACATGGTTGCCGGAGACTGCGACGAAACGCCGCGCCCGGGCGAGTCTTCGCGGGCGTCGTGCCCCAGGGCCAAAAGGCCGGGGGGAAAGGCCCGGCCGGCACGGGTAAAAATGGTCCGCATGGAGGCCGCCACATTGGGGTTTTCCCGCGCCAGATGCGGGGCTGCCTGCAAGGCAGCTTCCAGGGCGCTTGCCGCATCCGCAAACGCCCCGCCTTCTGCATAGGCCAAGGCCATGTTGTAGAGCACCACCGGATGACCGGGCTCCACCGCCAAGGCGCGGCGGTATTCCGCCACCGCCTCCCGCCAGCGGCCTTGACGGCGCAGGGCCAGCCCCAACAGGTTGAAGGTCTCCACATCGGCGCTGGAGAGCTCCCCGCCTTTGGCATCCAAGGCTTGGCGGGAATAGCGAATGGCCAAGCCGGGATTGCGGGACACGCACGCCTCGGCGATCTTGGCCGAAAGCCGCGAGAGGTGCTCCGCCGCCTCGCGCCTGGCGGTCTGCATGGCCTGCTCGAAATAGCCCTCCGCCGCCGTCGGGTCACCGACTTCCATCTCCAAGGCCCCCATTTCGAGGAGCCGCTGGGTGTTGAGGGGGCTGATCTCATGCAGCCGCTTGAGGGCTTCCAATTGCTTGGACTTGTCTCCCGCCTCTTCATACAGGCTGGATAGGCGCTTGAGCGGCTGGATGTAGAGCTTGGCCACTTCCGAGGCCTTGAGATACATCTCCTCCGCCTTGGAGGTCAGCCCCATGCCCTTGTAGGCATCGCCCATGAGCATGTAGGCCACGGCGCTCTCCGGCTTGAGCTGGAGCACCACCGAGGCGATGCGCATGGCTTCTTCGTAGGAGCCCATCTCCAGGCTGCGCCGAGCCCGGTCGATGTAGCGGCCCATCTGCCCCTGGGGGGCGATGGTGAACGCCATCTTCTCAATCACCGAAGCCACGGAGATAGGCTTGGTGATGATATTGTGCGCCCCATATTCAATGAGCAGCGCCGCGCTCCCCTGGTCGATCTCCGTGGTGAGGACAATGATGGCCGCCTCCCCGCAAATCTGCCCGATACTGCCCAAAAGCGGGGCCAGCGACTGGCCGGAGAGCATGCGCTCCAAAAACACCAGCACCCGGTTATGGGCCTCCTCGCGCAGGTCGGTCAAAAAGGTCTCCACGCTGCGGTGATGGCGCAAAACCTGCCGCGGGGCCTGCACCATGTCCAATGCCCGGCGCAGCACATCGGCAAAGATGGCGTCCGTGCTCAACAAAAAGACCACACCGCCGGTCCGGGCAAAGGAGCGCACCGTATTGGCATAAAGTTCGGCTTTATCGAGCTTGGTGTCGTTCATCTCGAGTATCTCCCAAAAGCGCGTTCCGACCACCGACCCCAAAGGAAGACAGCGCCCTTGATTTGCCCCGGCCTCTTGAGTAGGCATGCGCTTTCGCGCCCCCATAGCTCAGGTGGAGAGAGCACGGGATTCCTAATCCCGGTTTGCCCAGGTTCGAGTCCTGGTGGGGGCACCACCCCTTACTTCGATTCGCCGCCCAAAGCCTGCGCCACTGCCCGGACCCGTTCCAGCTCGCCACACAAGTCCTGCACCAAGGCCAGACACTTGCGGCCATCGCCGCGCCGCGCCGCCAGCTCGACCATCTCCGCCCGCAAGGCCATGGTGGCTGCCCGTACGTTCCCCGCCATGCCCCGCAACGACCACGCCTTGTCCGTGGCCGTGACAAAGTCTTCTTGAGCAATGGCCTGCGCCAGCTCGTCGATGCGCCCTGCCGCCTCGCGCACGAAGTCCTGCACGATGTCCCGCAAGGCGGCGCGGTCCTGATCCAGTTGCTGCAAAAGCGCCTCGACGTCGAGCACCGACTCCCGGCTCCGCTCGCCCCGCTCCCCACCGGCCATAGGCACCACGGCGTCCAAAACCCTCGAGAATTCCACGACATCGACAGGAAGGGTCAAGGCGGCGACACACTCCGGCGGCACCTCGCCAGGCTGGGAGCGCACCAGCACCACAGGCACATCCCGTCCACTTTGGCGCAGCGCCCGCAGCGAGGCATCCACTTCCGCACCCTCTTCCTCCACCCAAAAGACGATGCCCGGGCGCTCCTGGGCAAGGCGCAGCACCGCCTCATTCCAAGACTCCACGGTCTGAAAAGAAAATTCCGCCTGGGAGAGCAAGAGCTCGAGCTGCCGGGCCGCGGCCCCCCGCGCCACCACCAGGGCGCCGCACCTCCATTTGCGGGCCTCGGCCACGGTGTGGCGCGTAATGAGCATCGGGCTCTGGCCAACGCTGGCGCTGCCGAGCACCAACTCCAAGGCCTCGCGCAGGCTATCGCGGTCCATGGGTTTGACGAAGTAGCCGTCAAAGCCGGCGTCATACATGCGCTGGGCATCCCCCGGCCGGGAAGCCGAGGTCAGACGCACCAAACGCATCCCTTCCCACGCGGGATCCCGGCGAATGCCCCGGGCGAAATCTTCGGCAGGCATGTCTTCCGGATCGTCCACCACCGCCACATGAAAACACTGCCCCGCTTCCCGGGCACGGTGCAGGCTCTGGACCGCCTCCCTGCCCGAAGTCACCTCTTCCAGGGTGCATCCCCACAAATAGGCATACTCCCGCAGCACCTCCCGCCAGGACTCCTCTTGATCCACCACCAGGATCCGTCTGCCGGCAATGGACACCGGGGCGGGAAGTTCCGGCGATCCAGACTGCGGGAGCCCGAGAGGGATATCCCAAGAGACATCGAAGCCTTGGGGATGCTCGACCACCGCGGCCACGATGTGCGCCTCCTGCGCCTTGTGCGCGGTGGAGGCATCGGCAAAGGGGGTCACCTCTTCCAGCGCCCGCACCTCGCCGCGCACCTCCAAGGTCACCCGGACCACGATCTCTTCGCCTTGGACCTGCAGCAGCCGCACCACACAGCGCATCTGCCCCCGCCGCAGCCCCCCCACGATCCGCTGGGCAATAGATCCGATCATGCGGCGCAAAAGCCCTGGATACCCCCGCACCAGCCCAGGGACAGCTTCGTCAATGGCTACGGCACACCCAGTCTCCGCCAGGCGCGCCCCCTGCAGGTGGCACAATTGCATGATGTCATCCACCACCAGACGCAGATCGAAGGTCTGCGCCGCCCCAAGACGGGGCCGTGGGGACAGATCGGTCTCATCGAGCAACGAACTGAGTATCGAGCGGATGGTCTCTGCAGAGCGCCGGGCGGTGAGCACGTACTCCACCTGGGCAGCCCCAAGCCCCGAGTCCTGGAGCAAATCGAGCATGGCCACGAGTGCCGCCATGTTGGTTTGCAAATGCCGCTCCACCGTTTCGCGGATGCGCACCAAACGGTCCTGCACTGCATCGCGTTCGGCACACACCCGGGCCAATTCTTCGTGCAGCCGCTGCTGGCTTTCCTGTGTCATGGTGTTCTCCCCTGGCCGCTGCGTCGCTGGTGATGCCCTCCGCTGAAAACCATACCAGGCACTCACGCAATGCCATACGTCTTGAGTTTTCGATACAAATACGTCCGCTCAAGCCCAATGGCCTCTGCCATGTGGGTCATGTTCGCCCCAAACCGCGCATAAGCGGCGCGCAGATACTGCTCTTCGAAACGGGAGCGCGCCTCTTTGAAAGGGAGGGACGAAAGGTCCTCCGCGGCCGCCGCGCTGCATGTCTGCCGGTACTCGGGCGGGAGCATGGCCTTGGTGATGGTCTGACCAGGATACAGGATGCAAAGCCGCTCCACCATGTTTTTGAGCTCCCGCACATTGCCCGGCCACGCATAGACCATCAAGGCCTCCACCGCATCGGGCGCAAAGGCGATGGTCCCCCCACGCTGGCGCCCCAAGTCTTCGACAAAATGCGTGAGCAGCAGCGGGATATCCTCGGTGCGCTGGCGCAGCGGCGCAAGAGAGAGCGGAAAGACATTGAGCCGGTAGAACAAATCACTGCGAAAACGCCCCTGCGCCATCTCCAGCTGCAAGTCTTTGTTGGTGGCCGCGATGACGCGCACATCCACTTCCACGGTTTTGGATCCCCCCACCCGTTCCAGGCGCCGCTCCTGCAGCACCCGTAAGACCTTGGCCTGTGTTTTGAGACTCATGTCACCAATTTCGTCCAGGAACAAGGTCCCTTTGTCCGCCAGCTCGAACTTGCCGCGCCGCGCCTTGTCCGCGCCGGTGAAGGCCCCCTTCTCGTGCCCGAAGAGTTCGGATTCGATGAGCTCTTCGGGGATGGCGGCGCAATTGACGCACACCATGGGCCGCTGGCTGCGATGGCTCAAGGCGTGGATGCTCCGCGCCGCTACTTCCTTGCCGGTGCCGTTTTCCCCACAAAGGAGCACCGTGGCATCGGTGGGTGCTACCTGCGCGATGAGCGTCCGCAGCTCCACCATGGCCGGGGAAACACCGATGAGCTGCGGCTCCTCTTCCCGAAAACGCCGCAGTTCCCGGTTTTCCCGCTTGAGCCGCGCCACCTCCAAGGCTTTGGCCGTGGCCATGAGCACGGCATCCAGGGACAATGGCTTCTCGATGAAGTCAAACGCCCCCATTTTCATGGCACGCACCGCGCTCTCCACATTGCCATGGCCGGAAATGACCACCACCGGCGCATCACACCCTTTGGCCTTGAGGGCGGCCAGGGTCTCCATGCCGTCCATGCCCGGCATCCAGATATCGAGAAAGATGAGGTCCACGTCCTCGGCCAGGGCGGTGGCGAGCCCCTCTTCGCCCGAGGCGGCCTCCAGGACTCCGTGCCCCTCGTCCTCGAGGATCCCCCGCAGAGACAAGCGGACATCGGTTTCGTCGTCGATGATGAGAATCGTGGCACTCATGCTCTGCCTCCGGCGCGCCGCACTGCTGGAAGCTCCACGGTGAAAATCGTCCCCCGGGGCCGGGCCGGCCGCACCGAGACGCGGCCATGGTGCTCCGTCACCAGGGATTTGACAATGGCCAGCCCCAGTCCTGTTCCTCCGCGCTTGGTGGAATAATACGGCTCGAACACCCGTTCCTGCTCGCCCGGGTCGATGCCTGGACCATTATCCGCCACGTCCACGCATACCCGTTGCCGGGCCGCATAGATGCGCACCTGCACCTGGGGGGCCTCGGTCTCGGACAGGGCCTCTGCCGCATTGAGCACCAGATTGAAGAACACCCGGCGCAAGGCTTCGGGGTCCCCCAAAACGGGACGCACCGGCGCAGCCACACATTGCCAGTGGATATGCGGGTGACTGCCCCGAAAGACCTCCACGGTCTCCTGCACGACGGGGGGAAGATCCATTTCCTGGATCCGGATCTCCGGCAGTTTTGCAAAGGCGGAAAACTCCGTCACCATGGCCTGCAAGGCCTCCACCTGACGCACGATAAGCCCCGTGCACTGAGAAAACACCTCGGGATCCCCTACCTCATGGCCGAATTTTCGCTCCAAGCGCTGTGCCGAAAGCTTGATGGGGGTCAAGGGGTTTTTGATCTCATGGGCAATGCGTCGGGCCACTTCCTTCCAGGCATCGAGGCGCTGCATCTTCTCCAGTTCCGAAATGTCCTCAAACACCACCACCACCCCACCGTCCCCACCGTGGGCATCCATGATGGACACCGCAGTGACCAAAAGACGCAGGGGCCCCATTGGGGTGCGAACCTCCATGCGGCGCTGCCACTGCGACCCCAACGAGCCGCGCAGCACCCGCCGGGCCTCCTCAATGGCTTCGCGCTGCTCTTCGCCCAACACTTCGAGCACCGAGGCCCCGCGGGCGCTCTCGGCGTCCCGCCCGAGGATACGCTCGGCCGCAGGGTTCAGCGTCACCACCCGCCCCTGGCTATCCAAAGAGACCACCCCGGCGGTCACGTTGTCGAGGATGGCCTGGACGTAGCGGTTCTGTGCCTCCAAGGCCATGTACTGCCGGGCGAGCTGCTCGTTGGCAGCGCTCACCCGGGCGTGGCTCGCCTCCAGGTCCTCGGCCATGCGGTTGAAGGAACGCACCAAAAGCCCGAGCTCATCCCGGGAGTCGTCCTCAATGCGCACCGAGAGATCCCCCTGGGCGATGCGTTCCGTAGCTTGGGCCAAGGCCTGCACCGGAGCGGAGATCTCCCGCGCCAGGCGAAAGCCAAACCAGAGCGCCCCCAGGAGCACCAAAAGACTCATGAGGGCGAGGACCAAATACAGGGTAATCTTCAAGGGATACTTCAAGTTTTGGAGCTGCCGGTATTCCCCCACCCCTTGGCCCACTTGATCCAATCGGGCCATGAGCCCTGGCTCCACGCTGATCCCCAGTACCAAAAATCCATCCCGGCCGCCTGGACGCGCAGAGACCCCAGCGAGCACGTCGGCGTGCTTTCCTCGCTTGGTCCCCACCCACAGATGTCCCGGCTCCAGCTCCGCCCACGGCACTTCCGGCTCCAGCTCCGCCCAGCGCTTGCCCCATTCCGGGGCGGCAATCCATACCTGCCGGGACCGATCCGAGCCCAACATTCCGCAGAGCGAAAGTCCATATTCTTCGCGTTTGCGCGCAAGCCACTCCTCCAAGGCCCGACCGTCGCGGCGATGGGCCTGCAGTTCCTGGGCCAGGAAGGCGGCCTGGCGCTCCAATTGGGCGCGCATCTGGGAGTAGGCGGTCTGGCCCACGCTCAAGGCCTGTTCCATGGAGGTCTCCACCTGGGCCCGAAACCAATAGTCAATGGAGGTCTGCACAAAGCGCACGGACAAAAGGAACATGACCAGGGTGGGGACAAAGGAGAGGAGCATGAACACCCCCACCAACTTGGCCCGAAGCCCAGAGCCCAGAACCCGGCGGCGACGCTCGAGCAGGAGTTTCACCACATTGCGGCCCACCACGAAAAGGACCACGATGAGGAGGATCAAATTGATGTTGAAGAGGGCGAGAAAGAGATAGGAATTGACACCAAGGAAACGCAATTCGGCCCAGGTGAGGGCCACCACCACCACCACAGCGGCAATCACCAAGACCATCTCACGCCGCCGCTTGCTGCGCTCCTTGGAATCGAGACGCGGGATGCGGTGCGGACGACGAAGCAGGGCTGCCATAAGGATCAATAATCAAAGGTCACATCATAGCGCGTGCGCGGGACCAAGTCCCAATCCAGAAAAAAGAGCGGGACCGTCAACCACACCGGCATGTCCGAACGCACCACCCGAAAATCCACCTGAACGACGTACTGCTGCTGGCGCAAGGAAGGATCGAAGGGACCGAGCAGGAGATCCCGGTGGCGCCACAGGCGCAGCAAGGCGCGCCCCAGTTCCGCACAGGCAAAGGCATGGGTCTGGTTGGCCTCGGTCACCACGCATTCCTGGCGCACGGGGTCGGCCTGCACGCGGGCCCGGTACTGGGCGCTGCCCACTTCCTGGTTCCACAGCCCAAGGCGCCGCCGGCTGGCGGTGGCGTCCACCCGGACTTCCACGGCCTCGCCGCGCTTGAGCAGGTCCCACAAGGGCGCGGCGTCCACCACGTCCACATCAAAGCCGAGATGCAGCCCCCGCGTGTCCGCAGACACTCCAAGATTGCGCAACTCCAAGGGAGCAGCAGCGGCTCCCATGCAGGAGAGCACCATCAGCGACGATACCAAAGCCACCATCAAAGGCATAGCGAAGACTGCCTCGGGGAGTTTCTTTTTGGATCAAGGCCATGTATGGGCCGGGGCCGACACCCCGAGGCGATATGCCATGGCCTCAATTTTGACAACCAAAGGCAAGAAGCGGAGTCCCCATGCGTTTCGACGAACACACCAGCAAAGTCCTCTTGGAACAGATCGGTATCCCCGTGCCTCCCGGTCTGCTCGCCCCGGAACGCGGGCCGATCACGGCCCCTTTTCCCTTGCCCTGGGTGCTCAAGGCCCAAGTCCTCACCGGCGGCCGTGGCAAGGCAGGCGGTATCCGTATCGTCCAGAGTAGGGAAGAAGCCGAAGCGGCGCGGGGCGCCATCCTGGAGTGCACCATTGGCGGCAAAAGGCCCACGGCCATCCGGGTGGAGCCCTGCCTCAAGGTGGAACGGGAGATGTACCTCTCGTTCACGGTGCACCGGGCAAGCGCCCGGCTTGTGGCCACCGCTGGACGCCACGGCGGGATCGAAGTGGAGTCCGCGCCCAAGGACTCCCTGCGCGTCGAGCCTTTTTCCGCGGCCTTGGGGCTGGAAGAATACCACATCCGCAACCTCTTTTTCCATCTGGACCTCCCCATGGCGCTGCTGCGCCCCTTTGCCGAGCTCGTGTGCGCCCTGGCCCGCCTCTTTCTCGAAGAGCGGCTGCTGGTGCTGGAGATCAACCCGCTGGCCGTCACCGCCGAAGGCAGCCTCGTCGCCCTGGACGCCAAGATCGAGGCCGACGACCACCGCGTAGCCCAATCCCCCCGGCTTGCGGCCCTCGTGGATCCCCGCCACGACGATCCCGTGGAGGTCCGGGCCAGACAAGCAGGCCTCAGCTTCCATAAACTCCAAGGCCGGGTGGGGATGATGGTCAACGGTGCCGGGCTTGCCATGGCCACCATGGACCTCCTCCACGCCCACGGGATGCCGGCGGCGAACTTTCTCGATCTCGGCGGCGGGGCGGACGCCGCCGCCATGCGCCAGGCCCTCGACCTCCTTCTGGAAGATCCCCAGGTGGAAGCGGTGTGGATCAATATCTTCGGCGGCATCCTCTCCTGCGCTGACGTGGCCGGGGCGCTTCTGCGCGCGGTGAGCGAGGCTCCGCCGGTCAAGCCTGTGGTGGTGCGGCTCTCGGGTAACCGCGCCGAAGAGGGACTGCGCCTTCTCGGCGCGGCGCAGCTCTCCAACGTCCACCCGGTAGAGACCTTGGATGCGGCCATGGAAAAACTCCACGCCCTCACCGGGGTCCGCGCTCCGGCCCACGACCATGGCAGCCTCCCGCCCGCCCCGATGCGACGCACCCCACCCGTATCCCCCGCGCCCTTTCCCCTGGGCGCCGGCACCCGAGTGCTCGTCCAAGGCATCACCGGCAAACAGGGCCAGCTCCACACCCGACTCATGCAGGAGTACGGCACGCAGGTGGTGGCCGGGGTGACTCCGGGCAAAGGCGGCACCAGCGTGCTCGGCGTGCCGGTGTACCATACCGTGGAAGCGGCCTGCGCCCGGCATGCCATCGACGCCTCCATCCTCTTCGTGCCCGCGCCCCTGGCCCCGGACGCCATGCTCGAGGCCGCGGCCTGCGGCATCCCCTGGATCGTGTGCATCACCGACGGCATCCCGCAGCAGGACATGCTGCGCGTGCTGGAAAAAACCCGCTCCATGGGCTGCCGCATCATCGGGCCCAATTGCCCCGGGCTCATCGTCCCGGGGGGCACCAAGATCGGCATCATGCCCGCCGCCATCTTCCGCCCCGGCCCCATCGCCGTGCTCTCGCGCAGCGGCACCCTCACCTACGAGACCGTGGCCCGGCTCTCCGCCGCAGGTTTCGGCCAAAAGGTCTGCATCGGCGTGGGCGGGGACCCCTTCGTGGGTTCCAGCTTTACCGACCTCGCCCCGCTTGTGGTGGCAGACCCGGACGTGCAGGCCCTCGTGGTCCTCGGCGAGATCGGCGGCCGCGCCGAAGAAGATCTGGGAGCGTTCCTCCAGGAGGCTGGGATTGGCATTCCGCTGGTGGGGTTTATTGCCGGCAGGACCGCACCCCGGGGCAAGCGTCTGGGACACGCCGGCGCCATCCTCGAGGACACCGACCCCGGTGTGGAAGCGAAGATCACCCGCATGCACGAGAAGGGCTATGCCATGGCCCCCACCTTGGACCATATCCCTCAGCTGGTCGCCCGCCTGCTTGCCGCCTCTTGACCCAAGGCCAAGAGCACGGCACAGGCCGCGCCCCCAAACGATGCTTCGGGAGGAAAGTCCATGCGTATCCTCATCGTCGGTGCCGGCGAGGTCGGGTTTCAGACCGCCCAGCGCCTGGCCCAGGAAGACAAAGAAGTCGTGGTGGTGGACACCAACCCCGCGGCGCTCAAACGCTGCACGGAGCTCCTGGATGTCCAGGCCATGGAAGGTTCCGGCAGCGACCCGCACGTGCTGATGCACGCCGGCGTGCGCGAATCCCAGGTGCTGCTTGCGGTCACCGACAGCGACGAGACCAACCTCATCGCCTGCATGTTCGCCCACAGTCTGTCCCCGGGCATCCGCAAACTCGCCCGCATCCGCAACGAAACCTACACCTCGTTTGCGCCGGATTTTCTCCAGCGCACCCTGGGGCTCGATACCGTGGTCAACCCGGACGAAGAGGCCGTGCGCGCCATCGAGCGCCTCATGGCCGTGCCGGACGCCGAAGACGTCCTGGAGTTCGCCGGCGGCCGCCTCAAGGTCGTGGGCCTTCGGCTGCGGCCCGAGGCCGCGGTCACCGGACAGAACCTCGCCGAACTGCGCCAGCGCCCTGCCACCGCCCCCTTGGTGGTGGCGGCCATCTTTCGGGAGGAGCGCCTCATCGTGCCCTCTGGAGAAGACACCCTCCAGCCCGGAGACCTCGTCTACCTCGTGTGCCGGAATGCCGACCTTGCCGTCACCTTGAAGTCCTTCGGCTACCGGAGCCAACCTCCGGCATCGGCGCTCATCGTGGGCGGCGGCGACATCGGCCTGCGCCTGGCCCAACGCCTGGAACCCACTGCCATGCACGTGCGCCTGGTGGAGCGCGATCCCGCCCGCTGCGAATATCTTTCATCAGTCCTGCACCGCACGGTCATCCTCCACGGCGACGGTACGGACCAGGAGCTCCTCCAGGAAGAAAACGTGGGTGAGCTCGATCTGGTGGTGACGCTTACCGGTGACGAAGAGACCAATATCCTGTGCTCGCTTTTGGCCCGGCGCCTGGGCACCGACATGGTCATCACCCGCATCAGTAAATTCGCCTACATGCCCATTGTCCAGGCCATCGGCCTGGGACATGTGGTCAATCCGAGGCTTGCCGCCATCGATTCGGTGCTACGCCACATGCGCCACAGCAAGATCTTCTCCCTCTCCTCCCTCAAGACCGAAGACGTGGAGGTGCAGGAAATCGAGGTGGAAGACGGCGCGCCGGTGACCACCACGGCCCTGCGCCACCTGCTGCTTCCTCGCGGCGTCCTCGTACTCGCGGTGCTGCGCGGGGAAGAAGCCATCATCCCCCAAGGAGATACGATCCTCCGACCTGGAGATCACGCCGTGGTGCTGTGCCGACGGGAACGGATCGCAGCCATGGAAGCGGCCTTTGGCCCAGCGGGGCATCACGCATGATCCGCCTCAGTATCGTCTGCCGGATTTTGGGGGCGCTCATCCTCTGTGTGGGCGCGGCCATGCTCCCTGCCGCTGTCCTCGGGGCTGTGGAAGACGATCCTGGCGCCCATGCCCTCTTCACCGCCATGGCCGTGGCCGCACTCAGCGGCGGCGGACTCTTTGTCCCGTGGCGCGCCGCACGGCCCACGAACATCTCGCACCGCGAAGGCATGCTCATCGTCACTCTGGGCTGGGTGATCGTTGCCGCCCTTGGGGCCTTTCCCCTGTGGTATGGCGCCCAGCTCTCCTTCACGGACGCCTATTTCGAATCCATGTCCGGATTTACCACCACGGGCTCGTCCATCCTCACCGACATCGAGGCCCTGCCGCGCAGCCTGCTCCTTTGGCGCAGCACCACCCATTGGCTGGGCGGCATGGGGATCATCGTGCTGTCGCTCGCCATTCTCCCTTTTCTCGGGGTCGGCGGCATGCAGCTCTACAAGGCCGAAGTGCCCTCCCCAGTGCCGGACAAACTCCAGCCCCGCATCCGAGACACCGCCGCCAGTCTCTGGAAAGTGTACGTTGCCTTGAGTGGCATCGAAATCCTCCTCCTCATGCTCTGCGGCATGGGGGGCTTCGATGCCGTGTGCCACACCTTCGGCACCCTGGCCACGGGCGGCTTTTCCACCAAGAACACCTCGGTGGCCTACTACGCGAGCCCAGCCATCGACACCGTGATCACAATCTTCATGCTCGCCTCGGGGATCAACTTCGCCCTGTACTTTCAGACTATCCAGGGGCGCCCCCTGGCCCTGTGGCGCGACCCGGAATGCCGCTGCTTTCTGGGTATCGTCGCCCTGCTTACCGCCCTATGCACCTGGGACATCTGGAGGAGCGTGTACCCCTCCCTCTTGGAGAGTCTGCGCTACGCTGCATTTCAGGTGGTCTCCATCATCACCACCACCGGATTCGCCACCGCGGATTTCGAGTCCTGGCCGCCCCTTTCCCAAGCCCTGCTCGTCCTCTGCATGTTTTTCGGCGCCTCCACCGGCAGCACCGGCGGCGGCATCAAGACCATGCGCCTCATGCTCCTTGCCAAACAGAGTCTGCGCGAGCTCTTCCGCCTCATCCATCCGCGCAGTGTGGTGCAGATCAAGCTCGGAGGCAAACCCGTGCCCGCTGACGTGCAGGCCAGTGTGTGGGGATTTTTCACCCTCTATGCGCTGGTATTCGTGGCCGCGAGCCTTGTGCTCGCCCTCATGGGCCAGGACCTGGCCACGGCTTTTACCGCCGTGGCGGCCACCTTGGGGAACATCGGCCCAGGACTTGGCACCGTGGGGCCGGCAGAAAACTTCGCGCACCTGCCCATGGCCGCCAAGTGGCTGCTTTCGCTGTGCATGCTTCTCGGACGCCTGGAGATCTATACGGTCCTCGTCCTCCTCGTCCCCGAGTTCTGGCGGCACTAGCGCGCTTCGTTGCCCTGGAGCCGGCTCGAAGCGGCCATGACCACCCAGTCTGCCCACGACACGGTGTGCAGGTCCGCCGCCTGCAAGCGCGCCTGCACCACCGCGGCGCGCTTGCGCGCCACCACCGCCACACTGCCCGGAGCAAGCGGCCCCAGGGCATCGACTGCAACACGCTGCACCGGAATGCCGGCAGCATTGGCGTAGGCCTGCAAGCCGTAGAGTTCGTCTTCCTCTACGAAGAGCACCCTCTGGGGCGCACAGGACTGCACGACGCCGAAGAGCTGGCGCATGTTGGGGGTAAGCGGCACGTATGTCAGCACGAGACGGCCGGCGAGGACGAGGACCAGCACGCCTGCCAGCATCCCGGACACAGTTCTCCCGGATAGCGGGGCGCGCGTCAGGGGGCCGGCCAGCATCACGACCAGGGGGATGGAAAGGGGCAGGACATAGAGCGGCAAGCGGCTCTTGGCCACAAAGAAGATCCCGAGGGGGATGAGCACCCATAAGGCCAAAAAATCCCGGCCGGGCCGCGCTCCCTGCTGCCACCATTGCCGCAAGGGAAGACGCGCCGTCAGCATCCACGGCAACGGTCCTGCGGCCAGAAGCGGCAGATAGAGGACAAAAGGCTTCCACCACTGGGGGTTGCGGTGAAAAGTGTCCGAGGTAAGGCGCGCCACCACTTCCTGCCCCAACCAATAGGAGACCAACTCGGGATGCCGCAGGGCCTCGACAACGTACCAGCCAAGGCCCACCACCGCAAAAAGGCCGAGCCCAACCGCAGTGACCACAGGCCGATGGCGATGGCGCCACCAATGCCACGGGAGGATAGCCGCAAGCGGCACCAGGGCCGGCGGCCCCTTGGTGAGAAAGGCAAGGCCCCAGAAAAGCCCCATACCGGCAAGCCAGATGCGCGGCCGGGGCCGCTGCAGGCTCCCCAGATAGCAGGCCACAGCCAAGGTCTCCCACAGGGTCAGCAGTAAGTCGGTGGAAACAAAGGTGACTCCAAGCAGCGGCAAGAGCGAGGTCAAAGTCACCACCACCGCCCACCACGCCAACCGTGCATCCCCCCATTGACGGGCAAGGAGCACCACGGCCCCCACAAGGGCCAAAAACACCACCGCCTGGGCCAGGCGTGCGCCCTCCTCCACCTGGCCCACAGCAGCCATGCCCGCGGCCAGCACCCAATAGGTGAGCGGCGGTTTGGTCCAGTGCGGCTTTCCATCCAAGGTGGGCTCCAGCCACTGGCCGCTTTGCAGCATCTCCTGGGCGCACAGGACGTAGCGGCCTTCAGTGGTCTCCAAAAGCCCGCGGGAGAGGTTCGCCCCAAAAGCCAAGGTCACCGCCACCATTGCCACGGCCAGCCAGGCGGCCAGCGGGTGCTGCGCCAGCCACGGCTGCGCGGCGGCAGGGCTATCGCTCCAAGGCTTCGGCGTCATGGATGCAGCCATCGGGGAAGCACCAAGACGATTTCCGGCCACACGGTGATGAGCACGATCCCCACCAGCACCGCCACCAAAAACGGCACGATGCCGCGAAAGATGGCCTCCAGGGTGATGAGCTCGCGCATGCCGGTGATGACCCCATAGACCACGTACACGTTGATGCCCACCGGCGGGGTGATGACCCCCATCTCAGTCACCAGGACAATGAGCACCCCAAACCAGATGGGGTCATACCCCAAGCCCGTGACCACGGGGTAGAACACCGGGATGGTGAGCATGACCAGGGCAAGGGAGTCCATGAAGCAGCCGCCCACGAAATACACCGCCACGATGACCGCAAGGATCAGCACCGGCGGCAGGGCAAGGCCGCCAATCCAGCCCGCCACATCGAAAGGAATGCGGGTGACGGCCAAAAACTTGCCGAACACCGTGGCGCCGGCCACCAAAAAGAGCACCATGGTGGAGGTGCGCAGGGTTTCGTGCACGGATTTGAGGATCAAGGCCACGGTGAGCTGACGCTGGAGCACCCCGAGCACGAGCACCGCAAAGGCCCCTACGGCCGCAGCCTCGGTGGGCGTGAACCAGCCGCGGAAAAGCCCGGTCATGACCACGCCAAAGACCACCACGATGTCCACGAGCCCCCCGAGGGAGCGCAGCCGCTCGGCCCAAGAAGAGCGCTCTCCAGGCGGGCCCAAGGAAGGGTCGCGCCAGCACACCCAAGCGATGGCCACGAGGAAAAGCAGGGTAATGAGTATGGCCGGCAAGATCCCGGCCACGAAGAGCGCGCCGATGGACTGCTGGGTGAGCACGCCGTAGACGATCAGGACCACGCTCGGCGGCATGATCATGCCGAGCCCGCCGCCGGCAGCCACCGCACCGGCGGCCAGACGGTTGCGGTAGCCGAAGCGCTTCATCTCCGGGAAGGCCACCGTGGCCATGGTGGCCGCCGTGGCCGGACTCGATCCGCACACCGCGCCAAAAGCGGTGCAGGAGACCACCGTGGCCATGGCCAGTCCGCCGTGCACGTGTCCCAAAAAGCGGTAGGCGCAGGCAAAAAGACGCCGGCTGATCCCGGCGTTGAAGGCCAGTTGCCCCATGAGCACGAAAAGCGGCACCGTGGAGAGATCGTACGAAGCAAAGGTCGTGTAGAGGCTGCGGGCAAGCATGCCGAGGCTTGCCGAGGGCGAGATGAGCACCGCAAAGCCTGCGGTCCCCACCACAGTCATGGCAAAGGCCACGGGCATACGCGTGGCAAAGAGCACAAGCATCACCACGATGCCCACACATCCCGTCCATGCCGGGCTCATGCGTCCCTCCGGCGCAGCCAGGCGATGAACTCGAAAGCCATGAGGAGCGCGGTCAGCGCCAGACCTGCGGCAAGCAGCCCCACCACAGCGCCTTCCGGCCAGCCCAGGTTGAGCGAGACCTCGCTCGAACGCCATTTGGTCACGGCATAGGCGCCCACCGCCCAGGCCATGACCAGCCAGAGTCCCAACGAACCGAGATCACGGACAAATTTCAGGCGCCGCTGCCAGCGCGGCGGCAGGCGCCGTACCACGAGCTCCACGCCGATGTGGGCCCGGTGCTCCTGGCAATAGGGGAGACTCGCCGCCACCACGGCCACGCACAGAAAGGCCACCATCTCTTCCGCGCCAAAGAGCGGCACCCCTGCAAGCCGCCCCACCACACTCACCACGGTGACGGCCATCATCAGGAGCACCGCGGCCGTGGCCACAGCGCGGGTCAGGCGTATCACCATCTCCTGCACTCGCTGCATTGACTTGCATTCTCCCCAAGCGCATGCGGCAGAGGACCTCCCCTGCCGCATGGGTTTGTCCGCCCTCGCCAGCACGCAGACCACCAAGCGTGCCGGGTTAGCGGAGCCGCTCCTTGACGAAGGAAACCAGCCCTGCGCCGTCGAGGCCCGCCTTCTGACAGGCCTCGATATACTGGGCAAGCACCGGCTCCATGGCCGCCCGCCACCGCCCTTCTTCTTCCGTGCTCAGGGTGATGATCTTTTTGCCTTTTTCCAAAAAGAATTCCCGGCCTTCGCGGTCGCTTTCGTCCCAGGCCGCGCCATGCTTGGCGGCCCATTCCTGGCAGAGGGCGGTGATGGTGCGCTGGTGCTCGGCAGGGATGCGCTCCCAGGCGGCCTTGTTCATGGCCACGAAAAAGACCGTGGTGTAGGCCGTGGCCCGGGTGTCGATCATGAAGTCCACCACCTCGGCCATCTTCCAGCCCTTGTTGGTCTCCACAGGATACATGCTCCCATCCACCACCCGCTTTTGCAGGGCCTGGTAGGCGTCGTTCATGGGCATGGCCACCGGGCTTGCACCCAAGGCCGCCACCACGGCGGCACTGGATCCTGTGGCGCGGATCTTGAGGCCGGAGACGTCCTCCAAGCGGGTCACGGGTTTACCCGCAGTGTGGAGGATCCCCGGTCCATGGGCGTGCACGTAGAGCATATGCACGGCCTCCACTTCCTTGGGGGCAAAGCGCGCCAAGGCCTCATTGGCGACGCGGGTGGCCAAGGCCCCGGAGGGGTAGCCCAAGGGCAAATCCAGCCCCGAGAGCAACGGGAAACGCCCCTTGGTATAGGCGAACGCGGACATGGCGATATCCGAAATCCCTTCCACCACGCCGTCATAGGCGTTTTGCGGCTTGGTCAGCGTGCCGCCGGGGTAGTAGTCGATGACTACGGCGCCGCCGGTGCGTCGCGCCACTTCCTGACACCACTCTTCCGCCAGCTTGGACTGCACATGGGTGGGGGGAAAGAAGTTGCTGTAGGTCAACCGGATGGGCTGCGCCCACGCCGAAGCTGCGGCACTTACCGCCAGCAGGAAAAAAACGATCCGCGCCATCATGATTCCTCCGAAAAAACAGCGTCCGGCCCCATGACCGGACGGTTTGGGGAAGCCTCTGCCTCCGGGCAAAGGGTGCGGGACGCCGCACATTCCAAGGCCAACTTCCGGGCGACCCGACAAAAATCCTCCCAATGGAGCACGCCGGTGCCCATGAGCTCATGGATCACAAAACCTTCGAACAACGCCGTGTTGAGGGCGCCCATGGCCTGACCGTCACAGCCCGGCGGCAGAAACGGGCCCACGAGCGCGGCAAAGATCTCGTTGGAAAGGCGATAGTGCGCCTCCGAGAGGCGGGCACGCAGCTCGGGCTTGCGCGCCGCATAGATGGTGAACTCCAAAAACACCAAAGACCAGCCGCGATCCTGGTGGATGCGGGCAAGGAAATCGAGCACGCCGTCCATCACCTCGGCAAGGCTGCGGGCCTCGCGCACCCGCGCGTCGCGCATGGCGCGGTACTGCCGCATCTTGCTGGCGATGATCTCCAGCATGAGCTCGTCCTTGCTCGGCCAGTAGCGGTAGAAATTGCCCTTGGCATAGCCTGCGGCCTCGGTGATCTCCTGCACCGTGGTAGCGAGATAGCCCTTCTCCACAAAGAGCCGCTGTGCGGCCTCCAAAAGCTCCTGCTGGGTCTGGGCGGATTTTTCCTGCTGCCTGCGAGCCATGACACCTCGTCAAAAAATGACCAATGGTCAAAAGATGACCCGCGCTACCGCACGCCCCCACGGATTGTCAAACACCAACCTGGGCCTGATGAAGGTTACTGTGGGTCTGCGGCAAGGATGCGCTGGAGCTCCTCGATGGCCTGCTGCGCCACGCGCCGCCCCTCGGCAATGGCCTCGGAGGCGCGGTGGAACTCCAAAAGTCCCAAGTGTCCAAGCCTGGGGGCGAGCAGGACTTCCGGCGGGTCTCCCGCCATGCGGCTGCGGGTGATGCGGTCCTGGATGATGTTGACGCTGGCGGCCACGGCCTCGAAAAGGCTCGGCGGGTCGTCCGCGGCCATGCCGGGAAAGACGCTTTTGGCGTACTCGGTGATCCACGCCGGAAAGCGACCGTTTTTGCCGGACTCCGCCTTGCGGCGGCGAAGGTGTTTGCCCACGATGTCGGCGTTGAGGTTCACGGCCAAGACCACCTCCGCCCCCAGGGCGCGGCATACGGACACCGGCACCGGATTCACCAGCCCGCCGTCCACCAGCCACCGGCCGCGGTGGCGAATGGCCGGGAAAAGCCCGGGCAGGGCGATGGACGCCCAAACGGCATCCAGCACGCCGCCTTTTTTGAGCCAGATTTCCCGCCCGCTCTCCATGTCCGTGGCCACGGTGGCGAAACGCACCGGAAGATCGGCGATATCCAGGTGCTCCGGGGCGACGTGCTGGGCGAGAAAACGCCGCAGCCGGTCTGTGTCCACCACGCCGCGCAAGGAAAAATCCAGCTCGAAGAACCGCGCCACCTCCAGCTTGGTCAACGACGTCACCCACGCGGTCAAGCGTTCCAGGTTGCCGCTTGCGTACGCCGCGCCCACCACCGCCCCGATGGAGGTGCCACACACCACCTGCGGCGCCAGGCCCGCCTCGGCAAGGGCCTGCAGCACACCGATATGCACCCACCCCCGGGCCGCCCCGCCGCCCAAGGCAACTGCCCATGTTGGAGCCATGATTCCTCCTTCCGTGTCCGACGGTTTGCGCCAACGATGCCTCCGCCGTCGTACCTCCTTCGCCCACCAGGTCAATGCCCCGGCCTTGAAGCCTGCGGCCAAAGTCCGTACGTCTCCGCCCATGGCACGGTTTTTCCGGTTCTTCGTCCTCCTCATGCTGCTCACCTCCGCCGCCGCGGCGCACGGGGCGCGTCCCAGCGTGCTCGTGCTCCAGTCCTACCATCCCGGGCTCACCTGGACCGACGAGCTCACCCGCGGCATCCTCGATGCCTTTCGCGAAAAACTCCCCGATGCCCTCTTGTGGGTGGAATACCTCGACACCAAACGCAACCCCAGCCCCGAATACCTTGCCCGCCTGGCCGAACTCTTACGCGCCAAGCTCCATGGCCAGCGCTTCGACCTCATCCTGGCCTGCGACAATGTGGCCTTGGACTTCGTGCGCACCGAATTGGCCCCGCACTTTCCGCAGGCCGCGGTGGTCTTTTGCGGAGTCAATGGTTTTACGCCCGGCATGCTCGCTGGCTTTGCCCGCGTCACGGGCCTCACGGAAACCCCGGCCCTGGCCGAGACCATCCGCCTGGCCTTGCGTCTGCATCCCGATACCCGGGAATTTGTCGTCATCGGCGGTGACCTGGTCTCCCCGGACGACATCACGGACCGGGAACTGCGCGCCACTGCCCCCCAATTTGCACCCGTCACCTTCACCTTCTGGAACAACCTGGACGCCGCCACCTTGCGCCAGCGCCTGCCCACTCTCAGCGCAGGCCAGGTGATCCTGGTACACGGCGTGCTGCGCAATGAAGAGGGCATCCTCCTCGATTACCGAGACAAAAACCGTTTTCTCGCCCAGTACGCCCAGGTCCCCATCTACGGCTTCTGGGACTTCGAGCTGGGCAGCGGCTGCCTTGGCGGGGTCATGATCGAGGCCTACGCCCACGGCCACGCCGCCGGGACCATGGCAGCAGAGGTCCTTGGCACCGGCACCCTGCCGCCGGTGGTGGAAAAGACCCCCACGGTGCCCATGTTCGACGACCGCCAACTGCTCCGCTTCGGCATCCCGCACGCCAAGCTTCCCCCCGATTCCCGCATCCTCTTTGCGCCGCCTCGGTTCTACAGCATCCCCAAGGAATGGACCTGGGCCGCCGCCCTCGGGGTGGCGCTTTTGTGCGCCATGCTCGCCCTGTCCATGCTGGCCTTGCGCCTGCGCCGCGCCTCCCAGGCGGCCCTGGAGCGCCACGCCGCCCACCTGGAGCTGGCGGTGGCCGAACGCACCCGCCACCTGCGCGAGGCCAACGCCGAGCTGGAGCGGGAGGTGGCCGAGCGCATCCAGGCGGAAAACGCCCTGCGCAAGGCCCAGGCCGGGCTCACCATCGAAGTGGAGCGCCGCACCCGGGACCTGGCCTTCGAAATCGAGCAGCGCCGCCAGACCGAGGCCCTGCTGCGCGACCGCGAGGCCAAGGCCCGGGCCTTGCTCGACGCCCCCTCCGAGTCCCTGTTCCTGGTGGACGAAGATGGGGTCATCCTCGAGATCAACGACGCCGCGGCCCAGCGCATCGGCGGCAACCGCGAGTCGCTCCTGGGCATGCGTCTTGCGGACGTGCTCGACGAAGCCTTGGCCGCCACCTGCCACATGGCCATGGCCACGGCGCTCGCCACCGGCGAAGTCCAAAGCGTGAGCCAAACCGGCCCTCCCCGAGACTACGACATCCGCGTCACTTTGGCGCGCCCCCAGGACAGCACCCGCGGACGCCTGGCCATCTTCCTGGCCGACGTCACCGAGACCCGGCGGCTCAGCCGCCAAGTGCTGCTTTTGGACAAGATCACCTCCCTCGGCCGCATGGCCGCAGGGCTGGCCCATGAGATCCGAAACCCCCTCTCCGGCATCCTCGGCTACCTCTATGCCCTGGAGGCCATGGCGCAGGAGCTTCCCGAAGAGACGGCGCGCACGCTTGGCTCCCTCACCGCCAAACTGGGCGCCGCTGCCGGCAAGATCGAGGCGGTCATCCGCCGGGTCCTCGACTTCTCCAAGCCTTCGACGCCCCATTTCCAGCACCTCGACCTGCGCAATCCCGTCACCGAGGCGGTGGGGCTCATGGCCACCACGCTGCGCAAGCACGGGGTCGAGCTCCAGACCGAGCTTCCCCCCGATCCTGTCTGGGTGCGGGGCGACCCCACCCTGCTCGAACAATTGGTGGTCAACCTCGCCGACAACGCTGCCCGGGCGGCCCGAGTGGTCCCCAACCGACGCCCACGCCTGCGCATCACGGTGGAAAAGGACGCCGCCCACGCCCGCCTCAGCGTGGAAGACAGCGGTCCCGGGGTGCCCGCCCAAGACAGGGAGCGCATCTTCGACCCCTTCTACACCACCGCCGTGGACGGCACCGGCATCGGGCTCTCCATCGTGCAGCGCATCCTGGCGGACCACGGCGGCGCAGTCCAGGTCACCGACAGTCCCCTGGGCGGCGCGGCCTTCCTCGTGGAACTTCCGACTTCCTCCCCTCGCACGCCCATTCCCCCTCACGGATGTCCTCCATGCACCTCAGTATCCTGATCATCGACGATGAAGAGTCCATCCGCGACAGTCTCGCCCTGACCCTGGGCCGGGACTACCAGGTAGCCACCGCGGCTACGGCCGGCCAGGGCCTGGAACTCGCCCACCAGGAGCCCCCGGACATCGTGCTCCTCGACATTGGGCTGCCGGACCAAAGCGGTTTGGAGATCATGCCCAAGCTGCGGGCATTGGCCCCACACGCGGCCATCATCGTCATCACGGCTTACGAAGACGTGCGCACCGCCATCTGCGCCATGAAGGCCGGGGCCGTGGACTATCTGGTCAAACCGGTACGCCTGGAGGCCCTTTCGGCCGTGCTTGGCCGCACCGCCAGTTTCCTGCGCCTGGGCAAAGAAACGCGGCTGCTCCAAGAACGGGCACTGCGCGAACACATGCCCTTTTTCATCGCCGAAAGCGACGCCATCACCGCAGTCATGGACCTGGTGGGCCGCGTGGCCCAAAGCCCGGACACCCCGGTGCTCGTAGAGGGCGAGACCGGCACGGGCAAAGAACTCCTCGCCAGCGCCATCCACCTGCGCAGCCCGCTGTTCCGCGGCCCGCTGGTGAGCCTCAACTGCGCGGCCATCCCGCGGGATCTGGTGGAAAGCGAACTCTTCGGCTACGCGCCCGGCGCCTTCAGCGGGGCGGAACGCCGCGGCAAGACCGGACTCGTGGCCACGGCCGACGGCGGCACCCTGTTTCTCGACGAAGTGGGAGAACTGCCCCTGGAGGTCCAGGCCAAGCTCCTGCGCTTCGTGCAAAGCGGCGAATTCTACCCCGTGGGCGCCACGCGGCCGCGCACGGTGCAAACCCGCATCATCGCCGCCACCAACCGTAACCTCGAAGAATGCGTCGCCCAAGGCACCTTCCGCCAGGACCTCTTCTTCCGCCTGGCAGTGGTGCGCATCCGCGTGCCCTCCCTGGCGGAGCGCCAAGGAGACATCCTCCCCATGGCCCGGGCCTTTCTCCACGAATTCGCCACCAAGTTCGGCAGAGAACTCACCGGACTGACCCCGGAGGCCGAAGCCTGCCTGCTTGCCCACTCCTGGCCCGGCAACGTGCGCGAACTCAAAAACCTCATGGAGCGTGCCGCGCTGCTGGCCCGCGGGCCCCAAATCACCCCCGAGGACCTGGGGCTCGAAGCACCCTCCCGGCAGCCGGCAACCACCCTGCCGCCGCTGCCGCCTGAGGGGTTGGATCTGCCCCGGTTGCTTGCCCAGGTGGAGCGCCACTATCTCTCCCAGGCCCTGGCCCGCACCCAGGGCAACGAATCCCAAGCCGCCCGCCTGCTGCAGCTCACCCGAGACACCTTCCGCTACCGCCGCGCCAAACTGTTCAGTGGCGACGCCCCCGACGCGCCGACTCCTCCTGCGGAAGACAAATAGGCCCCCACGGGGGGCTGCCCCTCAGGCCCATGCCGGGATGGGAGCGCCGCCCGTTCAGAGGTCCTCACCGCCTGCATTGATACCGGCAGATGGCCAATTCCAGCCACTGCAGAAGGCAAACAGCACCCGCACGGCGCTGGTCTATGTGCGCGGCGGGGTGACTGCGGCATGAATCCCCCCCTCGCGGCATTGGGGACAAACCGTGTAGAAGACCCGGTACTGGCCAGGAGTGCCAGGATCCGGATCCACCCATTGCCCGTGCTGCTGCACCCGGCAACACACGCTGCACCGAGGCATCGCCATCCCCTGGCCCCGCCCAAACTCGAACTGCACGGGCTCTCGGGGCTCCAGGGCGAGGATGTGGTGCTCCACCCGCACCAGCAGCCCGCTGGGCTCGGGGATGACGCGCATGCGCATAAAGCGCTTGTACTGTGGGCAATCGCAGCGATAGGGCCGCTCTTGCGGTTTCCTCGTTATGCGCACCACGTTGACGATGGCATCCAACCACATGCGCGTGGGGTCCCCGCTGACGAAGCGCCACAGCGGCTGCCCCTGCACGGCTGCGGCCAGCATGCCGTCTCCGCCATTGGCCCGGGCAAACTGATCCCAGACGTCGTTGACCTGGACGATACGATCCTGGGCATCCAACCAATAGATGACGGGATCTCCAAGCTGTTCTTCCATACCCCCTCCCTTTGGGCGGCCCCAGATCCGGTGATGGCCGCTCATTGCCCTCTGGCTTTCCCCCATGCCTTGGGGATCGATTTCCACAAATTCCCTCCCGTATCAACCGTGCGCCGATTTTTCCAAGCCTCTGCCCCAAAGGAGATGGGCGCCCCTTTACGGCCATGGGCTTGCGCCGTAGAGAGGCCGCCCATGACACACATCATCGGCATCGATACCGGCGGCACCTCCACCGACGCCGCCCTGGTGGATGCAAACGGCCGTGTGTGCGCCACCGCCAAGGTGCCCACCCGGCGTGCGGCGGTGGAGACCTCCATCCTCGCGGCCCTCGAGACGGTGCGGGCCGCGCTGCCGGATCCCCAGGCGGAGCTTACCATCGCCCTGTCCACCACCTTGGCCACCAACGCCTTGGTGGAAGGCCGCGGCGCGGAGGTAGGACTGATCGTCATCGGCGCGCCCAAGGCCCTGCGGCTGCCTGCAGCCTTGGTCTGCCACGTGCCCGGCGGCCACAAGGCCCGCGGCATCGAGCACGAACCCTTGGGCCTTGAGGTGCTGCTCGAAGGCGTCACCGCCATGCGCGGCCACGTGGACGCCTACGCGGTGGCGGCCCTGCTCTCCTTTGCCGACCCCAGCCACGAGGAAGTGGCGGCCCGGGCCATCGCCCTGGTGGACCCCAAGCCGGTGTTCTGCTCCCACCAGGCAAGCGGCCGGCCGGGGCTCAAGGAGCGCGCCGCCACCGCCCTGGCCAATGCCCAGCTTCTGCCCATCATGGAAGGCTTTGTGGCGCGCATGGAGCGCGTGCTTCCCCGCCAAGGCGGCCGGGTCTTTTTGGTACGCGGCGACGCCACGGCCATGGACCTTGCCGAGGCAAGGCGCCACGCAGCCCACACCGCGGCCAGCGGGCCTGCGGCCACGGCCTTGTGGGGAGCGGCAATGCACCGCGATGCCGTGGTCGTGGACGTGGGCGGCACCACCACGGATATTGCCCTCGTCGCCGAAGGCCGTCCGGTCATCGCCCCCCAGGGGCTCACCATGGCCGGACTCTCCACCCATGTACCGGCAGTGGACACCGACACCGTCGGCGTGGGCGGCGACAGCCTGGTGGAAGTATGCGGAGAGACCCTCGCCATCGGCCCCCAGCGGGTGACGCCCCTGTGCCGCGTACCTGCCTTGAACCTCTCCCTGCCACATCCGCGCACCTGGCTGGGCCCCGGCCCCGGACGGCTGCTCGTCCTGCCCCGTTCCGACCACCAACTCGCCCAAGCCCCCACCACTGCCAAGGCGGCCACCGGGACGGCCGTCTGGCGCTGGCTTTTGGCGCGGGGGCCGGCCACCTGGGGGGAACTTCGCCGCGGCCTCGATGTGCCGGAGGCACGACTGGAGGCCGCCCTCGCCTGGCTGGAGGCCCAGGGGCTGGTGGTCATCACCGGGCTTACCCCCACGGACTGCCTCCACGCCCAGGGCACCCTGGATCTCTGGGACCGCGGGCTCGCGCAAGCCGGCGTGGATATCCTGGCCCAGGCCCAGGGTCTAAAGGCATCGAAACTCGCGCAGCGCATCCTCGATACCGCCGCATCGCGCATCACGCAGGCCATCGTCCACGCGCTGGGCATGCGCCACGGCGGCCCGGCCCTGGCTGCGGCCCTGAACACCCACGCCGGGCCCTACCTGGAGCTCAGCGTACGCCTGCGCCTTCCTCTGGTGGGCATGGGTGCGGCGGCCCCCTATCTTTTGCCTCCCGTGGCCAAGGCCCTGGGCACGGAACTCATCATCCCCGCGCATGCGGCCTCGGGAAACGCCATCGGCGCAGCCCTGGCGGCCCTGCGCCAGCACCAAGGAGAAGAGTGACCATGGAATTTCGCGAGCAAAGCTTCGCCGCTGCCCTGGAAGTGGCCAGTGAATGCGAGACCGCCACTGTGGTCCACGCCTGGATCCCCGGCGGCCCGGGATACGTGGTCCACGCCTGGGCGGAAGTGGACGAGGCGGTGTACGACCTTACCGAATCCAACCAGCCCTTTGCCAAGGCGGACTACTACGCCCGCTTCGGCGTTCAGGAGTCGCGCATCTGGCGCTACGACCGGGTGACCTTTTTCACCCTGGTGGCCGAGCACGGAAGCTTCGGACCTTTCGAGCCGGCGCTGCAGCCCTTGACCTGCGCCCAGGAGCCGCCCCTTGCCTCCACGGCGTCCACCGACTAGGAAAAGCCAAACTTCAGGGAGAACGACATGCGGGTACACGCCCTTGTGGTCACGGGATACGGGACCAATTGCGAACAGGAATGCGCCTACGCCGCCCAAAAGGCCGGCGCCGATGCGGTCACCATCGCCTTTTTCTTCGACCTCTTGGCCGAACGGGTGCGGCTGACGGACTTTCAATTCCTCATCCTGCCGGGCGGGTTTCTCGATGGCGACGATCTGGGCGCCGCCCAAGCCGCGGCCGTGCGCTGGCGCCATGCCCGCACCCACAGCGGCCAGAGTCTGGTGGACGACCTCGCCGCTTTCCTGGACAACGGCGGCATCATCCTCGGCATCTGCAACGGCTTCCAGCTGCTCGTGAAGCTGGGACTCTTGCCGGGCCTGGACGGTCAGCGCTTCGTGCGCCAGGTCTCCCTGGGCCACAACGATTCCGCCCGCTTCGAGGACCGCTGGGTCAGCTTGCGGATCGATCCGGCCTCGCCGTGCGTCTTCACCCAAGGGCTCGAAGGCATTCTGGAGATGCCCGTGCGCCACGGCGAGGGCAAACTCATCGCCGCCAGCCCGGAAATCCTCTCCCGCATCCAAGCGGATCACCTCGCCCCGGTGGCCTACTGCGACCCCGCCACCGGCCTGCCCACCCAGGACTACCCGGCCAACCCCAACGGCTCGCCCATGGGCATTGCCGGCCTCACGGACCCCACCGGCCGCATCTTCGGCCTCATGCCCCACCCCGAGGCCTTCAACCACTTCACCAACCATCCGCGCTGGACTCGGGGCGAACGCCCGCGTCTGGGGCTGGAAATCTTCGCCCGGGGCATCGAGTATCTGCGTACACGTTGACAACCAGAGCCCACCCCCGTATGGACTCCTTCCCGTTGCACGGCACCGACCCTTGGGAACCCTTCATGGCAGAAGCCCTCAAGGAAGCCCAAGAGGCCGAGCGACTCGGGGAAGTGCCGGTGGGTGCGGTGGTGGTGCGTGAGGGAAAGATCCTCGCCCATGCCGGCAATCGGGTCATCACCCAGCACGATCCCACGGCCCACGCGGAGATCCTGGCCCTGCGCCAGGCCGCGGCGCGGGAAGGCAATTTCCGCCTTCCGGGATGTGTGCTCGTCGTCACTTTGGAGCCGTGTTTGATGTGCCTGGGCGCCATCATTCACGCCCGGCTGGCCGGAGTGGTGTTCGCCGCCCGAGACCCCAAGGCAGGCTGCCTGGGAAGCCGCATGCACAGCGCCGACGTCTCGTGGAGCAACCACCACTTCTGGGTGCGCGAAGGCGTGCTCGCCCAGCCCTGCAGCGCACTGCTCACTGCGTTCTTTGAATCCCGCCGATCCCTGCGGAGAGGTAGCGAAGCCCGGTCGTAACGCGCTCGACTCGAAATCGAGTTACGGACTCATACTCCGTACGTGGGTTCAAATCCCACCCTCTCCGCCATTTTTTCCTTGCAACTCAACGACTTGATTCAATCTTTTCTCCAAGATCTCCGCTGGGGATAACCCTGGGGCAACCCGCGGATGGGGGCATCCCGCCATTTCAGGCAATACTTGACACCGCTCGCTCAACGGAAGGCGCGCCCTATGATGGGCCACTGTCCGACGGCGCAGGATATCCTCAGACGCGCCGCCGGGGTTCTGCCGGGATGTGTATCGGTCTACGGTTTTTTGGACACGTTTTTCCGCCACGTTTGCGGCCTGTTTCTGGATGGCCCGCACCGCTGACGGAGTCTTGGAGCCGTGGCGTCCAATGATCCATTCCCGGTTGTACGTGTCCTGGAACTCCAAGAGGGCGAGGCGGCCTTCACCGTGTCGAACCGCCGAATCCAGAGCAGGTTCTCCTGCAAGGTCCGAACGAACCGCTCCGCGATGCCGTTGCCTTGGGGCTCTCCCCTCTGTACCAATGCCAGTAGACACCTGCAGGGCTTCAGACCCCGACGTCCTCGTTCCAAAGCTCCGGGTTTTCGGCAATAAATCGCTCCATCAGCTCGATGCAACGGCTATCCTGCAGCACCTGAACCTCGACGCCCCGCGAACGGAGCAGCTCTTCTTCGCCCATAAAGGTGCGGTTCTCGCCGATGATTACCTTGGGGATACCGTAGAGGAGAATCGCGCCGCTGCACATCGGGCAGGGTGACAGGGTGGTGTACAGTACCGATTCGCGATACACCTGCGCTGGCTGCCGCCCGGCATTTTCCAGGGCATCCATCTCGCCGTGCAGGATGGCACTCCCCTTTTGCACCCGCCGGTTGTGCCCCCGGCCGATGATCCGGCCTTTATGGACCAGCACCGCCCCGATCGGAATTCCACCTTCATCGTAACCCTGTTTTGCTTCATCAAACGCCGCCTGCATGAAAATGTCCATACAGCACACCTCCATGAATAGTTGAAGTCGTGTTCAGCGCAGACCATGCATCAGACATTAAGAGACAAAATACAACATACAAATCTATTGTAAAATGCTCAGCCAGGGAAATCGCATTGAGCATCTCGGAACGATGCCCAGCAATGCACCTCCTGCTTCCTTATTTCCAGTGTTCTATCTCGGCCGAGATATCCAGCATGCCCAGCTCCTGCCCCGCCTCCAGCAGGAAAAACAGGCAAAACAACAGCAGCATGGCGATACCCAGCTTTTTTTGCCGTGGCGTCCGGGCGTTGCGCAGGGCGATGATGCAGGGCAGGATTCCGAACAGGGTGACAATGCCAAAGCCGCCGGCAATGTCTATCGCCTTCAAAAAGATGTCTGGGTAGACCAGGGCGATCAACAGCGGCGGGCCAAAGGAGAAGGCCCGGCTCAAAAGCGGGTTGACCCGGCCCAAGTGGTGGCTGATCAGGTCGTCCATGAACCCGATGAGCCCCATACCGTTGCTCAGATAGGCGGTGGTAATGGCAGCCACGGCAAAACATCCGGCCAGCAGGAGGAAGGTTGATGAGTGGATCGCCTCGGCCAGGGGGACCGTGGCCGGCAGGTTTTTCTGAAAGGCGTTGATCAGGCCAATGGGGCTGGTATCCAGCGGCAGCACGCCGATCCCCACCAAAAGCCAGGTGCCGTTCATCAGAAACCCCATCACCATTCCCACCAGCATGGTGCGGTTGATCACCCGCTGATCCCATTGAAGACTGCGGCAGATCGCCGGGATGATGTTGTGGAAATGGAAGGCGGTCACCAGGATCGGGATGCCGCAGACAAACAGCGACCAGTTGGTATGGGCCAGGTTTTCTGCCCTGACATGGATACCGGCCATACCGGCGATCACCACAAAAGCGGCGCACTTGATCACCACCAAAAGCGAGATGTACTTCATGATGGTGTCCACCGAGGCCAGCGAGATCAGCGCGGTTATGGCAAAGAACCCCAGCATCAGCCAGCTCGGTGACACCTGGATGGCGAGCAGTCTGGTGATGATAGTAGTGATACCGGTCAGATAGGCGGTCAAGAGCCCGTAGAGGATCACCAAGTTGGCCGCCACGGCGACCCATTTGCCCGCAGTCCCCAGATAGGTCTGGTACAGGGAGGGGTAGTTGAAGGTCTCTTCCTGGCGCCGGGCCGCCTCACCCCCCAGGATCACTGCCGAATAGTACATGGCGGCACTGGTGACAAACAGCCCGATCAGCGACGGCACGAATCCGGCCAGTCCGGTGTTGATCGGCAGCGCTAGGATACCGGCGCCGATCAGGTTGCCCACAATCAGAAACCCGATGCTGATGATCTTGAGCACGGATGGTGGAACGGTCTGCATGGTCGGTCTCCTTTCAGCCTCAGTTCGGCATTCGGCGCGACTTCTCCTTGCATCGTCTTTTACGAGTTGGAACGCCAAACTACGGTGAGGAGGGTATCTCACAGCAATGACCGCATCGCAACCGTTGGGAAACAAAAAATGGGGCTTCTGCTTTCTTGGCCAGCGCTCCGAGGCACAAGCCACAAAAAAAGCCTGGGCCGGGCGGGAAACGCCGCCAGACCCAGGCCGGAGGCAGGGCGCGCTTAGAGCGAGTTTTCCAGGACCGCCACCGTGGCCTGGGCGATCTCCAGTTCCTCGTTAGTGGGGATGACCCAGATTTGTACGCGGCTCGTTGGGGCGTGTACCGCCGTGGCCGCGCCCTTGCGGCCGGCGTTGGCCGCCTCGTCCAGGACGATGCCCAGATGCTCCAAGTCCTGACACACCATGCGACGGACGATGTCGTCGTTCTCGCCGATGCCAGCGGTAAAGACGATGGCATCCAAGGGCCCGGTGACCGTCAGATAGGCGCCCAAAAACTTGCGGATCCGGCCCACGAACATCTCCAGGGCCAAACGCGCACGCTCGTCACCCGCGGCTGCCGCCTCATGGATGTCGCGCATGTCGTTTTTGCCGCAAATCCCCTTCAGCCCGCTCTCCTTGTTCAGGATGGCGTCCATCTGGTCCACGTTGTAGCCTTTTTCCTTCATGAGGAAGAAGACGATGGCCGGGTCGATGTCGCCGCTGCGGGTGCCCATCATGAGCCCCGAGAGCGGGGTCATGCCCATGGTGGTATCCACGCACCGGCCCTGACGAACGGCGGCCATGCTGCACCCATTGCCGAGGTGCAGCGTTACCAGGTTCACGGCATCCATGGGTTTGCCCATGAGACGGGCGGCCTCGCGGGTCACGTAGCGGTGCGAGGTGCCATGAAAACCGTAGCGCCGCACGCGCATTTCCTCGTAGAAATGATACGGGATCGGGTACAGATAGGCGGCCGGCGGCATGGTCTGGTGGAATTCGGTGTCGAACACCGCCACCTGCGGGGCGTGGGGGAAGAGCTCCAGCGCCGCCTCGATGCCCACCAGGTTGGCGGGATTGTGCAAGGGGCTCAGCTGGAAGTTGGCGCGAATCTGGGCAATGACCTCCGGGGTGATGCGGGTGCTCTGCACCAAAGTCTCCCCGCCCTGCACCACGCGGTGACCGATAGCCTGAATGGCGTCTCGGGAAGCAATGACCCCATGCTCAGGATGCACGAGCAAGGCAACCGCCTGATCCATGGCCACACGGTGGTCAGGGAAAGGCATGTCCATGGATGTTTTGGCCTCGTTTTGTTGGCCAGGATATTTTTTATGGGTGATGCGGCCCATGGTTTCACCAATGCGCTCCACAACCCCTGATGCCACTGCCTGGCGCTTATCCATATCCAAAAGCTGATATTTGAGGGAAGAACTTCCCGAATTGATCACGAAAACATACATAATCCATCTCCTTTCCATGGGGTGATATAAAAAAAGCGGCACGAGACCAAGTCATGCCGCCTGGATATGCGAGAAAAGCAGCTAATCCTGCTGCGCGATGATCCCCTTTTCCGCCTGGGCCTGGATGGCGGTAATGGCCACGGTATTGACGATATCCGGTACCAAGCAGCCGCGGGAGAGGTCATTGACCGGCTTTTTGAGGCCCTGGAGCACCGGACCGATGGCCACGGCGTTGGCCGCCCGCTGCACGGCCTTGTAGGTATTGTTGCCGGTATTGAGGTCCGGGAAGATGAACACCGTGGCCCGGCCGGCCACCGGGCTTCCGGGAAGCTTCTTTTGCGCCACCTCCGGATCGATGGCCGCATCGTACTGGATGGGGCCTTCGATGAGCAGCTCCGGCGCCCGCTCGCGAGCGATGCGCGTGGCCTCGATGACCAGGTCCACATCGCTGCCCGCCCCTGAGTCTCCGGTGGAATACGACAACATGGCCACCCGCGGCTCGATGCCGAACACCCGGGCAGTCTCGGCGGAGTTGATGGCGATCTCCGCCAGCTGCTGGGGATTGGGATTGGGGTTCACGGCGCAGTCGCCGAATACCAGCACCCGATCCTTGAGGCACATGAAAAACACACTGGATACAATGGAAATACCGGGCTTGGTCTTGATGATCTGCAGCGCCGGCCGAATGGTGTGCGCCGTGGTGTTGATGGCGCCTGAGACCATACCATCGGCCTTGCCCAAATACACCATCATGGTCCCAAAATAGGTGGGATCCATCATGCAATCACAAGCAAGTTCCCGCGATACTCCTTTGCTTTTGCGGAGTTCATGGAATGTTTCGATGTATTCTTCGAGATCCGGACTCTTGGATGGATCGATGAGCTGCACGGCATCGAGATTGAGACCCATCTGGGAAATCTTGGAATGGATGGTGGGAATATCACCCAAAATAGTCAGGTCCACGACACCACGACGCATCAGGATATCTGCAGCCCGCAGGATCCGTTCATCAGAGCCTTCGGGAAGCACAATGTGCTGGCGGTGTGCTTTGGCCTTCTCGATGAGGCTATACTCGAACATCTGCGGCGTCACCTTGGTGGATTTGCGGGTATTGAGGCGCGAGCGCATCTCCACCGTATCCACATTCTCCTCAAAGACACCGAGAGCGGAAGCGATCTTCTTCTGGTTGTCGGGCTCAATCTTGCCGTACATGTTGTAGAGGCGCCGGGCGGTCTGGAACGTGGCCTCCTTGCCCAAAAGCACCGGTACGGGCACGCCGGTCCAGCCCTCCACCAGACGCGCCACGTTGCGATCCGGCCGGATGCCGCCGGTAAGCAGAATTCCGGCGATGTCGGGATACGCTGCGGACAGCCGCGAGGCCAAGGCGCTCACGATGATGTCCGAGCGATCGCCCGGAGTCACCACCAGACTCCCCTTTTCGATGTAGTCGAGGAAATTGCCGATCTGCATGGCCGCCACCACGATGTCTTCCACCTGGGTCTCCAGGTTGTCGCGACCGTAGAGCACCTCAGCGCCCACCCATTTCATCACGTCAGCCATAGTAGGCTTGCCGAGCACCGCCACTTCGGGGATGAGATAGAGTAATACGTCCATCCGCGCGAGGCTTTGGCGCAAGGCAATGCGCAGGGCCTCGCGGTCGGCCACCGCCACCCGGTTGACGATAATACCGAGGATATCCACCGCCTTTTCCGAAAAAGATTCCAGCGACAACTTGGTGGAGCTGATGATCTCGTGCTCGGTTTTCTGGCAGGCATTGACCACCACGAGCAAAGGACTTCCCAAGTTGGCGGCGATGTCGGCATTGATGTCGAACTCGAAGGCCGGAGAGCCGCCTTCAAAGTCCGTCCCCTCAAGGAGCACAAAGTCACACTTGGATTCCAGCTCCTTGTATTTGTTGATGATGCGCTCCATGAGCAGGGCGTGCTGTCCGGCATTCACCATCTCTTTGGCCTGACGCATGGTCAGGGCGTACGTTTCTTCATATTGTAGACCAAGATAGAATTGGGACAACACCAAGTCGATATCATGGTCTTTCTTGCCAGATTCATCGTTGATTATCGGACGAAAAAAACCAACGCGACGAATGTCGCGAAGGAGCATTTGCATGACACCAAGCACAATCGCGGACTTTCCACTCCGTGCTTCCGTGGCCGTTATATAGAGACTTTTTGCCATAGCGCCCTCATGGATGCACCTAGACTTGTCATTGTTTGTATAAACAAATCAATCAAGAACACAAAAACATGGGGAACAAGGATATTCTTGTTCCCCTCTATGATTACAATGATTCTGCGTACACTTCAATAAAATGCTTCACCGCTACACGATCTCCGTGTTGCGAGAGCATATCCGAGATTTGCAGCATGCAGGCAGGACACCCCGTGGCCACCACATCCGCTCCCGAAGCCACGATATTGTTGCGTTTCTGCGTACCAATATCCTTGGAGAGGTCATAGTGCTGGAGATTGAAACTGCCGCCACACCCGCAGCAGCGGTCGGCCTCGGCCATTTCCACGAACTGCACCTTGGGATTGGAGCGCAGCAGCGCCCGCGGCTGCTCGCTCACCTTGAGGGATTTCTTCAAGTGGCACGGGTCGTGGTAGGTCACCCGCGTGCCGCTGCCTTGCGTCGGGACCTCCACATGGAGCACGTCCACGAGAAACTGGCCGATGTCCATGGTGCGCTCGGCCATGGCCTGGATGCGGTCGCGCAAGGACTCCTTCTTGTCACCGCTCATAAGCGGCCAGATCTCATGGATGGTCGCCGAACAGGTGGCACAGGGAGTAAGCAGGTAGTCGAAGTGCTCCTTCTCGAAGAGCTCGAGGTTGTGGAGCACCAATTGATCGAAGGACTCCTTGTCGCCCGAGGACAAGGCCGGGATGCCGCAGCAGGCCTGGCCAGCGGGCAGATACACGCCCACCTCGTGGTGCTCCAGCACCTTGAGGGCCGCCTGCCCCACCTGGGGATAGATCTTGTCCACCACGCAGCCTGGGAAAAAGGCCACACGGTAGCCGCTTTTGCCCGGACGGGTGCTCATGGACGGCACCAATTTACGCAGCGGCTTTTTGGCCAAAGGCATGAAGTGGCGGCCTCCGATGACCGGGGCCTGAATGCGGGCGCACGACGAGCCGATGACGTCGCTGGCCGGCTTGGTGAACAGCCCCTGGAACTTGGAGGCCACGTCCAAGAGGCTGTTGAACAGGGCCGGCTTGGTGAGCAGTCCCTTGAAGATGGCCTTCTTGGTGGGTGAAAGTCCCATGTAGGTGTTCACGATGACCCGGGCCTTGAGGAAGATGTCGAGCACCTTCACTCCGCTGGGACAATTGGCCGCGCAGGAGCCGCACAAGAGGCACATGTTGAGTTTTTGCTGCACGCCTTCGGCGTCGCGGATCATCTCGTGGGCCAGGTCTTCCAGAAGGGCGATCTTTCCCCGGGCAACGTCGCCTTCGCGCATGGTCTCGGCAAACACCGGACAGACCGCCTGGCACATGCCGCACTTCATGCAGGCGACCATCTGGTCGTCCAGCTCCATGAGCATGCGGGCCAGGGAATGGAGATCCTGCGTCATGCTAGCCTCCGATGACCTTGCCAGGGTTGAGGAGATACTTGGGATCCACGGCCTTCTTGATGGTGCGCGAATAGATGATGGTCGCGCGGGTGGTCTCCTTTTCGAGCCACTTGGCCTTGGCCAGGCCGATGCCATGCTCCCCGGACAAGGTGCCGCCCAAGGACAGGGCCACGTCGAAGATCTCGTCCACGGCCAGTTCCACGCGGTGGAACTCTTCCTTGTCCCGCCGGTCGGTGAGGATGGTGGGATGAAGATTGCCGTCGCCGGCATGGCCGAAGGTACCGATCTGCAGGCGGTACTTCTCCGCAATCTTGTTGATGGCCCGAATCATGGCCGGGATCTGGCTCCGCGGCACGGTGGCGTCTTCGAGCACCGTGGTGGGACGGGCGCGGGCCAGGGCCGGCAGGGCGTTACGCCGCGCCTCCCACAGCTTGTTCTTTTCCGCAGCGTCCTTGGCCAGCACCACCCGGCGGGCACCTTCTTGCTTGCAGATATCGACCACCTTGGCGGCATCGTCTTCCACCAGGGCCTGATGGCCGCCGTCCACCTCAATGAGCAAGATGGCCGCGGCGTCGGTGGGCAGTCCTGCCTTGGTGAAGGCCTCCACGTAATTGATGGTGGCATTATCGAGCAGCTCCAAGGTGCAGGGCACGATCTTGGCGGCGATGATGGCAGCCACGGTCTGCGAGGCCTTGTCGATGTCGTCGAACTCCGCCAGCATAGCCTTGGAGGCCACCGGCGGCGGCACCAGCTTCAAAATGATCTGGTCGAAGACCCCCAAGGTCCCCTCAGAGCCCACCATGAGCTGACTGATGTTGAGGCCGGTGACGCATTTGACGGTCTTGCCGCCGGATTTGACGTACTCGCCCTGGGCGTTCCAGAAATTGACGCCCATGACATAGTCTTTGGTGACTCCGTATTTGAGGCCGCGCAGGCCGCCGGCGTTTTCGCTCACATTGCCGCCCAAGGTGGACACGGCCTGGGACCCTGGGTCCGGAGGATAGAAGAGCCCGCGCTTGGCCACCTCTGCGGCGAACTTGGCCGTGACCACGCCAGGCTCCACCACCGCATAGAGGTCCTGCTCGTTGATTTCGAGAATCTTGTTGAGGCCGTTGGTGAGGATGACCACGCCCTTTTCCTTGGTGGGGATGGTGCCGCCGCTCAAGTTGGTCCCCGCGCCGCGCACGGTGATGGGGAGGTCGTTCTCGAAGCACAGGGCCACGGTTTTGCCCAACTGCTCGCTGGTCGTCGGGCGCAGCACCAATTCCGGCACCACGGGCTCCAGCACCGCGGCGTCATACGCATAGGAATGGCGGTCCGCCTCGCTATCGAGGACATTTTCCTTACCGAGCAAGGTCTGGAAGGCCGAGAGCAGACTCGTGGAAATCATGAACATCTCCTTGAAAAAAACAGGGGATGAAAGGCCCCAGGGACGACCCTGGGGCCGGACTAACCATGGAATTTAGAAGAGGTGTGGCAAAAACACGAAGCTCATGAGCCCTGCCACAATGCCGACCACCACGCCGTAGAGCACGAAGGGCCAGAAGGTACGTCTGAGAATGAGCCCCTCACGGCCAATGAGCCCTGTCACGGCACAGGCCGCCACGATGTTGTGAATGCACACCATGTTGCCCATGGCGCCGCCAGCCACCTGAGCAGCCACAATGATCTGCCGCGGCAAAGCCAAAGTCTGGGCCACGCCCCATTGGAACTCAGCAAAGAGCAGGTTCGACACCGTATTCGATCCAGTGATAAAAGCCCCAAGCCCACCCACATAGGAGGCAAGGAATGGCCAGGCATTCCCGGCAAAAGCCGCCACCGCCTTGGCCATGGCCAACGGCATGGACGGATAGTTATTGGGATTGAGGGCTGCGTCCGCCACACCGGAGCCACGGAAGATGGACACCAAGGCCACGGCGGCAAAGAGCGCAATGGTCGGGGCCTTCATCTTGGCAAAAGACTCGGTCCACGCCTTTTTCACGGCATCACCACTCATGCCGTGGAGGAAGATGGTCAAGATCGCCACGAGAGTGAAGGGAATAGTCCCCGGCAGGTAGAGATAGTCGATGGATGCAGACACACCCTTGTACCCGAGAAGATCCGTGAAGCCGATCTTCTGGGCCGAAAGCCAAGCCTTGAGTCCCAAGGCCGGCACACGAGTGGCCACCAGGATCAGGCCGATGATGACATACGGCAGCCACGCCCTGAACTGGCTCATGTGCTCCTTGAACTGGCAGGAGGTATCACACTGAATGGACCCGGTCCACTCGGGATCCCAGCGATCCTGTGGGCCAAAGTCCCACACCGTTTCCGGCATACAGAAACCCGCCTTGGCGCCAGCCACGATAATGCCTAGCCCCAAGAGACCGCCGATGAGCGAAGGGAACTCCGGACCCATAAGCCACGCCAAGCCGACATACGGCACGGCAAAGGCCACCGCGGCGAACACACAGAACTTCCAGGCGGCAAAGCCTTCAGACCAAGATTTGTTCTGGCCGTAAAAACGGGTGAGAAAACCCAGCATGAAGATGGGCAGGATGAAAATCATCCCCAGATGCATGAGGGAAACCCATTGTCCCATGACTTTGGCGAAGGAGGCGAAATCCGTGAAATTGAGACCGGGCGTTGCCGCATCGGCCGCTTCCTTGACCAATGGAGCCAAAAATTTGAGGCCGATGAGGATGGGGGTGCCCACAGCGCCAAAGGACACGCAGAAGGAATTGAACACCAAGCAGATGACGGCAGCGGCGAGAGGCGGGAACCCGAGTGCCAAAAGCAACGGCGCGGCCAGGGCTGCCGGCGTTCCAAAGCCTGCGGCACCCTCGATGAAAGCGGCGAACATGTAGCCGATGATGATGGCCTGGATGCGCTTGTCGCGGCTGATGTTCTGCATGCCATACTGGATGGTCTCCATGCCACCCGAATACTTGAGGGTATACAAGATGATGATGGCGCCGAACACGATGATGAGCACGCCGATGGCCACGATGATGCCCTGAAGCGACAACGCGGCAATATAGCCCACTGGCAATTGCCATACCAAAAGGGCGCTCAGCGCGCACACCAACCAGGCAAGGGGCATCGCCTTGGTCGATGGCCAACGCATGCCGACCATGAGGACCAATGCCACGAGGATGGGCAAGAATGCCACCAGAGCCAATGCAGGAATAGACATGTTTCCCTCCACAAGTGATCACCAATACGGCCCCTGCCCAGACTCCCCCAAGCCTGGGCAGGGGCAGACCTCTACCTATTTTCCGGCCCGGCCGTCATCGCAGGGCTCGGCAGGCCGCCCGGCACCCGAATGCTCGGCGGTGGCCGTCACCACGCACACCTCGCTCTCCGGGGTCTGGGGCGCATCGCCAGCTCCCTGGGCGATGACCGATTCCGGTTTTCGGCTCGCCAGATACTCGTACATGTGGAAGCGCTCCAGATACTCCTGTTCCAGCCGCGTGCGCAGCCGCTTGGCGTCTTCCGGAGCAATCTTCTCGAGCATGGCGAAACGGTTTTCACCCAGCAAGAACTCCTGGATGGTTCCATCGGGGGCCTTGGAATCCAAGATGAAGGGGTTCTTGCCTTCCTGGGCAAGGAGCGGATTGAAGCGGTACAGCGGCCAGTAGCCACACTGCACCGCCCGCTTGGCCTCTTCCTGGGTCTTGCCCATGCCCTTGCGGATGCCCTGGTTGATGCACGGGGCGTAGGCAATGATGAGCGACGGCCCAGGGTAGGCCTCGGCCTCCTTGAAGGCCTTCATGAGCTGGGCCTTGTCCGCGCCCATGGCCACGGAAGCCACGTATACGTAGCCATAGCTCATGGCCATGAGGCCCAAGTCCTTCTTGCGCACGCGTTTGCCCGCAGCCGCGAACTTGGCGATAGACCCCAAGGGCGTGGCCTTGGAGGACTGGCCGCCGGTGTTGGAATACACCTCGGTGTCCATGACCAGGACATTGACATCCTCACCTGAGGCCAGCACGTGGTCCAAGCCTCCGTAGCCGATGTCGTAGGCCCAGCCATCGCCACCAAAGATCCAGAAGGACTTCTTCACCAAGAGGTCGTCCATGGCGAGGATGGCGTCGAGGATCTCGGTGCGCTCGCTGTTCCACAGGGCCTCGCGCACGGCTTCCGCCGCTTCCACGGACTTCTCGCCGTCATGGCGCACTGCCATCCAGTTCTTGAAGGCCGTGGCCAGCTCTTCCGACACCCCCTGCGCAATGGCCTCCTCCATCAGGGCCACCAGCTTGGCCTGGCGCTGGGCGTAGGCCATCTGGATGCCATAGCCGAACTCGGCCGCGTCCTCGAACAGGGAGTTGCCCCAGGCCGGGCCGTGACCTTCGGCATTCACCGTGTACGGCGCGCTGGGCGCGGACGCCCCCCAGATGGACGAACACCCAGTGGCATTGGCGATGATCATGCGCTCGCCAAAGAGCTGGGTGAGCACCTTGACGTACGGGGTCTCACCGCAGCCGGCACAAGCGCCCGAGAACTCCAAGAGCGGCTTCTGGAACTGGCTGCCCTTGACCGTATCCCGACGCACCAAACGGTCCTTCCAGGAAATGGTGGTGGAGAACTCGTAATTGGGGACCTCCACCGCAGTCTGCGTCTCCAGAGGTTGCATGACCAGGGCCTTGGTCTTGGCCGGGCAGATATCGGCGCAATTGCCGCAGCCCATGCAGTCCAGAGTATTCACCTGGATGCGGAACTTGAGGCCCTTGAGCTCCTTGCCATTGGCATCGATGGTCTCGAAGGTGGCCGGCGCTCCTTCCAGTTCCTCGGGCGTGGCCAGCACCGGCAGGATGGCCGCGTGCGGACAGACAAAGGAGCACTGGTTGCACTGGATGCAATTGGCCGGGATCCACTGCGGCACGTTGATGGCCACCCCACGCTTTTCGTATTGCGAGGTGCCCACCGGGAAGATGCCGTCCGGCTCGAAGGCCGACACCGGCAGGTTGTCGCCCTTCTGGGCGAGCATGGGCCGCATGACGTTTTTCACGAAATCCGGCTCGTCCCGCTCCACCGGTGCCTCCGGGGCAAGGTCCGCCCAGGAGGCCGGATACTGCACCTCTTCCAGGGCATCGATGGCGCGATCCACAGCGGCGATGTTCATGGCCACGATCTTGTCCCCCTTCTTGCCGTACGCCTTGTGGATGGACTTTTTGAGCAGATCCACAGCAGTTGCAAAGGGGAGCACATTGGCTAACTTGAAGAAGGCGGTCTGCATGACCATGTTGATGCGGTTGCCGAGCCCCACTTCCTGGGCGATCTTCACGGCGTCAACGTTGTAGAAGCGCAGCTTCTTCTGGGCGATGGTGCGCCGCACCGAGGCCGGGATCTCCCGCTCCATGTCTTCCAGGGTCCAATTGGAATTGAGCACAAAGATGCCGCCGTCCTTGATGCCTTCGAGCACGTCATAGAGGCGCACGTAATTGGCCTTGTGGCAGGCGATGTAATCCGCAGAAGTGACGAGATACGTGGACTTGATGGGCGACTTGCCAAAACGCAGGTGCGATACGGTAATACCGCCGGACTTCTTGGAGTCGTAGGCAAAATAGCCCTGGGCATAGAGGTCGGTGTTGTCACCGATGATCTTGATGGCCTCCTTGTTGGCACCCACCGTGCCGTCAGAGCCCAAGCCCCAGAACTTGCACTGGATGGTGCCTTCGGGAGTAGTGTCGGCAAAGGGCGGGATCTCCAGGGAGGTGTGCGTAACGTCGTCTTCGATGCCCACGGTGAAGTGGTGCTTGGGGGCAGTGGCGCGCATGTTGTCGAACACCGCCTTGACCATGGCCGGGGTGAACTCCTTGGAGCCCAAACCATAACGGCCGGCCACGATCTCCGGCGCCTGACCATGCTCCAGGTAGGCGGAGCACACGTCCTTGTAGAGGGGCTCGCCCTGGGCGCCGGGCTCCTTGGTGCGATCCAGGACCGTCACCACTTCGGCCGAGGCCGGGATGGCTCGCAGCAAGAACTCCGGCACAAAGGGACGGAACAGGCGTACTTTGACCAGGCCCACTCGCTCGCCACGGGCGTTCAAGTGCTCCACCACTTCCTCGATGGTCTCGCATCCCGAACCCATGGCCACGATGACGCGGCTGGCCTCCGGGTGGCCCACGTAGTCAAAGGGCTTGTAGGCGCGGCCGGTGATGGAGGCCACTTTCTTCATCTGCTCCACCACGATCCCCGGGACTTCGTTGTAGAACACATTGGCCGCTTCCCGGCCTTGAAAATAGATGTCGGGATTTTGCGCCGTGCCCCGGATGGTGGGGTTGGACGGAGTCATGGCCCGCTCGCGGAAATTCTCGATGGCCTCCCAGTTCACGACGTTCTTGATGTCTTCGTAGTCGATGACATGGATCTTCTGCACCTCGTGCGAGGTCCGGAATCCATCGAAGAAGTGGAGAAACGGCACACTGGACTCGATGGCGGACAAATGTGCCACCAAAGCCAGGTCCATGGCCTCCTGCACGGAGCTCGACGCCAACATGGCGAAACCCGTCTGGCGGCAGGCCATGACGTCCTGATGGTCCCCAAAAATGGACAAGGCATGGGCCGCAATGGCGCGGGCGCTCACATGGAATACGCCCGGCAAAAGCTCGCCCGCGATCTTGTACATATTGGGGATCATGAGCAAAAGCCCCTGAGAGGCGGTAAAGGTGCTCGTCAGCGCCCCACCGGCCAAGGCGCCATGCACCGCGCCCGCAGCACCGGCCTCGGACTGCATCTGACGCACCAAGACCGTCTGGCCGAAGATGTTCTTCCGGCCGGCTGCGGCCCAGTCATCCACCAGCTCGCCCATGGTGGACGAGGGGGTGATGGGATAAATGGCCGCCGTGTCGCTCAAGGCGTAGGCGATATGGGCAGTGGCGGTATTGCCATCCATAGTCTTCATTGTGGACATGTACAAAACTCCTTTGCGGAAAGGGTTGCTTCCGTGGGCCGAAAATCGGCCGATCTGCCACCAATCAACGAACGTGCCAAATGACGCAAAAAAGATAACCTACTCAAAAAACACAAAAATATGCCATCACCCCCTTGGCGGTATCCTTGCGTGATCTTCTGAAAAAAAAGACAGACATCGGACAAGATGGTTTGGCAGTGCCATAATGCGCGTTTTTTGCAATCGGGAAACGGTAACTGGTTTGCAAGAAACGGTGGAATTACCCGCGCCGCCCACCGTCTGATTTTCCAGACGCAGGAATCGTCCTGAGGCTGCCCCAGCGATCCCCGCGCGTCACAACGACACAAAAACGAGACATACGGACCCACCTGCATCCGCGCCTGCACCCCAGCCCTCAAAATAACATCTTGAAAAAAAATAAAAAACAAATCTCTTCGCGCTCCTGGATCCCGACCGAGGACCCCAGTCTTGACAGGAACGTTTTTTGCTTAAAAAATTATTGTTGAATACGCAACCAAGGAGATTTGTATGCGCGGCAAGCTCATCACCAAGCATGGACATATGGCTGATCTTCGCCCCTCGGAAACCATGCAGCTTTCCCGGCTGCTCACCCCCATACAGCGCGAGCAGTTGCTCGAAGGCGAATCGGTACTCGTCAAGCGGGAATACACCCTGGACTCGTGGAAAGAATATTGGCTGCGTTCCGACGCCCAGCCTATCCGCCATCACAGGCAAGGGCATTCCTAAACGGACGAGTTTCCGGCCTTGTGCAGCACCCCAAAGGCGCTTCCGGACACCAAAAATGCAGAAGGCGAGCCCTAGAGTCCGGGGGCAAAGCGCGGCCTGCCCTCCCATGAGGGGGCGGGCCATCACAAGAGGCAAGATACGCACAAAGGCCCTTCTCGGAGATCTTCGAGAAGGGCCTTCCATTCGTGGTGGGCCACCAAGGAATCGAACCTTGAACCTGCTGATTAAGAGTCAGATGCTCTACCAATTGAGCTAGTGGCCCCAAGGGGGGAGTATCGCTGGTGGGCCACCAAGGAATCGAACCTTGAACCTGCTGATTAAGAGTCAGATGCTCTACCAATTGAGCTAGTGGCCCGTGCGAACGGAGGCATCCCATAGGCAAGCCCCCGACCACTGTCAACTGTTTTTCCAGTGTGTGTTACCGGACAATGATATTGTCACTCTGGCTGGGACAATAGAAATGTCATCCCATGAAGACACTAGGTAACGTATTCATGAAGGCGAAGGAAGCGCGGCGAGCGTTGGTGACCCTGCAGGCAGTGGCGTCCTCTGCTTTCCTTTGATCTCGGATCCCCCCATCCCGGGCCTTGCCGGAAAATATCCTTTGCCTCTACGAGCAAGGCCGGAGGTCACCGTGCGGAACTGGACAATCCCCATTACCCTTGGACTCGTGCTTCTCCTCGCCACGGCCGCCATGGCCGCCGAGGAGCCTGTGGATATCAATCTCGTGCTCGTGCGCGCTCCCGAAGGGAATTTCGCCGTGCTCGAGCTCACCCCGCACCCTGGCTGGCACGCCTATGCCAATACCCCCGGTCCCAGCGGCTTTCCCACGCATGTGGATGCCCGATTAAACGACACACAGCTTGCGGCCCTCTATCCTCCAGGCATCCCCACCCCGGATCCTCTCTCCCCTGGAGCCACGGCGCTCCTCTATACCGGCGCCACCCCCATCTTCCTTGCGCTTCCCCAAACCCAGGGGGAGCTCCAGGTGGCGGTGCGTATGCTGCTCTGCTCAGACACCACCTGTCAGCCGGTACGCCGAAAGCTCCAAACCCGTATCACCGAGGCGGCCCTGGCTGCAGCACGCACGCCCCAAGACACCCCGTGGTGGGACCTCTATGCCCACTCCCTTCCTGAGGCCAAGCCCCAAGCTGCACCCGTGCCGCCACACACCACGACGCCTCCCGAACCCCGTGCCCTGGAGTCTGCCTTTACCGTGCGGGTCTTCGATCCCGGACTCGAAGTCCATAGCCTTGGTGCAGCCATTCCCCTTGCCCTGCTCGCAGGATTTATTCTCAACCTCATGCCCTGCGTGCTCCCGGTTATCGGGCTCAAGTTGCGCGGGCTCATGCCCACTGCCCACAAAGACTCCCCATCCCGCGCCTTTCGGGTCCACAATCTGGCCTTTGCCGCAGGGATCATCTCCTTTTTTTGTATTTTGGCCCTCGCCATCGGCGTCACAGGCATGGCATGGGGACAAATCTTCCAAAACCCCAACGCCATCACCGCGCTCGCCATCCTCGTCTTCCTCCTGGCCATGAGCCTTTTTGGGCTCATCAGCCTTCCCCTGCTGAGCCTCAAGGCCAAGCCGCAACCAGGGTATATGCCTGGCCCCATCGACTCCTTCACCACCGGACTTCTCGCCACCCTGCTGGCAACGCCATGCAGCGGCCCCTTCCTCGGAGGGGTTTTGGCCTGGGCCCTTATCCAGCCGACCCTGGTCATTGTCACGGTATTGGCGTGTGTGGGAATAGGCATGGCGAGCCCGTATCTGGTACTCGCGGCAGCCCCGGGACTCATGCGCATCTTCCCCCGCCCTGGGGCCTGGATGGAGTACCTGGAAATCGGCTTAGGCTTCTTTCTTCTGGGCACGACCATCTATCTCTTGGGGCTGCTCCCCCAAGACCGCATCCTGCCGACACTCGCCTTTTTATGGATATGCGCCTTCTGCGCCTGGGTGTGGGGACACTGGGGGGGGCTCCATCAACCCACTTCCGTGCGCCTTTTCTGGCGTGGCACAGCCCTGATGGTGGCCGCCCTTGGCGCATGGATCTTTTTGGTCCCCACAACCACCCCAAACCCATGGCAGCCCTTTGACCGCCAGCGCTTCGAGACCCTGCGGCACACCACCCCGCTACTTCTCGACTTTACTGCGGATTGGTGCCCCAACTGCAAATTCTTGGAAAAAACCGTGCTCACCGCCAAGGCAAGCACCGCCATCGCCCAGCGTTACGGCGCGGTGCTCATGCGCGTGGACCTCACCCACGAAGACCCACAGGCCATGGAACTCCTCGCCGCCCTGGGATCCCGCTCCATTCCTGTGCTTGCGATCTTTTCTCCCTCACGACCGCAAAGCCCGCTCCTCCTGCGCGACCTCTTTTCTCAAGCCACCCTGGAGCGGGCCCTGGAGCAGGAATGGGAGGGGCTCCCGCCAAATCAGTAGGCCCGAAGCCCACGTTGGTATGGCGACCTGCCGCACCGCCTCACCCCACGGCCCACAGCACCGCCAAATAGTGAAAGACGCTGCCTGCCACCACAAAACCGTGCCACACGGCGTGGTGGTACGGCAGGCGTTTCCACACATAAAACGGCACCCCAGCCGTGTAGGCCACGCCACCGGCAAGCAGGCACCACCGACTCTCCGGAGAAAGGGCGGCGAACAAGGCGCGTCCCGCCACCAAACACAGCCAGCCCATGCCCACGTACATGACGATGGAAAGCCGGCGAAAACGCTCAAAACACAGGCACTTGGCGGCAATGCCCGCTATGGCCAACCCCCAGATGGCGGCGCACAAGGCAAATCCCTGCGCCGAGCGCAAGACGCCCACCGTAAACGGGGTGTAGGTGCCGGCGATGAGTCCAAAGATGGCGCAATGGTCGATCACCCGCAGCACGCGCTTGATCTGGGGGGATACAATGGCGTGATAGAGCGTGGACGCCGTATAGAGCACCGTCATGGTCAAACCAAACACCACCCCCGCGGTGGCATGCCAGGGGTCTCCCACTGACGCGGCCCGGGCAACGAGGATCCCCAATCCCACGAGAGCCCCCAGGGCTGCCAGACCGTGGATGGTCGCATGGGCGATTTCCTCTCCCAGGCTATAGTGTTTGAGGGAAATAGACACCATCATCCCTCCTCGAAACTGGAGGCGCGCTCATCCTCCCGAATGTTTTCCAGCGTATCGGCCACATCATTGAGCCAGTAGATATGATCCGCGCGGCATTGCAACTCCGAGGACACCCCATCGCGAAACACCGCGAGTTCGATGCGTTTGCCGCTACTGCCCAAATAATCCACCACATCGGCAAGGTCCGCATCCCCGGAAGAGAGCACGAGCGTCTCATAGTACGCAGCAAGACTGAGGGCACGAAAGGCAATGCCCACATCCACGCCTTTTTGGATCTCGTTATACACGCGGTGGGGAGCGCCATTTTCTTCTTGATGCTGACAGCGTAGGCTGACCTTCTGGCCACACTCTTCACAGTATGCCTTGTCTGCCCGTTGCTGCCGAAGGGGATAGATCTGGGTGATGATCTTCGGGCCATAAGGCGGGCCACTGCGCAGCCAACGGTGGAAATTGTCCTGCGCGTCGCTGGGAGGATTGGGACTGGCGTTGAAATAATAGGCCCTCCAGATGGGGCCTTGCCGTTCCAAGTAATGCCGCAACTTCAGATAGCTGAATTCATATCCAGGACGCACGCTATGGCGGGCGTTGAACAAATACCCGGCATCAATGAGCCACAGTCGAGACACGGTTCCTCCTCACCAGCGACGGTATCTCCGCCGCCTGCGTCACGCAAGAAATACCGGGCCGATAGTCTCGCCCGTAAGGCGCACTCCGCCGGTCTCCGTCACCACCAAGGTGTCTTCCACCCCAACCATGCCAAGCCCGGGAATGCCCAGTTTGGGCTCCAAGGCCAACGTCATCCCCGCTTCCAAGGGTTCGTCAAAGCCAGGGGCAATGACCGGCCATTCGTCCACCGCCAGGCCAATACCGTGCCCCACGAAGCCTACTTTGTTGCGCCCAAGGCCCATGAACCCCTCGCCCAGACCTACGCGGAGCGCCTTTTGCACCGCCATACGGTACAAATCCGCGGGGATCGCCCCCGGCACCAAACGCGCGGCGAGTTCCATCTGGATTTCCTCGCAGAGCTCCTGGGCGCGGCGGGCCGCCTCCGGCACCACGGTCTGCGAGGCCCAATACACCTGCGTCTTGTCGGTATGATACCCTTCCACACAAAAGCCGCAATCCACCGCCAAGGGCTGATCCTCCTGCCACACCGTGCCGGCGTACCCGAGAAGCGGCACGGCTGGATGCACGCCACGCACCCCAAGCGGCCCATTGAAGGCACTGGGATAGTTTCCCGAATCTCCAGCGCTCACATGGCCCAAAAAGATCTCCTCCCCCTGGCCCTGCATACGCATATGCCCATGATGGCCGTGGGCGAAAAAGCACTGCCATACGGCCTGGGCGATTTGCCACTCACTCATGCCAGGCCGGATGTGCTCGGGCAGCATTTCCGTGAGCGCACGATGATGGCGGGTGCCCGCAAGGCGCATCTTGGCAAGCTCCCAAGGGGTTTTCACGGCCCGTGTCCGGGCCAAGGCCCCGTCGGCGGCCTCGATCTGCACCTGGGGGAGCTTGCGGGAGAGCACCTCACCCATGGCCCACGAAAGCCCCTGCATCTCCGCCCCCACCCGCTTTCCTAAGGGAGAGCCGGCCTCACGCAGGAGGCCTTCCAACTGGGAAAAGGACTTGAATTCCCCGACAGCACTCCATGGAGATTCCAACCAGGCCCGCTCCACGCCGCGGCGGCACAGCAGCACCGGGGTCCCTTCCCGCGGCACCCAGGCCACGCCCTGGGCCAAGGAGCCCGTAAGATAGTAGAGATTCACTCGCGAAAAGACGAGCAGCCCATCCAGATGGGGGTAGTCCCGCTCCAGGAAAAAACGCAACCGCGCAAGGCGCTGGGCGCTCTCTTCCTCGGGGAGGCGTTCCAATGCTTCGAAATGCATATCAGCCCTCGATAATGGTATAGTCCATGGTACGGCGTTTGGGAATAAATCCGGCACGCTCCACAAGCATGCGCAGTTCCGGCTCCGGCAGGCGAAAATGCACGCCCGCAGCGGCCACCACGTTTTCTTCGATCATGGTGGAGCCGAAGTCATTGGCCCCCCACCACAGGGCCAGTTGGCCCACATGCGGCCCTTGCGTTACCCAGGATGCCTGAATGTTCGGGAAATTATCCAAATACAGGCGGCTCAAGGCCAAAAATCGGAGATACTCGTGGGAGGAGACCTCAGCAGCAGCGATCTGGGTGTTTTTCGGCTGGAACGTCCAGGGGATGAAGGCCGTGAACCCGCCGGTCTTGTCTTGCAGGGCGCGCAACCGCTCCAGGTGCTCCAGCCGCTGGGCCATGGTCTCGCCAACGCCAAACATCATGGTGGCCGTGGTCCGCATGCCCAAGGCATGGGCCGCTTCCATGACTGCCAACCACTGGGCCGCCGTACATTTACGCGGAGACACCCGCGCCCGCACCGCGTCCACCAAGATCTCCGCCCCGCCGCCCGGCATGGAATCGAGCCCCGCCTGCCGCAGCCGCTCCAGCACCTCGGTCACAGACCGCCCTTCCTGCTGACTCAAAAACCAGATTTCCGGCGGAGAAAAGCCGTGGACCGCTACCTGGGGATATGCCCCTTTGATGGTGCGAAGCATCGCCTCGTACCATGACAGGGGAAGGTCAGGATGCATCCCGCCTTGCAGCAGAATCTGATACCCGCCGAGATCCACCGTTTCCTGGATTTTGGCGAGCAGCTGCTCGGTGGAAAGCACGTAGCCTTCCGGGTCTCCTGGTGGACGATAAAAGGCACAAAAGCGGCATCCGCAGGAGCAGATATTGGTGTAATTGATATTGCGATCCACGATGTACGTCACCACAGGGTCTGGATGCAGCTCCATGCGGCGCTGGTGCGCCAAGCGCCCCAGACTGAACACATCGTGCATGTCCCAAAGATACAGGGCCCGGGCGGGCGTCAGTCGTTCCATAAGCACCTCGTGGAGGGATCGCTACCGGGGGCTGTTGGGGGCGGTCAAGCCCGGCTTGCCAAAGGCCATGGCCTGTGCTTGAAGCCCAGGGCACCGCCAGCAGACACAAGGAGGATGCATGGACGTTTTTACGTGCCAGCGTTGTGGGCAGTGCTGCCAAGGCCAGGGCGGCATCGTCGTCTCCGCCCCGGAACGCCAGCGCCTGGCAGCCCATCTTGGCATGGAGGAAAGCGCCTTCACCGCCCAGTACGCCCAGCCCCAAGGCCGCAAGTGGGTACTGCGCTGCCGGGAGGATGGGTTTTGTGTCTTTTTCGTCAACGGAGTGGGCTGTGGGGTCCACGCGGCCAAGCCGGACATCTGCCGCGCCTGGCCGTTTTTCCGGGGCAATATCCTCGATGCCGTCAGTTGGGAACTGGCCCAAGACGCCTGTCCGGGGATCAATCCGGCTGCCGGCCACGCCCGCTTTGCCGAAGAAGGCCGCAGCTACCTCCGGAAACATGGACTGCTCAAAAGCGGGCGCGCCGATGAAGCCGCCGCCCTGGTACTGCCTCCGGAGGACGAGGCATGAGCCGCCCCACCCTTTCCCAGTGCTACCGGCTGCTCGAAGTGCCTCCCAACGCGGATCTCGACGCGGTCAAGGCCGCGTACCGACGCCTGGCCTTCCGCTACCACCCGGATCTGCACCCCGGAGACCGCAGCGCCGCAGAACGCTTCACCCGCATCAACGAGGCCTACGTCACCCTCAAGCGCCATCTGGAGCAGCCATCACGCTCCCAGACCCAAGGCCAACGGCACTATTCCGCAGAGACCATCTTCGAAGAAGAGGCCGCCAAGGCCCAGTCCACCAAAGGCACTTCCGGCCCGGAGTTCTTCTCCGCCCGCCACGAAGAAATCCTGCGCGATATCTTGAACGACCCCTTCGCCAAGCAGGTCTTCGAAGACATCTTCCGCAAACTGCGTACCGGCGCCAGCGTGGTGGAGGAAGGCAGCGCCGAGATGGGCGCACGGACCCCAAGCCCTGCCCCGACCTCGTTCAAGGAGCGCCTCCACAACTGGCTGCGCTCACAACTCGATGTGGAACACAGCATGGAGGTCCCGGCCCGCAACCTCGCCCCAGGCTCCCGGCTGCGCCTGTCCCTGCGCCTGCCGCTCTCGTGGCAGACGCGCACCGTCGAGCTCACCCTCCCCTGGGACTTCCGCTTGGGAAAGCCCATTCGGCTCAAGGGTCTTGGCCGTCGGCTTGGGCCGTGGCGGGGAGACCTCTATTTGCGGCTCTACGCCAAACTCCATTCCTAGCGGGTCTCTAGAGCACACGATCCACCACCAGATGACTCGCATACCCGAGCACCGTGGCGGCGTAGTACGGACCCAAGGAAAGGGGCGGCCAGGAAAAAAGCCAGGCGGCCACCCCCAGCACCGCAAGCGGCACCACCAGTGCCGCCCACCAGCGATGCGTCCATCCCCGATGCGCCCCCATGGCGGGCAGCATGGCCACCAGCCCCAAGACCGCGGCCCAACGCACCTGGCCGGAAAGCAGCAAGGCGGCGTCCAGCACAAACAAGGCAGCGTAGAAAAAACGTCGGGCCTTGGAATCGGTATCTACGTCCGGAAACACCGATCCCAAGGCCACGCATGCGGCAAGGGCGGCCAGCGATGCCGGCGAAGGATCGAAACGGTACGTGCTGCGCAGCACGTACCACGCCCCTGCTCCAAGACTTATGCCACAAACCAGATGCGCGCGGGTACCGGGCATTACATGGCGTCGTGGGCGTCCAGTTCGGCGATGGTGGCGTCGATGGATTCCCGCAATTCCTGTGGCAGCCCCATGATCTCCACATTGAGAAAACCGCGCACGATGGTGGCGGTGGCCTCGTCTTCATCCAGTCCACGCGCCATGAGATATTCGATCTCTTCTTGGGCGATCTTCCCCACCGCGGCTTCGTGCGAAAGCTCCACGCCCGCGCGGGTGCCTCGCAGCTCCGGGATGGCGTGAATGATGCCGCCGCTTCCCAGAATGAGTCCCTTACATTCGAGATGCCCCCGTGCGGGCACGGCATTGCCGATGATCTCGCCCCGAGCGATGATGGTGCCGCCGGTGGTGATGGTGCGGGAGACGATCTCGCCCCGAGTGCCTGGGGCATTGAGGACGATGCGGTTGCCCGTATCCACATGCGATCCCGAAGGCGCCACGATCACCGAATTGAACCGCGCCACCGCCCCCGGGCCATTGAGATGGATGGTGGGATACGACTGCACGGAGCGCACTTCCTTGAGCAGCACGTAGTTACTCAAAAAGACACCGTCTTCTTCCACGATGCCCACGGTGCGCGGCCGCACTGCGACTTCTTTGCCCCAGTTGTGCACCATGGTGAAGGTGAGTTTCCCGCCGCGCTTGATGTAAAATTCCGAAATACCGAGGTGCAGCGCGGAAGATACCCCATGCGAAGTGGCGCACCCGGTGATGATGTGCACCTCGGCGCCTTCTTCCACCACCACGATATTGTGGACGTTCTGCCCAACCGCATCGCCCTTGATAAAGAGACAAGTCTGCACTGGTTCTTCCACATGGACGCCAGGCTGCACGCGGATGAAATATCCACCATGCAGTGGCTCCTGGCGCGCAGCACGGGTAAAATCATCCTTGTCCGGGTCCACGGCGCGCCAGAAATATTCCGGCAAACCGTTGTAGCGATCCAGGGCTTTTTGGATGGGCAAGACCTCCACTCCAGGACGGGCAGAGGAACAATGCACCGGGGCATGGTCAAACTGCAAGAACGTCCCAGCCCGCGGGGAGTCCACATCCACCCCAACCATGCGCAGCTCATGCTTTTCCGTGGCGTCGAGGCTCTTTGGGTCATCCACCGTTGATGGATTTTTTCCCTGAAAAAGAAAGGCGTTCAAGTCCACCTGAGGGGTCTTTAGTTCAGGCATCGGATGCACTCCTTGTAGCCGTACTTGGAGATGTGGTCCAAAATATCCCGCGGCCGCGTGGGGCGGGTGTCACAGCACAAGACCCCCTGATACATCACCTGGCCGCGATCGGCGTTGACGTAGTCCAAGATATATCCGGTGTGTGTGATGATGAGTCCCGAGGTCGTATTGCGGCGCCGCAGATCGCGCATGCTCATCTCCGGGGTGGGATCCGCAGTCTTGTCGAGCAAGGCGCGTACGGTACGCCCGATGAGCGCCATGTTTTCCAAATCCACGCCCGATTCCGGCTCGTCGAAGAGCACCAGGCTTGGGTCCTGGGCCATGAGCTGCAAGAGTTCCGAACGCTTGATCTCGCCTCCGGAAAAGCCGGCATTGATGTCGCGGTCCAAAAAGGTCTCGAAATGCACCCGGCGCGCCAAAGTCTCTATGTCCACCTCCCGCCCCCGGGCGCAAAGCCGCACCAAATCCCGGGTCTTGAGGCCATGGATGGTGGGCGGACGCTGGAAGGACATCCCGATTCCCCGGCGCGCCCGCTCGAAAATGGGCAGATGGGTGATATCCTCTCCCTTGAACACGATCCGGCCCTCGGTGACCTCATAGCCGGAAAATCCCATCAGAGTCATGAGCAGCGTGGTCTTTCCCGACCCATTGGGGCCAAAGAGGATAAACGTCTCTCCTTCTTCGATGACAAGGTTGATCCCTTTGAGGACCTCCTTGCCGCCCACACGCACGTGGAGGTTTTCAATACGGAGCATATGGCAATCCTTGCGAGCTAAATGTCCCAAACACGCCCCAGAAGGCAAAGGGCCGTTAGACGAGGGGCCGAGGAAAGTCCAGCATCCCAAAAACATCAAGGGCCGGCAGGTTTCCCCGCCAGCCCTTGGACATGTCACCCCACCAGGAGACTACTGCGCGCGGAACTCGTCACGACGGTTCTTGGACCAGCAAGCCTCGTTTTTCTCGGTGCAGGTGGGCCGCTCTTCGCCGTAGCTGATGGTCTGGATGCGGCTCGCGTCCACACCGGAGAGGGCCAGAAAATCCTTGGCAGCGCGGGCACGACGCTCACCCAGGGCCATGTTGTACTCATTGGTGCCGCGTTCATCGCAATGGCCCTCAATGACCAACATGATGGAAGGATTGGCCTTCATCAGCTGGGCTTTCTCGGTGAGGATCTGGCGGGATTCCTGCGACAGCTCATTGGAGTCGAAGGCAAAGTAAATCCGGTTGGCCTGGATCTTCTCGATGGCCATCATCTTCTGGCGCTCTGCTTCCGTCAGGCCGCCCTGGCTGCCCGCACCGGTGGAAGCGGAAGCCGAGGCACCCGCCGGGGTAGAGCTCACCTTCTTCGCGCAACCGCCAGCCACCATCAAACCCATGGCCAACAAAGCCACACCCAACAGTCCGAAACGTTTCATAGCAACTTCCTCCTGAGACAATTTTTTGGAAAACATACCCAAATACACCTTATAACTTCCCCCAGGCCGGAGAAAAACTCTCTCCCGGTCCGGTTGGGATCAAAATAGGTTCATCGCCGTGCTTGGTGGTCACATAGATCTGATACCCGCCAGCACGACTCGAGGCAAAGGCGATAAAGTACCCATCCGGGGACCACGAAGGATCTTCATCACTCCCTGGCCCAAAAGTCAATTGCCGTTCCACCCCTGAAGTCAAATCCGCCAAAAACAATTTGTGATACCCATTGATGAGATGCGAATACACCACGAGTTTGCCGTCCGGACTGATGGAGGGAGCAGTGTTGTATTTGCCATCAAAGGACACCCGAGAGACGGCGCCAGAGGTAAGATCTTTGATAAAGACCTGGGGATTGCCAAGTCGATTGGACACAAACGCCATCTTCGAGCCCGTTTGATCGAAATCCGGAGACACGTCAATTCCCCAATTCTGCTCGAGCACCCGGGCAATGGAAAAATCCGGGTTCAACTCATAGATGTCCGGGCTGCCGCCCATATCCAAGGTGACGGCAATGGTGCCCCGGGCGGTAAAAGTCGGCGAAATCACCGTGGCACCCGGCATCTTGAGCCGCCGCAGCTCACGGGTCTGGCGGTTCCATTCACAAATGGAGTGGCCTTTCTCATCTAGGAAGGCGAAGACCAATTTTTGTCCGTCATGAGACCAGGAGGGGCTCATGCACACCCCATTGAGATTGGTGAGCTGCTGCACTCCAACACCCTGGGCCGTGGACATGAAGATCTGCTTGCGCTGGCCATCCCGCTTCACGAACGCCAAATTGGAGCGGAAAAAATCCCCGCGGCCGGTAAGCGCCTCCATGAGGTCCGCGCAAAAACGCGCCGCCACCTCCGGCAATTGCTGACGATTTTGCACCGTATAACCGCGCCCGACGATCAACCTGCCGCTGAAGACTTCATAGGCGCGCAGTTCCACGTCGCCCAATCCTCCGGACCGGGGCTGCCACGCTGCAGTCACCAGGACGTCGACCCGGGAAAGCTTGAAGCGTTGGAAATCGATATTGGGGGCCACATACCCCCCGGGCGAAGAGCCGCCCACCACATCCCGGCCCGACACCATGGAAAAAAACGGCAAGAACGCGCAATTGCTTTGGATATATTGCTGCAAGGTGGCCGGGGCGTTTTCCGGCACTGCCGTAAGCGGGGTGCTCGCCTCTCGGGGCAAGGGGTCGGCAATAAAGACGTTGATCTTCGTTTGGCCGGGGCCATAGATGTCGACGGTAAGGACGTCACCTGCCCACACCGGCATGGGCAGCAGCACCATCTGAAGCAATATACAAAGAAGGACAGAACGCACGGATAGATCTCCTCTACTCGAGGCTATGGAAAGTAATCACGATTTTCGGACCAATGCCTGCTGGCAAAGGGGGCAGGGCCTCGGTATCCTGAATGGCCCGCAGCACCGAGGCGTCATAGTCCGCCCGACCGGAACTCTGCAACAAACGGGCAGCCATAATTTGGCCATTGGGGGCGACCGTCAACTCCACGGTAGCGACCATATCCACAGAGCCAATACGAGGAAAGCGCCAATTGGGTCGGATCAAGGCCACTGCTTGCTGGGCGTAACCGCCCCCGAGCCCGCCGCCTGTGTCCGCATCGCCGCGACCGTCACCCGTACCTGAGCCCGTCCCCGTGCCTGCCCCCGAGCCCACACTGCCCCGCACCTCTGCCAAGGCCGCCTGCAAGGCATCCGTAGCGGCACCACTCCCTGTGCCGCCCTTCACCCCGGCTTCCTTGCGGGCGCTTTGCAACGCTTCAGCGACAATATCCTTGGCGCTCTTGGTGGCATTGGTACTCGCCGTCGCGTTTTTGGCCTCCGCCTTGGCGGTGGCGTTCTTCGCAAGCTCGTCTTTTTTCTTGGCCTCTTCTTTCTTGGCTTCTTCTTCTTTTTTAGCCGTTTCCTTTTTGGGCTCTTCCTTCGGCGGCTCGGTCTTCGGTGCCTCCTTGGGCTTTTCCTCTTTCTGCGCGGTCTTGGTGGCGTTTTCCGCAGGAATGGGGGCTACCTCTTTGGGCAACTCCTTTTTCACCGCCTTGGGCGGTGCCGGCGGTTCTTCCACTGTGGCCGGCTTCGGCGCGGGTTTGGCCGCAGCCTCAGGGGCAGGCGCCGGGGCCGGGGCAGGAGACGGTTTCGGCTTACTGCCCGCACCCGCCTTGGCCGGAGCCCCAAGCAAGCTCACTTCGTAGACCGGCTGGTCCAAATCAATGCGGATATGCCGCTCCGAAGGAGCCCACAAAGCGAGCAAAAGCACGGCAACGTGAAGCCCTACGGACAAAAGGGCACTGATCGGACGCAACATCTTCACGGCACCACGGCCTAACGAGTCTCTTCCGGCTCAGCCACCACGCCGAGTTTTTGAATGCCAGCGGAACGGATCTCGGCCATGACCTTGACGACGATGCCGTAAGCCACTTCCTTGTCCGCCTGCAAATACAGCATCCGATCCTTGGCAATCCCCATGCGCTTGAGTTGCCCAGCCAGATTGGCCAACTCCACGGGATATTTGTCCAGCTTCACCGTTCCATCTTTCCGCACATGGAGCACCACGGCCTCGCTATCCTCGGGCAAGGTCTCCACAGTCTTGGTCTCGGGCAAATCCACTTCCACCCCCTGGGTGAGCATGGGGGCCGTCACCATGAAGATAATGAGCAAAACCAACATGACATCCACAAACGGGGTCACGTTGATCTCGGCGATAAGACCGCCACGATGGGTGTGCATGTCTTACTCCCGCTTCCCGAGCCAGGGAAGCTCCAACTGGGCGCGGTTCAAAAAGTCCACGATAAAGTGTTCCATGTGCGACTGAATCGTGCCCAACATACCGGTAAACGTATTATACGCCAAAGAAGCTGGAATGGCCACGCCCAACCCGATGGCTGTGGCCACCAACGCCTCGGAGATGCCCGGCGCCACGGCGGCCAGGGCTGCGGTCTTCATCTGCCCGATGGCATGGAAAGAGTTGAGGATCCCCCATACCGTACCAAAAAGGCCAATGAACGGCGATGCGTTGGCGCAGGTGGCCAGGAAGGTCATGGTACGCGAAAGCTCGGTGATCAGCCCATGCACCCCTTGCTGCAGGACGCGCTCCAAGTTCTCGCCAGCCACGCGAAATTTCAGGTTCGGATGAATGGTCGACTTTTCCAGCCGTTTGAGCTCCGCAATACCCAGCTTGGCCACAGGATAAAGGCATGACCCCGATTGCTCGCGCAAGATCTGCACCCCATCGGCCAGATTGGCGGCCCCCAAGAAGAGCTCTCGTTCGCGCATGGTACGCAAACGGTAGAGGTTGAGCTGGATCACCTTGAAGAAGATGATGGACCAGCTGATGAGCGACATCAGCACCAAGAGCAGAAGGACGCCCTGCACCACCCAAGTGGCGTTGGCCACCATGTGCCAAAAGTCGAACTCCGGCACCCCTCCAGCGATCGGAAGCCCCCCCATGGGCTGCCCCATTTCCAGGGCCTGCCCGGTCACGCCCGTGCCGTTGGTCATAGGCCCTACCCCAGTTTCTACCTGTACTGCGCCTTGCATATTCGTGCCTCTGTCGCTGGTGTTCTTGAGTGTATAATGCGATGGGGCAAACAATCCCCCACAAAGCTGCGCGCTCTTATACCTGGAGCTTGCGGCATGCAAGAGTCCAGGCGTGAGTTTGGCAGGCGCGCCACTCCACTTCCCCCATGCCCGCCCCCAAAGCCACGGCCCGCAGCCCCCCGGGGCCCAAGAGTTCCCCTTCCTGGTGCGCCCCGCTGCTCACCACTACCGGCGCGCCGTGCTGCCTGGCCAAACGCCACACATGCCCATTGGCCAAACAATGCCCTGGCTGGGCAGTGAGCATCAACGCCGTCTTCGTCTGCGCCGCGCGCGCCGCTTCGGCCTCAGCGAGCAAGCCGGGGTGCGCAAGGATATCCGCCCCAGCCTCAATGGCCGCCAAATTGGTGCCTGGCACGGCCGCGTTTCCCATCCCTTCGCCGTGCACCAGCACCAACCCCGCGCCCAAACGCCGAGCCCGGGCTACCTCCTCGGCCAAGGCGGCAGGCGGGGCACCCGTCAACTCCACGGCCGCCACCACCATCAGGTCCCAGAGAGCGGAATACGCCCGCGCAAGCTCTTGGATCTGCTCCAAGGTACGCGCCATGGTGACACCATCGGCGTGCTCCGCCAAGGCCACGGCCCGCAGCCCCAGCATGTGGGCGCGGGCAAGCATGGCCGCGGGCGTGGACCTGCCATCGGACAGGCAGGAATGCAGGCAAAGATCGGCGATCACATCTTATACTTGATGTCGTCGAGGGAGTATTTGGCCAGGATTTCGGTCCATTTTTCGCTCGACTCGTCGGTCAGGACCTCCTGAAAATCCTGGTTGGTGCGGGCCGCGCCTGCCGCAAGCACCTCAGGGGCGACAAAGATCCCTGCCTTGGCGCGCAGGGCCAGCGCCACCCCGTCCGAGGGCCGGCAGTCGATGCGCACCCGTTCCTCGCCGCGGGCAAGGACGAGCTCCGCGTAGTACGTCCCCTCCACCACAGAGACGATCTCCACCGCCATCAAGGTAAACCCCAATTTTTCCACCACCGACAGCAAAAGGTCATGGGTCATGGGGCGAGGCGGCGTGAGGTTATTGAGGGCCATGGAAATGGCCATGGCCTCCATGGCCCCGATCCAAATGGGAAAAATAGCGTCCTCTTCGCTTTTGAGAATCAAGATGGGCACCTGGGAATCTTCATCCAAGGCCAGCCCAAACACCTGCATGGCTACCATGGTTCCCCCATCATCTCCCCGCGCAGGGCGTGTTTCGTGGACTCCTGCACCTGCACCCGCACCAAGCGGCCGGCCAAGTTCGCACGCGCCGCAGGAAAATGCACGATGCGCCCTCCGCCGTCCCGCCCCATCCACCAGGGCACAGTTCCATCCTGCGATCGGCTTTGCCCTTCCACCAACACCTCCACCTCCCGACCCACCTGGGCCGCAAGGTCACGCGCCGTGCATTGGCCAAGGGTCTCTTGAAGCAGGGCCAGGCGGCGGGCCTTCTCCTCCTCCGGGACCTTGAAGGGGAGCTTCTCGGCGCGGGTGCCTGGCCGGTCCGAATACTTGAAGGAAAACCCCGAAGCAAAGCCCACTTCCTCCACCAAGCGCACGGTATCGGCGAAATCCGCGGCACTCTCTCCGGGAAACCCCACGATAAGATCCGTCGTCAGAGCGATCTCCGGCCGCGCCGCCCGCAGGGCGGCCACGGTTTCCAGATATTTTTCCCGGGTGTAGCGCCGCCCCATAGCCGCCAACACCGCATTGGACCCGGACTGTACCGGCAGGTGCACGTGCGGACAAAGGTTGGGCAGATCCGCAAAGGCGGCCACCACCTCCGGGGCGATGTCCTTGGGGTGCGAGGTGGTAAAACGCAGGCGCATGAGCCCTGGGATGGCCGCCACTTGCCGGAGCAGCGCGGCGAAGCTCGTGCCATCACCACTGGCATCCTGGCCAAAGCTATTGACGTTCTGCCCAAGGAGGGTGATCTCCCGCACCCCTCGCGCCACCAGGTCCTGACACTCGGCCACCACTGCGGCGGCCCGGCGCGACTTCTGCCGTCCGCGGGTATAGGGCACGATGCAGTAGGCGCAAAAATTGTCGCACCCTTGCATGATGGAGACGTACGCCTGGGCAGGCACGGCGTCTGGCAAATTTCCCTCCCGCTCCGGGTAGACCTCGGCGAAATCAAGAAGGCTCAGGCGCCGCCCCGGATGCTGGGCCAGCCGCAGCAAGGCGTCCGGCACCATGCTCGTGCCATCGGTGCCAAACACCAGGCGCACGCCCGGAAACCGCTGCCACAGGGTCTCGCCCAATTGCTGGGCCACGCATCCGCCCACGGCCACGAAGCCGTCTGCTCCCAAGCGCGGGGCAAGACGCCCCAGCACGGAGTAGACTTTGTGCTCCGGCTTTTCCCGCACACTGCAGGTCAGCACGATAAAGACCTGCGCGTCCTCTTCCGAGGTCTCCTCCCAGCCACGGGCGATCAAGGCGTGGGAAAGCCACGAGGCATCGGCCTCATTCATCTGACAGCCCATCACAATACGATGAAAACGCACCGCTTACCTCTGATGTGCTGCAGCACACTGGTCTTCCAACCACTCCAAAAACGGCGGGTGGCCATAGTGCATATCCCAACCGATAACGCACGGCACCGCATACGGGTGCATGGCCACGATGCGCTGGCGGGCGGCCTCCACCACATGCCGGCAGGTCTTGACCAGGAGAACCACTTCCTGGGTCTCTTCGATGGCCTCCTCCCACCAGTACATGGAGCGCATGCCCGGCAGGATATTGACACACGCCGCCTCCCTGTTTTCCAAGAGCGCCCGGCCCACGGTCTTGGCCGTGGCTTCATCCGGAACCGTGACATAGAGAATCACATGCGCAGCCATCACGCCTCCCTGGTGCTCCACCGTTTGCGCGCTCGCTACCCGGCGCCCCGCACCCAACTGAACTGGACGACCCCCTGGGAACTCTTGGTGGCCACCATGCTTTCCGCCCAGACCACCGATGCCCGGGTCAACCACGTCACCCCAGAACTCTTCGCCCGCTGGCCCACGCCCGCGCACCTCGCCCAGGCCGAGCTTGCCGACATCGAAGGCGTCATCCACTCCACTGGATTTTTCCGCGCCAAGGCCCGGCACCTGCAGGCCACGGCGCGCATCCTGCAGGAACGCTTCGGCGGGAACGTTCCCCAAACCATGGCCGAACTCCTCACCCTGCCTGGCGTGGCGCGCAAGACCGCCAATATCGTCCTTTCCAACGCCTTCGGAATTCATGAGGGTATCGCCGTGGACACCCATGTCAAGCGCGTGAGCTTCCGCCTCGGACTCACCACGGCTACCCAGCCGGACCGCATCGAACGCGATCTCATGGGACTTTTTCCGCGCCCCACCTGGGGCGATCTCAACCACTACCTCGTGCTCTTCGGCCGCGAGGTCTGCTTGGCGCGCAAACCCCGCTGCACTGCATGCCCGCTTGCCGATATCTGCCCTCGCAACGGAGTTCCCCTGTGACCTGTTTTTCCCTCATCGCCACCGACGGCCAAGCCCGCCGGGGGACACTGACCACGGCCCACGGCCCAATCCCAACGCCCATCTTCATGCCCGTGGGGACCCGCGGCACGGTCAAGGCCGTGTGCCCCCAAGACCTGCGCGACGTGGGCGCGCAGATCATTCTCGGCAATACCTACCACCTGTACTTGCGGCCCGGCGACGCCATGATCGCCCGCCGCGGCGGGCTGCACCGCTTCATGGGCTGGGAGCGCCCCATCCTCACCGATTCCGGCGGGTTCCAGGTCTTCAGCCTTTCGAGCTTACGGCGCATCAGCGAAGAGGGCGTGCTCTTCGCCTCGCACATCGATGGCTCCCGCCACCTCTTCACCCCGGAAAAGGTCATCGAAATCCAGACCAACCTGGGCTCGGACATCATGATGGTCCTCGACGAGTGCGTGCCCTACGGCGCAGACCGCGAGTACACCAAACGCTCCCTGGCCCTCACCACCCGGTGGGCCAAACGCTGCCGGGAAGCACACCCCACAGAGAGCCCCCAGCTCCTCTTTGGCATCGTGCAGGGGGGATTCTTTCTCGATCTGCGCCGGGAAAGCCTCAAGCAGATTACCGACATCCCCTTTGACGGCTACGCCCTAGGGGGGCTCAGCGTCGGGGAATCCAAGGCGGAAATGCTGGAAATTCTGGAGACTATCGCCCCCGAACTGCCTCAGGACAAGCCCCGCTACCTCATGGGTGTGGGGACGCCTCTGGATTTGGTGCGCGGGGTGGCAGCGGGGATCGACATGTTCGACTGTGTGCTGCCCACCCGCAACGCCCGCAACGGCACCCTCTTTACGAGCCTTGGCCGCATCACCATCAAGCGCGCCGAGTACGCCGAGGACGACTCGCCCTTGGACCCCGCCTGTTCGTGCTTCACCTGCCGCACCTTCAGCCGGGCCTACCTGCGGCACCTCTACGTCACCCAGGAGCTGCTCGCCTACCGGCTGAACACCATCCACAACCTGGCCTATTTCCTAGGGCTCATGGAACGGGTGCGCACCGCCATCGAGACCGGGACCTTCGCCCAGCTCCAGACGGAAATCGAAGCCCTCTACGATCGCTAGCCGCAGCGCGCTGCGCCGCCCGTCTCCTTGCCTGCAGCGGTGCACGATTGCCAACAGCACCAGGCGAAAATCCTTTTGCCGATGGAGTGGCGTGGTGAAATTATAATCTTTATTTACTAGAAAAGTTGAAGCATTTTACCGATGAATCCAATCATGGAGATGGCCGAAAAGGTCATGGCAAAAGTGAACATGCGCATCATTTGACTGCGGTTCTCCCGCAACCCTTCGTCGATGCGACGGTCAATGCGTTCGATGAGCTTATCCAATTTACTGTCCATCTGTTCGAAGCGTTTGCCCATGCGGTCTTCAAGATGTTTGATCTCCTCCCGTACAGCGTCAAACTGCGCATCCACCTGCTCGAAACGCTTATCCACCTGCTCGAAACGCTTGTTCATGCGGTCTTCAAGATCCTTGATCTCCGCACGCACGGCGACAAACTGCGCATCCACCTGCTCGAAGCGCTTGTCCACCTGCTCGAAGCGCTTGTTCATGCGGTCTTCAAGATCCTTGATCTCCGCACGCACGGCGACAAACTGCGCATCCACCTGCTCGAAACGCTTGTCCACCTGCTCGAAACGCTTGTTCATGCGGTCTTCAAGATCCTTGATCTCCGCACGCACGGCGACAAACTGCGCATCCACCTGCTCGAAACGCTTGTTCATGCGGTCTTCAAGATCCTTGATCTCCGCACGCACGGCGACAAACTGCGCATCCACCTGCTCGAAGCGCTTGTCCATGCGAGTTTCCAGGTTTTTGATGTCCTCTTTGATCTCATTGACCTGGTATTGCAGATTGTCGAACCGGCTCTCGAAATATTTCGAGGTGGGGATGATATTCGCAATCAAGACATCAATGGTTTTAGGGTCAAGCGTCAACTCATGATGGGATGCGGGATTGTGGCGTTCTTCGGTCATGGACCATGCTCCTCGGGGCTTTTTTTCGTGGCTGCCTTCACCGCTGCTGCACCGGCTTTGAAAAACACATAATGAATCCGCATCAGGGCGTCAAACAACAGGCGCTGGCGCCCCACAAAGGCAAGCGCTCGCCCCTCGCGAATCTGGTCTATTTCCTGGAACTCATGGAGCGGGTGCGACCGCCATCAAGACCGGGATCCTCGCCCAGCTCCAGGCGGAAATCGAAGCCCTCTCCCACCGCTCGCCGCGGGCATAACGCCAGCACACACTCCGCCAAAAACCCGGGGAGGGGCCCCCGGGTTTTGATGATGAAGCACGCCTCAAGGTGCCGCTAGCCCCACGAATCCATAATCGTGCCTCGCCCCGTGTACACAGGCAAAAGCACGTCCTGCTGAAAATCGTAGAGCGAGCTTGCCCCCCGATGCTGCCGCTGCCATTGGTGCATGGTGTTCAAGGTCTTGGTCACCACCATGGCCCCTACGGTCTGACGGTCCAGCCCGGTCACCTCCTGCCACTGCGCGTCCACTTGCACCATACCCCACCTCCTGGATGCGAGGGTTATATGCCCTCCATAGCACTCCAACCACCCATCAGGCAAGGGGAGAAGCCAAAAACCGCTCCTTATTCCTTCTCCCGGCGGATGCAGGCGCCCACGGCAGCGAGCTTGCGCTCCATGGCCTCGTAGCCGCGGTCCAAGTGGTAGATACGCCGCACCACCGTGGTGCCCTGGACAGCAAGCCCGGCGAGCACCAGACAGGCGCTGGCCCGCAGGTCCGAGGCCATGACCAGCGCGCCGGTGAGACGCTGCACCCCGCGCACCACGGCCGTCTGTCCCGCCAAGGTGATGTGCGCGCCCAGACGGCAGAGCTCCGGCACGTGCATGAAGCGGTTTTCAAAAATCCCTTCCGTAATGGTGCCTGCGCCCTGGGAGACGGTCATGAGCGCCATGATCTGGGCCTGCATGTCCGTGGGAAACCCTGGATAGGGCTGGGTAGTGACATCCTGGCACATCAGCGGGCCGGTGGCCTCCGCCACCACCACGTCCCCGCGCGCCTCGATACGCATGCCCATTTCCCGCAGCTTGGCGGTGACGGCGTCCAAGGCCGCCAGCGGGCAGTGCTCCAACTCCAGGCGCCCCCGGGTGATGCCTGCGGCCACCAGGTAGGTGCCGGCCTCGATGCGGTCGGGCATGACCTGGTAGCAACATCCCGCAAGGCGCGGCACCCCTTCGATGCGCACCACGCTACTGCCATGGCCGCTGATACGCGCCCCGCAGGCGCGCAAGAACTCCGCCAGGTCCACGATTTCCGGCTCCCGGGCGGCGTTTTCGATGACGGTCTCTCCGTCGGCCAAGACCGCGGCCATGATGAGGTTCTCCGTGCCGCCCACGGTGGGAAAATCCAAGAGGATATGGGCGCCGTGCAGACCGTCCGGACAGGAGCCGACGATATCGCCGTGCTCCAGGGAAAACCGGGCCCCCATCTTTTCCAGTCCCTTGAGATGCATATCCACCGGCCGGGCGCCGATGGCGCACCCTCCAGGCAGGGCCACTCGCGCCGTACCCAAGCGGGCCAGCAGGGGCCCCAAACACAAGACCGAGGCGCGCATGGTGCGCACCAGGTCATACGGGGCCTCCGGCCGCAGGTCACAGGCGTGGATCACGACGTCCCCGCCCGCCTCGCGCTCCGCCCGGCACCCCAAGAGGCCAAGGAGCTGGATGGTGGTGTCGATATCGCGCAGACACGGCACATTGCCGATCCGCACCGGCTCATCCGCCAAGGTGGCGGCCAGAAGGATAGGCAGGGCGGCGTTCTTGGAGCCGCTTACCGCAATGCGGCCATCCAGCGGGCGGCCGCCTTCGATGACAAATCGATCCATGAAACACCCTCTTCCTTATTTGAGAATCCTGCGGCGAATCATCTCCCCTTCTCCAGGATACACGGTACGATCGGCAGCAACTTCTCCGTGGGGCCATACCTCTGGCCGCGGGGTGCTGCCTTCCGTGGCTGCTGCCGGCGGATGGGTATCGGTCAAGACAGGATGGCGGCGCACGTCACATTCCGGCACCGGCCAGCTGAACTCGATGGGGATGTTGTTGGGGTCAAAGGCGTACACCGAAAGGATGAACCCATGGTCGATCACCTCGGATACCCAGAAGCCTGCGGCCTCCAGCCGGGCCTTGACTTCCCACAGGTCGTCCTTCTCGGCCACGCCGATGGAGACGTGATCAAAGGCCACCGGGCCGCGCACCGGCACGCCATGGTCCTTCTCCGCGACTGGCTCCACCCCGGGCCACTCGAAAAAGGCGATCATGTCGTACTCGGAAATCTGGAAAAAATAGTGGCGATATCCCGGGTGCCCAAGGCTCACCACCATGGGCATGCCCAAAAGGTCCCGCCAGAAGCGGATGGTCCTTTGCATGTCCGCAGTCACCAAGGCCAAGTGGTTGATACCGGTATACCGCACCGCACGCCTCCTGATGAAGAACAAAAAAGGCAGAACCTCCAGGTTCTGCCGTGCGTCTTGTTTTGGGGTGGATGACGCGACTTGAACGCGCGACCGCCTGGGCCACAACCAGGAGCTCCACCAACTGAGCTACATCCACCACATCCTCGCGGCGTCCGCCGTCGAGGCGCTCTCTTTGGCCGAAGTCCCCCCTGCTCGTCAAGGAGTTTTCTGCATGAGCACCCAAGTCGCCGTCCACTTCCCAGGCTGGGCCTGGATGCCCCTGCCGCTGCTACACGGCAAGGGCCGTCACGATGCGATCCAAAACAGCCATGAGCTGATGGATATCGAGAGGTTTGGTCAAAAAGTACCCCATGCCCGCATCCCGGGCCCGAGCCTCGTCTTCGGGAAGGGCATGGGCGGTGAGCGCCACCAAGGGCATGGCGGCCATGCCGGCAAACTCTGGATAACTGCGAATGGCGCGGGCGGTCTGCAAACCGTCCATCTCCGGCATCTGGATGTCCAAGAAGGCCACGTCATAATGGTCTGCACGCAGCCGCGCCAACGCCTCCAAACCATTGACCGCCTCCTCCACGTGGCAGCCCAATTTTTGCAGCAATGCCCGGGCCATGAAACGGTTGACGTCGTCGTCCTCCACCACGAGCACCTTGAGGCCGTATTGCGGCAGGCCCTCGTGCGAGGACGACATCGTCTCTTCGGCCGGCGGCGCAACCCGCCGGGCAGGCACGCAGACCGCAATCCAAAATCCTTCGCCCGGGGCCGTATCCACGGTGATGGTCCCACCCATGAACTCCACCAGGCGCTTGACCACGGCAAGCCCCAGCCCCGCGCCCTGATACTTGCGGGTCAGGGAGGCGTCTTCCTGGCGGAAGCGCTCGAAGGCGCGGGGCAGATGGGCGGCAATCATGCCGATACCCGTGTCTTCCACCTGCAACAGCAGGCGCTGCCGGCCATCGGCGCTGGTGAGCGCATCCACACGCACCACCACCTCTCCGTGAGGGGTAAACTTGGCGGCGTTGCCCACCAGATTCATGAGGATCTGCCGCAGCCGTGCGGCATCGCTCTCCACCCACAGGTGCTCTTCGGCCTCCAGCCGCAATTCCACGCCGCTTCGCTGCGCCTGGGTGCGCACCAAGGCCAAGGCGTGGTTTGCCACGTCCACTACGTCCACAGGAGCGCGCTGCGCGGCAAACCCGGCGGCAGCGCGGCTGAGTTCCAGGATATCCGTGAGCACCCGCAAGAGATTGCGGGCAGAATCCAGGGCCACGGCCACCTGCTCCGCCTGCTGCGGCGGGAGGTTTTCCAGGCGCAGCAGTTGCAGCACGCCCATGATGCCGTTCAAGGGAGTGCGCAGCTCATGGCTCATGTTGGCAAGAAACTCGTCCTTCATGCGGCTGGCCTCTTCGGCCTGGCGGCGGGCTTCCTCCTGGGCGCGCAGGAGCTTCTCCCGTTCGGTGACGTCCACCAGCGATACCACGCCGTAGAGGCGCCCCTGCTGCCGCAAAGGCACAAAGGCATACTCCACGATGCGCCCGGAGGGCAGTTCCATGACCCCGCGCTGGGAGTGGCCGGCCAGCACCGCCACTCCAAAGGGCCAGCTCCAAGAAGGACTCTGCCAGAGGGGCGCGCCGGAGCCATCATCCAAGAGCACCCGTGCGGCCTCGTTGACCAAAACCGGCCGCCCCATGGCGTCCAGACCCAAGATCCCCTCGGCCACGCTCTCCAAGATCGAGCGGTTGAGGGAGGCCAAGGCCTGCACATGGGCCAGTTGGTCCTCCAGATTGAGGTTGAGCTGGACATTGTCCAACTCCCGTTGGCGCACCTCCTGCGCCATATGGTTCAGGCTCTCGGCCAGGGCGTCCAATTCCAGCATGCCGGGCGGTCGCACCCGGGCGTCGTACTCACCGGCGGCCACGGCCGAGGCCTGCCGCGCCATGTCGTCAAGGCATTGCGTCACCCAATGGGCAAGGCCCCGGGCCACCAGGCCTCCCACGATCAGGCCGATCCCCCCCAATAGGGCAAAAAAGGAGGCCCCCCACAGCACCGGACGGCGCAGGCTCTCCTTGGAAAGACGCACCACAACCAGCCACCCCACTGGCTGGATCCGCCCTGCAGCCCCCAAGAATCGGGCATCCTCCACCTCGCGAATCCCCCAGTCTTCAAGGTCGACGACCGACCCAAACCACGTATCTATCTGGCGCTCCAGCACACGCCTTGCCTCGGGGTGGGCAATGAGACGGCCCTGGTGGTCCGCCATGGCCACCTCCACGTGCGCCGACGAAAAGCTTCGCACCAGTTTCTGAACACTGCGTAAATCCAAGGCTGCAAGCAGGACGCCGTCGCCGCCCTGTACCCCTATCTCCACACTCGGAGCGCCCGAGCGCGGATCCACGAGAACGTCGGAAATATACGCCCCATGCTGCCATGTCCCGACCACTCCTGGATGCCGGGAGAGATCCCAGCCCACAAGCCCGGGATCCGAACTCGCCTGCACGATCCCATCCCGGCCGACCACCAGCAGGCGGGAGAACTGGGGATAGAGGTGCTCCAAACGCACGACTTCTTCCTGCAGACGCACCGCAGGAATCCGCTCCAAGTCCTGCAGGCAGGTATGCAGCGTCGCCTGAGCGAGGAGCAACGCATCCTGGCTGGCCTGCACCGCCACCCGGACGATGTCTTGGCAATGGTCTTCGGCCACGGAGCGCACATGCAGCCACCACAAGGCAGAGCCCATCAGGACGAGCACCACGGCGCCGACAGTAAGAAGCGCGACCACCCGCCGCAGCACAAACTGGAAGAAGCTCTGCGTCACGGCGTCTCCTCAAGGGGTTCGTAGCGACCATCGCGCACCACCACCAAGCGATAGTCGTGGATCGCATCGCCGGTGGCATCAAAGCGGATCTCCCGCTCCAGCCCTTGGTACACGGGCACTGCCAAGACGGCCTCTTTGATGGCCGCCCCGGTCAATCCCTGGGCGCGGCCCATGGCGTCCAGAAGGATCCGGGCCGCGTCATAGCTCCAAATAGCGGCAAAGGAAGGCTGCCGACTGTAGCGCTGCTGAAAGGAATCCTGAAACCGGGACATCTCTGCGGAAGGCCGCATATCGTTACCCACGAGCACCATGCCCTCCACGGCCCTGCCGCCTAGGGGAATCAGGTCCGTGGTCTGGGCCCATTTGGCAGCCACCAGCCGCGCACCTACCCCGGCCTTCCGCAACTCCTGGGCCATGGCCGCAGCGTGCAGGGAATTGGAGACCAGAACGACCGCCTCCGGGGCCAAGGCACGGATACGCGCTGCCAGACTTGGGGCGTCGAAGGGATCGCCTTGTCCGTAGGTCAACGTCTGGCCGGAAAGCCCCAGCGGCCGAGCGGTGTGCCAAAAGGCCGCCGCCACGTCGTTGGTGTACTCGGCGTTGTCCGCGTCCTGCACCAGGACGACCTGGGCGGCCCCCTGGACGTGGAGATGGCGCGCCAGCACCCCCCCCTGGTCTGCGGCCTTGGCGATGGAGCGCACCAACATGTCGTCACGGCCGGAAAGCAGTTCCGTGGACATGGTGGGCGAAAAGAAGAGGATCTCCGGGTGGCGCTCCATGGCCGCCAAGGTCACCCGGGCGTGCCGGCTCACCATGGGCCCGAGGATCGCCACCACCCCTTGGGAAGCGACCTCTTCCAGGGCTGCGGCGCAATCCACCTCATCGGTGCCGGCGTCGCGGACCACCACCTCCACCGGCCGGCCGTGGATGCCGCCCTTGGCCGCCACCTCCGCCACGGCCAGAAGCACCGCGTCCCGGCCATCCACCCCCAATTCCGCATACGGCCCGGTGAGTCCTGCCACGAATCCGATACGCACCGGAGGGGCATCACAGGCCACCACCAGCAACGCCGCCCAAAAACACCACACCACGCGCATCATAAGCCCTCCACGGGACGAAAGGATCCGTCCGCCACCTTCAGGAGCTGATAATCATAGAGGATATCACCGAAGGCATCGAAGCGGATCTCCCGCTCCAACCCCTGATACACCGGCACGGCCAAAATGGCCTCCTTGATGGCAGCTCCTTCCAGACGCTTGGCCCGGGCCATGGCATCGAACAGGATGGAGACACAGTCATAGGTCCATACCGCGCCGTACGAGGGCTGTCGGCCATAGCGCCGCTGGAACGCCTCCTTGAACGGCGTCAGCTTGGGGCCAGCGCGCCAGGCGTTGCCCACCACCAAGAGACCTTGCATGTCCGCCGCCTCGGCCACTTCCGGGACCCCGGCCCATTTGGACGAGAGCAGAGGCAGATCCGGCCGGTGGGCACGCAGGGCGCGCACCAGGGCCATGGTCTGGGGGGCATTTGCCGCCAGCACCACGGCCTGCGGCTGGTACGTCAGGGCCTCCGCAGCCAAGGCATCTGCAGGACAGCCCTGCGAGCCCGCATAGCGCACAGTCTGCACGACCTGTACTCCCCAGCGCCCTCCAGCGGAACGCAGGCCCAGCACAACGTCTCCGGTATAGGCTGCATTGCCCGTATCCTGAATGACCACGATCCGCAGCCAGCCTTGCTGGGCGGCATACGCGGCCATGAGCGCCCCTTCGTCCTCGGCCTTGGCGATGGAACGCACAAACATGTCGTCGCGGCCAGAAAGGAGACTCGTGGACATGGTGGGAGAAAAGAAGAGCACCTGCGGGTGACGCCCCATGGCCGCCAAAGTCACCTGGGCGTGGCGGCTCAGCATGGGGCCCACGAGGGCCACCACCCCCTGATCGGCGACGTCATCCAACGCCACGGCGCATGCCGCCGCATCCATGCCGGCATCGCGCACCACCACCTCCACGGGACGGCCCTGGATTCCCCCCTTGGCGTTGGCCTCAGCCGCGGCCAGGAGCACCGCGTCCCGGCCGTCCACTCCAAGATCCGCATACGGCCCCGTCAGCTCCCCCACGAAGCCAATGCGCACCGGAGGGGAATCGCAACCGATACCAGACAGTATCACTAAAAAGAAAAAAATATACTTGACGAATAGATAATTTTCTGAAAAAGGAGTTCGCACAGCCCACATCTGCAACCTCCTACCCACCCTCCCTCCGGGGAGGGTTTTTCATGTCCCCTGGGCCCGGGCCACGGCGCGGGCCAGTTTTGCCGCCTCCTGGTGCCGGGGGTTGAGGGAGAGGCAAATGCGCACGGCGTTGGCGGCGTGCTCCAGCTTGCCGGCCTCGTACATGGCCCGACCGAGATTGAAATACAGGTTTTCGTCGTCCGGGCAGATTTCCAAGGCGCGGGTATAGTAGCGCTCGGCCTCGTCGTAGAGTTTTTGCTTGCGCAGGGCGATGCCGAATTCGTTGAACAGGTGCTTGTGGGCTGGGTCCATGAAGCCGTCGAGGCTCACCAAATGCTCGAACACTGTTTGCGCCTTTTCCGGCTGACCGTACTGGAGATAGGTGAGCCCCAGGCCGAAGAGGGCGCGCACGTTGTCTTCGTCCATGGCCAGGGCGCGGTTGTATTCGAGTTCCGCCGAGTACGGCTGCCCGTTTTTGCGATGGCGGTCGCCGCGGGCGATGGTCTTGCGCAGCTCCACCATGGCCGGCCGGATCTTCTTGAGAAAGACGTCCACTTCCGGCTGGTACTGCGTCACCAACTCGGCAAGGGTGATCTCCTGAGGCTTGCCCACCGGCAGCCAATGGTCGTTGAGGGTCTGCAGGGCCAAGACATCGTCGTCCACCTGCCGGGCATAGTAGTAGACGGTGCTCTCTTCCTTGCGACTCGTCGTGCCCGTGCCGATCTTGATCTCCTGGCGCTTGGAGCAGGCGCACTCCAACCCCAAATCCGCGGCGGTGCAGTACTGGGAGAGTTGCTCCAGCGTATAGGCCTCTTGGCCGCCCGCCTCGGCCTCACGCAATTGCGGTGCAGAACAGATATTTTCCATAGGTCCCTATGTGGTGCTGTTGAGCAGCCCCTTTTCCCAACGGACGCGCCGCGCTCCAGACGCGGATACAACTCGCGGCCTTGAGATCATCCATATCGAGTATCCGCCTCCACCGCAACGCCCTCCCTTGGCAACCACGCAAAAAACAAACGGGTCTGTCCGGAAGGGGCTTTTCCGAACAGACCCGCCATGGGGCAGGGCGGTGCATCCGTCACGCCACGGCGTGCACCGGCCCGCGACGGGCTGCGGCCAGACGCTGGAGGACACCCAAGGCAGACTCCAGGCGGTCGGCCATCAGGCTGTTGCCTTGGGTCGTGGCATGGGCAAGGCGGGCCTCGAATTCCGCTATCCAGTCCACCCGCCCGGCGGCATCGGCGCGGGTGCGAAGTCCACCGGCCCCGGCGGCAGGGTCTTGGGACAACGTCGCGCATTGCTCCACGGTGATGACCCCGGCGTCACACAGCGCCTGGGCGACCTGGGCAAGCTCTGCCGGGGTGGCAGCGCGCACATCGAGACGGCTTGCTGCTGCATGCCATGGCGAAGGGACGGGCGCCGAGGCGTGCGCCTTGGGAGCGGCAGCCGAAGCAGTAAGGGAGCGGATCAACGAAAACGCGGTATTGGCAATGCCAAGGGCGGCCAGGGGGGCGATGGTCATGGGCTTTCCTCCGCACGGCAAGGATTGCCGTTTGCCTGGAAGAAAAGCACAAAGCGGGCCAAGAGCAACGGGCTACAGCAAGAAGCGCACCCCCGGACAGGAGGAAAGGCTGTGGGCCAGGACGTCCAAGTGGTCGCGGCTCGGCACCACCACCCGCACGCTGTAGGTGACGTATTTCCCGCCCCGGGAAGCGCGGCCGCGCACCGGACGCTGCGCATACCCATAGCGGTCGAGCACCTTGCCGATGGCGCTTTGGGTGGCGGGGGTGTCCTCGGCGATCACGCGAAACTCCCAAGCCAAGGGAAACTCCAATTCCAATTGCATAGACTCCTCCTCGTGGCCGCGGCCTTTTGGAGAAAACCCTGCCCCCCGTCAAGGCGGCCTCGAACGCTTGCGCCGGACACGCATCTTCCGCCAAGAACGCGTTTTTGCACGCGTACCGGCGTTGACACCCCATCGTCCTCTCCCTAGAACCATTCCGGCCACGGCCCCACGCCCTGCTTGCAAGGATCAAAGCATGTATCTCGAAGATTCCGAAGACACCGCGGTGCTTCCCGAAGGCCGAGCCAAAGAGCTCAAGCTCTTCACCGTCTGTCTCAAAAAGTTCATCCGCAAGGTTTTTGAGCACATGGTGGCCACCCGCTTTGCCTCCTGGCAGGAGCTGGCCATCCATGAGCAAGACGGCATGGTGTACCCCATCTACAACTACGTGCTCGACCGCGATGACCCGCGGTGTGCGTCCTTCTACCCCGAGCACGGCCTGGATTTGGACAACGGCCAGATCCTCCTGGCCGACCTGTCCGTCTCCGCCATCCTGGAGGAAGAAGGGGCCGTGGGCCTCGAGTTCTATCTCTACGAGACCACGTCCATCGTCCCCTTTGTGTGCGACAACTTCGAGGCCATCCAGCACGAACGGCCGAGCATGAGCCATTTCCGCCGCGCGGAAGACGCAGACTTCGAGGCCCTTTACGAAGAGCTCAAAAGAAGCAACCTCTTCGATGACCTCTATTACGAGCTCAACAAATCCATCCTGCTCATCGAACTGAGCGAACGCGAGATCCTCACCGATATGAAGCAGGAGGCATTACGCATCCTCGCCGGGGTCTTCAGCCGGGCAAAATCCATCACCAACCTCAGCACCATCGCCAACACGGACATCAAAGAGTGTCGCCTCGACTTCACCGCCGACGATCGCCGCTTCTCCGTGGTGGTGCTCAACGGGCACGACGCATTCAACAACCCCGTGTATTCCTCGGTGATGACCTTGCCGGAATACAAATCCATCGCCCATTACGTGGATTTGGATACGTGGTACGAAAAACTGGTCAAGGTCCTGCGGGCCAAGAATGTGGACAACCCCGAGGCCGTCATCCTCGACGCCCTGCGCCCCCTGGACCGCCCGGTGCGCACCGCAACCCCCAAACCTTAAGGAGCACCCATGGAGCTCTCCCTCGTCCCCATCCACAATCCGGCCCAAGACAACGTCATCCTCGGCATGTCCCATTTCATCAAGACCGTGGAGGACGTCCACGAGGCCATCGTGAGCACCGTGCCGCGGGCCCGCTTTGGTCTGGCCTTTTGCGAGGCCTCGGACCGCTGTCTGGTACGGCTTACCGGAACGGACGACGAACTCATCGCCCTGGCCCGGGACAATGCCTTGGCCATTGGCGCGGGGCACAGCTTCGTCCTCTTTCTGCGGGACATGTACCCCATCAACATCCTGCGCACCCTCAGACAGGTGCCTGAAATGGTGCGTTTTTTCTGCGCCACCGCCAACCCCGTGCAGGTGATCGTGGCAAAGACCGATCAGGGTAGGGGCATTCTCGGCGTGGTGGACGGATTTTCTCCCAAGGGCGTGGAAGGCCCGGACGACGTGGAGAAGCGCCGGGCATTCTTGCGCACCATCGGCTACAAATTTTAAGGAGGCTCGTGTGGACCAACACGTAGACGTTCTCATCATCGGCCAGGGCCCGGCCGGACTTTCCGCCGCCATCTACACCGCCCGCGCCGGCATGGATACGCTCATTCTGGGCTGCGCGCCCAAGGTGGCCGGAGACTACGCCATCGACAACTACTTCGGCTTTACCGAGACCATTTCGGGTAAGGAGCTCATCGAGCGCGGCCGCATCCAGGCGGCCAAGTTCGGGGCGGAAATCCGCTGCGAGCGGGTGCTCTCCATCCACCTCCTCGACGACGGCAGCTTCGAAGCGGTGACCGAAGCCGGCACGGTCCATGCCCAGGCCATCATCCTCGCCACGGGCGTGTCCCGCGTGCGGCCCAATATCCCGGACCTTGCCCGCTTCGAGGGCAAGGGCGTATCCTATTGTGTGAGCTGCGACGGCTATTTCGTGCGCGGCAAGCCCGTGCTCGTGGTGGGAGAAGGCAATTTCGCCGCCAACCAGGCCCTGGAGCTGCTGCAATACACCCTCAAGGTCACCCTGTGCACCCAAGGGAAAGAACCCGCCATGAACGCGGATTTCCGCCGCCGCCTGGAAGAGGCGAACATCCCCATCCGCACCACGAGCATCCAGGCCCTGGAAGGCGACAAGTTCCTGGAGCAGGTGCGCTTCGATGACGGCACCACCCTGGACGTGGACGGTCTGTTCGTGGCCATGGGGGAGGCCTCCTCCTCGGACTTTGCCTACACCCTGGGGCTGACGCGCAACGGGGTCTTTTTGGAGGCCGACTGCGAGCAGCGCACCAACGTCCCTGGGGTCTTCGCCGCCGGCGACTGTGTCGGGCGCTTTCTCCAAATCAGTGTGGCTGTGGGCGAAGGGGCCATCGCCGCCAGATCCGCCATCGACTACGTCAAAAAACGGCGCAAACAGCCTTGACGCTCCCCCAGGCCGCGCCCTAACCAGCGCGGCCACAGCGGGCCCATAGCTCAACTGGCAGAGCCCCCGGCTCATAACCGGATGGTTCCAGGTTCAAGCCCTGGTGGGCCCACCATCTTCGTCTCCACAAGGATCGCTCTCCCATGGAACCTCTCCATATCCAAAGCTGCTACCCCCCGCAGTACCAGTGCTGCTACGGATGCGGGGTAAGCAACCCCCAGGCCCTGGGGGTTGCCACTTTCTGGGACGGTGCCGTCGGCCGCGCCACCTTTACCCCCAAGCCCGAACACACCGCTGTGCCGGGGTTCGTCTATGGCGGGCTTTTGGCCTCATTGGTGGACTGCCACGGCGTGGCCACCGCGGCGGCGGCCATCGCCGATGATCCCCGGCATCCGCCGCGGCTGGTGACCGCCTCCTTGCAGGTCCAGTTCCTCTGCCCCACCCCTCTCGGGCCGCCCCTCGAGCTGACCGCCCGTCTCACGGAACGTCGCGGCCGCAAGGCCGTGGTGCAGGTGGAGATCTCCGTCCAGGGGAGCGTGACCGTGCGCGGCGAGGTGGTGGCCGCCCCCATCCCGGCGCACATGGCGCACCAGGCCGCCCCGTCTTCCCCGTCGGCCCCGCTGACCGACTGAACCCTCTCGACAAACGGTCCATATTCTTCCTTGTCCAATGTTGGGCCTTGTGTGGACCCGGGACATTACTTTTGAAACGAACAACTTTGGTTGCTTTGTTTGCCACCTTCGGAGTTTCTCAATAGGTGTCCTGTGGCCTAAAGCGCGTTGGTGAATGTGGTGATTGTCCGCCCAGAGGTATCGCATGAGCGTCTCTTGCAGGTCGGCTGCCGAAACAAAGCGCTCAGCGCGTAGAATCTCGGCAATGCGGCCGTTGAAGCGTTCTACCATCCCGTTGGTTTGCGGATGGCGGGGTTGGATGAGCCGATGCACAATGCGTTTCTCACCACAGAGCTGATTAAACGAATGGCGTCCCGTAGGTTGGCGTTCGCCAGTAGCGCAAAAGCGGTCGGTGAACTCCTTTGAGAACCGTACGCGCTACAAATGGAGCGTTGGCAATGGCGTTTGCGAGAAAGCGTGTCGCGGCTTCAGCACTCTTATTCTCGTGGATTTCCAAATAGACCCAGCGCGTTGCCCGATCGATCGCGACAAAGAGGTAGCGGCGCTGCGCCTCATCGGGCATTTGCGGCAGGTATTTGACGTTGACGCGGTGACTGACCGAAGCGAGCGCTTGTTGGATCTCACGGCGAATCCGGGGTGTCGTTCGGGCATTGGCATGAATCCTGGGCATGGCTCCGCTCCATCCTTCAATGCTTTCCGGCCTTGGAACAAGCGCTCAAGGAGCCGGTATGCTTCGAAGCGTTTCGCACGGCTTCGGGGCATATGATGCGGGACCTGACAGCTATTTCCTTCGCGCCCGTTATGGGCATCTCTTCCTTTACGAACGGCAACGCCCCACGGCGCCGCTTCCCGCGCTTTTTTCGCCGCCCAGCCGCTGATCCCAGCAGCCTTCAAGAAACCCACGCATACCGCCGCAGCGTGCACGAATCTTGCTAAAGTCTTCGGCAACCACCTTCTGGAGCTGTCCATGCCGCCCTTTCGCTTCCGTCTGCAGCAAGTCCTGAACTACCGCGAGCGCCTCGAAGACGAGGCCAAACTCGCCCTGGCCCAAGCGGAAAGCGCCCTGGCCATGGAACGCCTGCGCCTGAAGCGCCTCGAAGAGGACCTGGAAACCGCACGCTTGGGCCTCTTGCAGGAGGCCCGGCGTGCGGCGGATTTCTGGCTCTGGCAGCCCTATATCCAACGCCTTACCGAACAACGCGCCGCCAGTCTGCGCCGCCTTGACGAGCTGGCTGCAGCCGTCGCATCCTGCCAAAAACAACTCCAGCAGCGCTCCATGGAGCGCCGCCTCGTGGACAAACTCCGCCACCGCCACCTGCAGCGACACACCTATGAAGAAAACCGCCGCGATCAATGTGCCCTCGACGAAACCGCGACCCTGGCATACTGCCGTCGGGATGACTAGGCTTTTCGCCCTGCTGGCGCTCTTGGCCCTGGTGAAGCTTGGCGCCATTGCGACCCTCGCCTGGGCCCCGTCCCTGCCGGCACCCGCTCAAGCTGCGCAGGACAATGCTTCGGCGCCGCCGGCCCCAGCCGCCCCCGCCGCCTCGCCCGCCAACGCATCCGATGACACGCCGCTCCCCGTGCGGCTCCAGGAACTGCGCGAGCGCGAACAGGCCTTGAACCAAAAAGAGGCCAGCCTGCGCGCCCTAGAAGAACAGCTGGACCGCAAACTCCAGGAGCTCAAGGCCCTCCAAGCCCAGGTGCAGGCGATGCTCGACAAGGCCGACGTGCTCAAGGACGAAAAGATCCGCCACCTGGTGGACGTCTACAGCAACATGAAGCCACAGCAGGCAGGCCAGACCCTGGAATCTCTGGACGAAGCCATCGCCGTCAAAATCCTGGCAGGCATGACCGGACGCAAGGCCGGAGAAATCCTCTCCACCGTGCGGCCGGACAAGGCGGCCAAACTCTCCGAGGCCCTCACCCGCCTGCAAACGCCCTTCGGGACCCAGTAGTGCCGCGCATCCGCCTCATCCTGGCCTACACCGGAACCCACTACCATGGCTGGCAACTCCAGGCCCTCGGCCCCACGGTGCAAGGGACCGTGGAAGCCGCCCTCGAGCGCCTGGTGGGCGTCCCCACGCGCGTGCATGGGGCGGGCCGCACCGACGCCGGGGTCCACGCCGTGGGGCAGGTGGCCCATTTCGACGTCGCCCACGAAAAACGCCACATCCCCTGGCAGCGGGCCCTCAACGCGGTGCTGCCCGGCGACATCTGCGTGCGCGAAGCCGGCGAAGTGGATGCGGACTTTCATGCCCGCTTCAGCGCCACCGCCAAAGAATACAGCTATACCTTGTGGACCGAGCCGGCCTTTGTGCTCCCCCAGCGCCGGCCCTTCACCTGGGCCACCGGCCCTCTGGACCTCGCGGCCATGGACGCGGCCGCCCGCCACCTCGTGGGCACCCACGACTTTGCCAGCTTCCAAAACGCCGGCACCCCGGTGCAGGATACCTGCCGCACCCTGACGGCCATCACCCGCACCCCAGGCCCGACCCCCTGGGAATGGACCCTGCGCTTTGAGGCCAATGGATTTCTCAAGCAGATGGTGCGCAACCTGGTGGGACTGCTCGTGGCCGTGGGCCGGGGCCGCATCCCTGAAACAGCCGTGCCGGACATCCTGGCAGCCCGTGACCGCAAGGCCGCGCCGAGCACCGCCCCTGCCCAGGGCCTGTGCCTCGAATGGGTGCGCTACGACCACGGGTAAAGATCTTCCGCGTCCTGCCGATAAGGGACGTGCACCTGCATCCCCTGGAACGCCCTATGGCCCTGACCAACTTCGAACGCCTGTTCATCGCCGACACCGCCAACACCCTCTGGCAGCAGGACTGGCTGCTCAATGTGTACTTTCAGGGCTCCACCGTGGGGGCCAACCTGCGGCGCATGGTCCTCGGGAAACCTCCGCTGATCCCCCTCACCAACCCCTCCGACGAGGCCATCACCGGTCGGCTGCGGGCGGACTCCCGCAGCATCGGCCAAAACGCCCGCAACGTGCGCGAGGCAGCCAGCATGGTGGGCATGGCGGCCAGCAGTGTAGGGAGCATGAAGAACATCCTCCAGGAGATGAAAGACCTCGCCGATGCCGTGGACGCCGGCGATATCTCCGCCGCCGTGGCCCAGACGCAGTACGACACCCTCTTCGCCAAGCTCCAAAGCATCGTGGATACCACCCAGTATAACGGCATTCCCCTGCTCAACGGCAGCTCCTGGCCCACAGACCGCATCGACGCCCAAGGCCGGGTCTATATCCAGGGGCTGCCCCAAGACGGCTTTTCCATCGCCTTCCAGCGCCTCGACGATACCAGTGTCCTCGACTGGGCCACCATCAACGCCGATTTGAGCAACCCCACGGCCCGAGCAAATGCCATCACCGCCCTGTCTTCCGCCATCACCGGCACCGAGACCCTGGCGGACATCTACACGCGCCGTAAGGAAAACCTCACCGGCCACGCAAGCCAGCTCCAGGCCCAATCGGACCTCCTGGCCCAGGCCGCCGAGGCCCGGCGCGTCACCCCCACCCTGTCCATCGAAGAAGTCTTCCTGCGCTTGCTGCTGCGCTCCACCGGCACCCTGGTGGATCTTGCCGGCTGACAAACACTCCGTTTCCTCCCGCTTTCCTCCAGTTTTTGACAATACCCGGCAAAAAGGGGTACACACCTGTCAAAGTCGTCCCCAGGCTTGAGACGATTCCAGGACGCCATATCTTGGCCTCCCCAAGCCTTCCGCTGTTTTTTGAAAAACCTTGACAACTACTAAAAGTTCTCAATAAGAATTTGACGTCACGAACCCTACCAAGGAGTATCCCATGTATTTTCAACAAATCCGCGTCCCTGGCCTCGGATGTTTTTCCTACGTGCTGGGCTGCCCTGCCGCAGGAGAAATGATCGTCGTGGACCCCAAGCGGGACGTCGACGAGTATCTGCAGATCTCCCGCGACGAAGGAATGCGCATCACCTGCATCATCGATACCCACGTGCACGCCGACCACGTCTCCGGCGCCCATGAGCTGGCGGCCCGCACCGGTGCGCCCATCGCCATGCACCCGGACTCCCCGGTCTCTTTCCCGTTCACCCCCCTGCCGGAAGGCACGGTGCTCACAGCCGGATCGGCCCGGCTCGAGGTCATCCACACCCCAGGGCACACGCCCCACTCCCTCTCCATCCTGGTCTCGGACCTGGCCCGCTCTGCCGAACCTTGGCTCATCCTCACCGGGGATTTGCTCTTTGTGGGCGATATCGGGCGACCGGACCTCGTGGGCGAGGCCGTACTCGAAGAGCAGATCGCCAACCTCTACCACTCCCTGTTCGTGAAGCTCGGCGCCCTGCCCGATCACCTGGAGGTCTACCCGGCCCATGGCTCCGGTTCCCTGTGCGGCAAGGGCATGAGTCCCAAGACCAGCACCACCCTGGGCTATGAACGCCGCCACAATCCGCGCCTGCAGTTCGACTCTCTCGAGGCCTTTGCCGCGGCCATGCGCCAGGATTTTCCCGTGCGCCCCAAGAGCTTCACCCACATCATCGCCACCAACGCCAAAGGGGCACCACTGCTCGAGCGCTGCCCGCGCGAGCTTGCCTTGAGCGTGGACGAGTTCACCCGCCACATGGAGGCCGGGGCCGTCATCATCGACGCTCGGGACGGCGTGGCCTTTGGCGGTGGGCACATCCCCGGGGCCCTCAACATCGGTCTGGAAAAGTCCCTGGCCAATTGGGTGGGCATGGTGGTGGACCCCAAGGCGCAGATCCTCCTCGTGGTCGCCGACGCCGCAGGCTTTGCCACCATGCGCACCGAGCTGATCCGCATCGGCTACGACAACATTCTCGGATACCTGGCCGGCGGCATCCAGTCCTGGATCAACGCCGGCCGTCCGGTGCATCGCCTCACGCAAATCAACGCCCATGAACTGGCCGAACGCCTCAAAGGCGGCCAGCCGCCCCGGCTCGTGGACGTGCGCACGCCCCAGGAATGGGCCGCCGGACGCATCCCCGGGGCCGAACACCAACCCTTCACCGAAATCCTCGCCGCCTGCTGCACCCTGCCCACCGATGAGGAGATCGTGGTCTACTGCGGCTCCGGCTACCGTTCCAACATGGCCGGTTCGTTTTTGCGGCAGCACGGCTATGCCAATGTCAAATCCCTGGCCGGCGGCATCCTGGCCTGGACCCGCTCCGGCCGGTTGCTCACCCAGGAATCTTCCGCTCCATCCGCAACCATCTAAACAAGGAGAAACGCGATGTCTGGTATTCCTCTGCTCGGCGAAGCCTTTCCGGAAATGGAAGTGGTCACCACCCACGGCACCATGAAGTTGCCGGAGGCCATGGCAGGCAAATGGTTCGTCCTCTTCTCCCACCCAGCGGACTTCACCCCGGTATGCACCACGGAATTCGTGGCCTTTCAGAAGCGCTATCCGGAATTCAAGGCCATGAACTGCGAGCTCATCGGCCTGTCCATCGATCAGGTGTTTTCGCACATCAAATGGGTGCAGTGGATTGGCGAACAGCTCAAAGAAGAGATCCAGTTCCCCATCATCGCCGACGATATGGGCCGCGTTGCCGCCAAACTCGGCATGGTGCATCCAGGAAAAGGCACCAACACCGTGCGTGCGGTCTTCATCGTGGACGACAAGGGGATCTTGCGCATCATGCTCTACTACCCGCAGGAAGTGGGCCGCAACATGGATGAGATCCTGCGCTGCGTCAAAGCCCTGCAGACCTCCGATGCCCACGGCGTGGCCATCCCCGCCGGTTGGCCCAACAACGAGCTCATCGGCGACAAGGTCATCATCCCCCCGGCCAAGGACGTGAAAACCGCCACCGAACGCACCGGCCAGGCCGACAGCTTCGACTGGTGGTTCTGCTACCGCAAACTCTGATACGCTGGGGCCGGGCTTCCCCCGGCCCTGACGCAGCACATGCTTCCTATCATCACAACACCTCGAGGATACCTGGATGCGCTCTCACCTTCGCGCGGAATATCTTGTCCTCTTCTTGCTCACCTGCGCCCTTTTCGTCCCTGGGCACTCGGCCACGGCCGAGGACTTGGCGTGGTCTTCTCCCCTGGATCTGCGCGCCCAGGCCGATCCCCTGGACTTCCAGAGCCAGCTGCGCATGCGCTTCGGCACGAATGATGCCCAACTGCGCATGGTCCTCGGCACCACGCACCGGCCATCGGACGCCTACCTCGTCTTGCGCCTCGCCGAGCTCACCCGCCGACCTTTGCCCATCATCCTCGATAGCTATCGCCAGCAGCGCCCGCTTGGCTGGGGGGCTCTCGCCCAAAGCCTCGGCATCAAGCCGGGATCGCAGGAGTTCCACGCCCTCAAGGCCGGCGACGACCCCTGGCTGCGCAATTTTACCGGCAGCCCGCATCCCGCCCCAGGACACGGCAAAGGGAAAGGACACGCCCCTGGCCGAGGGCACAAGCCCGAGGGCCGGTTCCCTTGAGCTCCTCCATGGTGCGGGCGCCGGCGACACGCCCCCGGCCGAGGGCACACGCCCGAAGACCGGTTCCTGACCCATGCTCTCAAAATCGAAGGCGCCGTACGGCGCCTTCGGTGGTTTGTGTTCCAAGGAGAAGAAAAAGCCTATAGGGCGATATGCACCGCCGCCGCGCCCTCGGGCCGCTCCCGCACCTCGCCGATGATCCAGCCAGGACAGTGCAGGGCATGAAGACGATCCAATATCTCCTCGGCCAGGGTCTTTTTGACCATGAGCACGTACCCCACCCCGCAGTTGAAGATCTGGAGCATCTCTTCCCAGGACAGCCTTCCATGCTCACGCAGCCAGCGGAAGACCGGCGGCACGGGCCAGGCGCCAAAAGCGATGTGGACCATGGTGCCCCGGGGCAGCACCCGGGCAATATTGTCGTAGAAGCCGCCGCCCGTGATGTGGGCCATGGCGTGGATCTCGAAGTCGCGCAGCAGGTGGAGCACCACATCCACGTAGATGCGCGTGGGGGTGAGCAGCGCCGCACCCAAGCTCTGGTCCGAGTCGGCGAGCGGGTCTTGCAGACGAGCACCGCTCTCCGCCACGATTTTGCGCACCAACGAGTAGCCATTGGAGTGGATCCCGCTGGAGGCCAAGCCAATGACGACATCGCCCACGCCCACACAAGAGCCGTCCACGATGCGGTCATTGTCCACGATCCCCACGCAAAACCCGGCGAGATCGTATTCGCCCGGGCGGTAAAAATCCGGCATCTCCGCGGTCTCGCCGCCGATGAGGGCGCAGCCTGCCTGACGGCAGCCCTCGGCGATGCCGGCGATGACCTGCTCGGCCACGTCCACGTCCAGCTTGCCGGTGGCAAAGTAATCCAAAAAGATGAGCGGCTTGGCCCCTTGCACCACGATGTCGTTGACGTTCATGGCCACAAGGTCGATGCCGATGGTGTCATGGCGGCCCAGGTCCCAGGCAATGCGCAGCTTGGTCCCCACGCCGTCCGTGGCGGCAACAAACACCGGATCGCGGTAGTTGGCGAGCAGCGGCTTGAAGAGTCCGCCAAAGCCGCCCAAATCCCCAATCACTCCTTTAGTGCGGGTGGAGGCTACATACTTCTTGATGCGCTCCACCAAGGCATTGCCTGCCTGAATATCCACACCGGCGGCTTTGTAGGCTTGGTCTCGATGTTCCATAACTCCCTCCCTCTTGCTACCATGGGGCGGCATCGGATACGCTTGGTACGTCAACGCCCCAGGAGGCTTTCATGAATACGCGTCCCACCCCTTCAAGTAAAGCAAAGGTCTGCCTTGCGGCTCTGCTCCTCGCCCTGACTGCCGCCCCTTGGGCCCTCGCCCAAGGCATCGTCATGGAAAGTACTCCCCAAGCCGAAACCCAGGGCTTTTTCGACCAGAGGACCATTCTCTTTACCGACAACGCCACGGAAGAGTTCATTCGCGTCACCCCGCAGGCACCCCGCCAAGAGCGTTCCATCCTTCTGGCCCCCGAGCTTCACTTGGATCTGGAGGTGCAGCCGCCTGCGCCCAGGCCGCCCCGCGTGCTCCTGCCGGCCACGGAGTAGCCCATGCGCCCGGCCCTGCTTGGAAAGCCCCTTGCCGCAGGCAACGTCCTCTGCCAGGCGTGCGGACATTTCTGCCGCCTGAGTCCAGGTGCGCGCGGCCGCTGCCAGGTGCGCGCCAACGAAGGAGGGCAATTGGTTTCCCTGGTGGGCTACCGGGTGGCCGCCCTCCACGTGGATCCCATCGAAAAAAAGCCGCTCTTCCATTTTCTGCCAGGCACCACGACCCTCTCCCTGGGCACCCAGGGCTGCAACTTCCATTGCCATTTCTGCCAAAACTGGAGCCTTTCCTGCGTGCGCGGCCCCATCCAGGGCGACGAAGTGGACCCGGCCGAGCTGGCCCAGGCCGCCCGACGCCTGGACTGCGCCTCGGTGGCCTTCACCTACTCCGAACCCACGGTGTTCCTCGAGCTTGTGGTGGCCACGGCGGACCAGTGCCGGCAGCGTCACCTCGCCACGGTGCTGGTGAGCAACGGCTTTCAAAGCCCCCAGGCCTTGAAGCTCCTTGGCGGACGCATCGACGCCGCCAACATCGACCTCAAGGCCGGAAGCGAGGGCTTCTACCGCAATATCTGCGGCGGCCGTCTGGTCACGGTACAGAAAAACCTCGTGGCCATGCGGCGCATGGGCTGGCACGTGGAGGTCACCACCCTGGTCATCCCCGGCCATAACGACAGTGACGCGGAGCTCACCAGCATCGCCCGCTTCCTTGCCCAGGAACTCGGGCCCCACACCCCCTGGCACGTCTCCCGTTTCCACCCCTGCCACCAAATGCCCCACGTGCCGCCCACACCCCGCGCCACCTTGCTGCGGGCGCGCGACATCGGCCGGGCCGCGGGACTCCACTTTGTGTTCGTGGGAAACGTGCGGGAAGCAGGACTGGAAGACACCATCTGCCCAGGCTGTGGGCACACCGTCATCCGCCGCCTGGGATTTCACGTGGCGGAAATGGCCCTTCGCGACGGCGCCTGCCGCCACTGCGGCCAGGCCATCATCGCTCCCCCGTCGCGCCCGTTGCCGTAACGATCAGAACTCCACCCCGGCCTGCGCCGCAACACCCTCGGCGTAGGCGTGGCGCAGCGGGAGCATCTCGGTGACGATATGGGCCCGGGCCACCAGCCACGACGGCGCCCCGCGGCCCGAGAGCACCACATGGCAGGCAGCGGCACGAGCGGCGTCGAGCACGGCCTCCAGCTCCGAGCGCTCCAGCAGCCCGTAGCCCAAGGCATAGACGGCCTCGTCCAAAACGAGCACCTGGCAGCCGGAATCCACCTGGGCGTGCGCCCAGGCAAGGGTCGTTTGCGCTGCGGCGCGGTGGGCGGGAAAATCCTCGCTGCGGCGCAAAAACCCGATCCCACCGGCATAAAAACGCTCGCCCAAAAGCTCGGCCAAAAGGCGCTGCTCCCCGGCCTGATGGGGACGCTTCATGAACTGGGCGAAGGCGACGGTCATGCCGTGTCCTCGGGCCCGCACCGCCTGGCCCACGCAGGCCGAGGTCTTGCCCTTGCCCTCTCCGGTATAGACGATGATCACGGGGTGCATTGGGCCTTCTCGCACAGGCGGGCGGCGCATCTTCGCGCCTCATGCAGGATCTCGTCTTCACCGTCCACCACGCCGTCGCGCATGAGGATCCGCCCCGCGCAGATGGTATAGAGGACGCGGCCTCCGCTATACACCCAATTGGAAACCACGTTGTGGACCGGAGTCATGCGCGGGTCGTTCAGATTGACCAAAATACAATCCGCCGGCGCTCCCACGGCAAGACGGCCACATTCCTGGCCGTAGATCTCCGCACTGCCGCGGGTGGCGGTGTGCAGGGCCTCCGCCGCCGGCAAGGCGCACGGGTCCGCGCTCAAAAGCTTGGCGAGCAAGGACGAAATCTTCATCTCCTCGCGCATATCGAGGTTATTGTTGGACGCGCAGCCGTCGGTGCCCAGGCCCACCCGCACCCCGGCACGACGCAAGGCATTGTAATCCAAGGCACCGGACGCCAGTTTCATGTTGGAGATCTGGTTATGGATGATGCCTACCCCATGGCAGGCCAACAGTTCCCGCTCGGTGTCGTCCAGCCAGATGCCATGGGCCGCCACCACGTGCGGGCCGAGCACCCCAAGGCGGTCCAGGTACACCACCGGCCGCACCCCATGCTCCCGCACGCAGTCTTCCACCTCTTTGCGCGTCTCGGAAAGATGCAGGTGCAGGATGAGACCACGCTCCCGGGCAAAGTCCGACAGCCACACCAGCGACGGCGCCGACACCGAGTAGATGGCATGAGCGCCCACCACGAAAAATACGGACTCCGGATCCCCCAGGCTCTGCTCGTAGAGATCGGTCACCTGCCGGCGCATGGCCTCGGCCCGTGCCGGGTCGCCAAAGTCGAAAAAGGCCCCACACACCCCGGCGCGCAGTCCCATCTCCACGGCGGCGCGGACCGTGGCCCGCGGGTGCCAGTACATGTCCACGAAAAAGGTGGTGCCGGTCTTGATCATCTCCAGGCAGGCGAGCTTGGCCCCCCAATAGACGTCTTCGGCGCTCAAGTGGGCCTCAAAGGGCCAGATCTTGGTGGAGAGCCAGGAATGGAGCTCCATGTCGTCGGCGTAGCCACGCAGGAGCGTCATGGCCGCATGGGTATGACCATTGGAGAAGGACGGGAACAGGGCCAAGGAGCGGGCGTCCAGCACCTCGTCCGCCGGCTGGGAAATCTCCGGGGCGATGGCGGCAAAGCGGCCATCTTCGATGAGCACGTCCCGCACCCCTTCGGGGAGCAGGGCGCCACGGATCAAAAGGGACATAGCGACCTCCGCACGCATTTCTTGGCAGGCAGAGGTGCGCGAGGAACGCCCCCCTGTCAACGGCACAGCTGCGCCCACAGGGCGTGCAGGCGCGTGTCGGCGGTGAGTTCCGGGTGAAAGGCCGTGGCCCAAATCATTCCCTGACGCACGCCGACCACCTCATCCCCACGCCAGGCCAAGGGGACCACGGCCTCCCCCCAGGCCACCAGACGCGGGGCGCGGATGAACACCCCAGGGAAGGCTCCCAGGTCCGCCACCTGCACCTCGGCCTGAAAGCTCTCCCGCTGGCGGCCATAGGCGTTGCGCGCCACCTGGATGTCCATCACCCCCAACGTGGTCTGATGGCGCCCCGGATCCCGGGCCAAGAACACCAGCCCCGCGCACACCCCCCATACCGGCCGCGTGGCGGCAAAGGAGCGCAGCGGCTCCACGAGCCCGCCGGCGACGGCAAGGATGCCCAGGGTCGTACTCTCCCCGCCGGGGATGATGAGGCCGGAGATTCCTTCCAGGTCCTTGGGGACACGCACCTGCCGGTGCGCGATGCCCAAACGCGCAAGGGCCGCGGCGTGCTCGGCAAAGCCCCCTTGCAGGGCCAGCACTCCGATGCGCATCACCAGCCCCTCTGCGCCAGGCGGGCCGCGTCCGCCAATTGCTGCACCGCCACGCCGCTCATGGCCTCGCCCAGGCCGGCACTGATCTCGGCGAGTTTCTCAAAGTCGGCAAAATGCGTGACCGCCTGGACAATGGCCCGGGCGCGGGCCTGCGGGTCCGCACTCTTGAAGATGCCGGAGCCCACGAACACCCCGTCCATGCCCAGGTGCATCATGAGTGCCGCATCCGCCGGCGTGGCGATGCCGCCCGCGGCAAAATGCACCACCGGCAAGCGGCCGAGTTTTCGCGTCTGCCACACCAGATCCAGCGGAGCGCGCAGTTCCTTGGCGTAGGCCGCCACTTCGTCCTCGGCCATGGAGCACAGACGCCGGATGGCCCCCTGTACCAAGCGGGCATGGCGCACCGCCTCGGACACATCCCCGGTGCCCGCCTCGCCCTTGGTGCGGATCATGGCCGCCCCCTCGGCAACGCGGCGCAGGGCCTCACCCAGGTCACGACAGCCGCACACAAAGGGCACACGAAAGCTGCGCTTGTCGATATGGTGGGATTCGTCCGCCGGGGTCAGGACTTCGCTCTCATCGATGTAGTCCACGCCCACGGCCTCCAGGATGCGGGCCTCCACGAAATGGCCGATGCGGCATTTGGCCATGACCGGGATGCTCACCGCAGCCATGATCTCCCGGATGAGCCCAGGGTCGGACATGCGCGCCACCCCGCCCTGGGCGCGGATATCCGCCGGTACCCGCTCCAAGGCCATGACCGCGCAGGCCCCGGCCTGCTCCGCCACCACCGCCTGCTCCGGGCTCACCACATCCATGATCACCCCACCCTTGAGCATGCGCGCCAGTCCCTCGCCCAATACGTCGCGTGTCTCCATCGTCGTCCTCCTTGTGATTGCTGGCAAAACGCCATGATGCCCACCAGCGGGCACAGCACAAGAAGGAATCCCTGAGGAGCAAAATCAGGAGGAATTTTCCTGGTTGAGCCCCTGGAGACAGCAGGTCACAGCATGGGGGGAGAAAATGGCCGTATCCCGGAGGAGGTCCCGTGTCCGCATCGCCGACCATCTGCTTTTGCTTCGGCTATACCGAGGCCGACATCGTCGCCGACATCCAGGCCCATGGCCGAAGCACCATCATGGAACGTATCGTGCGCGAAAAGGCCCAGGGCGGCTGCAGCTGCGCCACCACCAATCCCAAAGGCCGCTGATGCCTGGCGGACGTCCGCCAGGTGGTGGACCGCACCCTGGGCCGCAGAACCCTGTGACGACGCCGCAGTCAGACCACCCCGAGGGGTACCCGCAGCGCCGATCTACTGCACCGTCCCCCGGGCCTCCCGGGCCAGTTCCGCCACTTTGGCGCGCAGATACTGGGCCACGAGATCGCCCATGTCCGGATCGGTTGCATGGGCGGCGGCGTATTCCCGCAAGTCGGCCTCCATCTGCGCCTCCATGCGGGCGGACTCCAGGAACATGAGAAACACCAGACACAAGGCCGCGTCGTTTTCTTCCCCACCACTCACGAGCACCTGCAGCTGGGCGTCCGGGATGGTCTCCAGCAGCCGGTCCACAAATGCGGAAATCCATTTCTCGTAGAGCTTGGGCATGAGCGCCGGCACCAGCTCCGCCAAGCGGGTGGCGGCGTCCGGGGTGATATTAGGAAGCGTGACGAGAAGGTACTCGCGAATGGCTTCGTGACGTTGCGGCTCACTCCACTGGAATTTACCCAGTATGGTCAAAAAGATCTTGGCCCGGATCTCGCTGGAAGAAAGCATCGTATTCTCCAAAATCAAGAATGATCGAAATAAGGGGAAAGCAGCTCGGGCGCATCCTTCTGGATGGCCAAAACGATGCGCGCGCACGCCCATGCGTCGGAAGCGGCGTCGTGGTGCTTCAAAGGAATGCCCAAGTGCCTGCATACCACAGGCAGGGCTGCCGAAGGAAGATTCCAGGCCTTGCGGGAAAGGCGCACGGTACAGACGAAGGGCAATGCCGGGATAGGGATGCCGTAGTGCCGGCAACAGGCGCTAAGCACTCCGCGATCGAAGGCCGCGTTGTGGGCGGCCAGAAACCGCGCCCCGGCCACAAGGGGGGCGATCTGCGGCCACAATTGCCCAAAATCCGGGGCATCGGCCACCATGGCCGGGGTGATGCCATGGATGCGGACACAAAACGGCGAAAAGGTCAGGTGCGGGGGCCGGATGAGACGCGCCAGCCGCGCCGTCACCCGCCCGGCCTCCACCCGCACCACGCCCACGGCGCAGGCGCTCTCGCGGCTGCCGTCCGCGGTCTCGAAATCCAGGGCGACAAAGACGGACATCAGCAGATGCGCGGCAGCTGCTCGCCCTCCAGCATATCCGCCAGGCGCTGGCCGCCCAAGGGAGTGGTGATCACCACCCGGCTGGGGCCGGCCGCAGCCGTACCGATGCGCGCGGCGTGCCGGCCCAAGGGATGGGCGCGCAAGGCCGCCAGGGCGGCGTCGCCATGCGCCTCAGGCACCAGGCACACGAGTTTGCCCTCGTTGGCGAGATAGAGCGGATCGAGCCCCAAGAAGGAACATCCGGAAGCCACCTCCGGCCGCACCGGCACGGCCGCTTCCTCCACCTGGATCTCCACGCCCGATTGGGCGGCGATTTCATTCAAGGTGGTGATGAGGCCGCCGCGGGTGGGGTCGCGCAGCACGTGCACCTCGGGCACCGCCGCGAGCACGGCCTCCACCAGGCCGTTCAAGCTCGCACAGTCGGAGACCACCGGCACGTCGAAGGAAAGGCCTTCGCGGCTCGCCATGATGGCCAGGCCATGGTCCCCTAGAAAGCCGCTCACGAGCACCGCGTCCCCGGGCTTTGCGCGGTGGCCGCTGGGCGCGGGCTGCACCAGCACCTCACCGATGCCGGTGGTGGTGATGAACATGCCATCCGCCGCGCCTTTGGGCACCACTTTGGTATCTCCGGCCACCACGAGCACCCCGGCCTCCTTGGCGGCTTTGGCCATGGAGGTGACGATGCGCTCAAGGTCCGCCATCAAGAAGCCCTCTTCGATGACGAAGGCCGCGGTAAGGAAGCGGGGGCGGGCGCCGAGCATGGCCACGTCGTTGACCGTGCCGTGCACCGCCAAGGCGCCGATGTCGCCGCCAGGGAAAAAGAGCGGGCTCACGGTGAACCCGTCGGTGCTCACCGCCACAGGCCCGGAGACGGGCAAGAGGGCGGCGTCGTCCATGCGGGTGAGATAGTCGTTGCCCAGCAATCGGAAAAAGAGGTCGTGGATCAGGCGGTGCGAGGCCTTGCCCCCGCTTCCGGCGTCCAAGAGAATGCGATCCATCAGCGTGGTCCTTATCCGGGCCTAGCGCACCCGGTATTTGAAGTATGCGGCGCACGAGCCTTCGGTGGACACCATGCACGGTCCCACCGGGGCTGCCGGGGTGCAGACCCGGCCGAAGAGCGGGCACCCGTCCGGGGCGAGCTTGCCCTTGAGCACCTCGCCGCAGCGGCAGCCGGGAATGGGCGGCACGTCCTGCTCTTCCACGGCGAACACCACGCGGGCGTCCCAGGGGGCGTACTCGGGCCGCAGGGCGAGACCGCTGCGCGGGATGACGCCGATGCCGCGCCAGGGGGCGTCGGTGACGGCGAATACTTCGTCCAAGATGGCCATGGCCCGGGGGTTGCCTGCGTCCGCCACCACCCGACGATAACAGTTTTCCACCCGCGCCGTGCCGCCTGCAGTCATCTCCGCCAGGGTCTTGATGGCGTCCAAGATGTCTACAGGTTCGAAGCCAGCGACCACCGCAGGGATGCCGTGCTCCGCGGCCAGGAATTGGTACGGCTCGGTGCCGATGATGGCCGAGACATGGCCAGGGAGGAGGAAGGCATCCAGAGAGATGTCCGGGTCCGCGGCCAAGGCCGCCAGGGCCGGGGGCACCAGCTTGTGCATGCTCAGCACGGAAAAGTTCATGATCTCCCGCGCCTTGGCCATCTGGAGGGTGGCTGCCACCGCCGGTGCCGTGGTCTCGAAGCCCACGCCCAAGAACACCACCTGTTCTTCGGGATGCGCGGCGGCCCACTCCAGGGCATCGGCCGGAGAGTAGACGATCTTCACCGTGGCGCCCTCGGCCTGCGCGGCCTTGAGGCTGCGCCCCCCGGGGCCGGGGACGCGCATGAGGTCGCCAAAGGTGGCCACGGTCACCTTGGGGCGGGAAGCCAGGTCCAAGAATGCCGCCACCTCGCGGTCGTGGGTGACGCACACCGGGCACCCTGGTCCGGAGAGGTGCTCCACCACGTCCGCGAGCACCGAGCGGATGCCGGAGCGGAAAATGGCCACCGTATGGGTGCCGCACACCTCCATGAAACGGAGGCGTCGGCCCGCCAACCGCTCGCGAATGGCCCCCACCAAAGAACGGCACAACGCGGGGTCGTGAAAGCCGTCAATACGCTGATCCATGGGACCTCCTGCCAGAAATAGAGGGCGCGCCAGGCGTTTGCTTTTGCCGGCGACCCTGCTAAAGGTCGGCCTTGGGGCGTGTCAACCACGCCCCGCCGAAAACGCCAGTTCCCATGACCCACGGACCTGCCATGCTCCACCACATCCCTGCCGCGCCGTGCGGGCGCATCCCTTCGGACGAAACGTGTCAGGCATGGTGGCGTGCCTACGACATGCTGCCGCACATCGAGCGCCATAGCGCCCAGGTGGCGGCCATTGCCACGGAAATCGCCACCCTGGCGGTCGCCGCAGGCAAAACCATCGCCGCGGATCTCGGCGCCGACGACGCCGTGCGCCTGGTGCGGGCCGCGGCCCTGCTCCATGACCTCGGCAAGACCTACTGCATCCGCCACGGCGGCAACCACAGCCAGCTGGGGGCGGCCTGGGCCATGGAGTGCACGGGAAATCCGCGCCTGGCGCAAGGGGTGCTCCACCACGTGTATTGGCCCGGGGCTCTGGACCCGGAGCTCCACTTCCTCCCCCTCGTAGTCTCGTACAGCGACAAACGGGTACGGCACGAAGAGATCGTCTCCGTGGACGAACGCTTCACCGATCTCCTGGAGCGCTACGGCCGCACCCCTCAAAGCCGGGAGCATATCCACCGCACCTGGGCCCAGGCCCGGCAACTGGAATCCACCTTGAGCACCTATTTGGGAGTGCCACTGCATGAACATCCTTTTGATTGCCGGAGGTTGGTCCCCGGAGCGTGACGTCTCCTTGCTCGGGGCCGAGCAGATCGAGGGCGCCCTGCGCCGTCTGGGCCACCAGGTGCGACGCTTCGACCCCGAAGGCGGACTGCACGGGATCTTCGACGCCGCACAAGGCCAGGATTTCGCCTTTCTCAATCTCCACGGCTCCCCCGGCGAAGACGGCCTGGTGCAGGCCCTTCTCGAGACCATCCCGCTTCCCTACCAGGGCGCTGGCCCTCGTGGTTCGCTGCTCGCCCTGGACAAGGCCGCGGCCAAGGCCGTCTTTGTCCGTGCCGGGCTCGCCACCCCGGCCTGGGAGTTCGTGTCCGCCAACCGGATCGCCTCGTGGCACCCCCGGCTGCCCTATCCTTTGGTGCTCAAGCCCAATCGCGGCGGCTCCAGCGTCGGCGTCGCCTTTGTGAACAATGAGGCCGAGCGCATCACCCAGCTCGCCCGGCCCGAAGTGCTCGGCCAAGACCTCATCGCCGAGGTGTGCATCCACGGAGTGGAACTCACCTGCGGCGTCCTGGAGGGCAAGACGCTTCCGCCGATCCTCATCCGCCCCAAGGCCGGCAGCTTCTTCGACTACGCGAGCAAATACCTGCCCGGCGCCAGCGACGAAATCTGCCCTGCACCCGTGGACGCCGCCACCACCCGAAAACTCCAAGAGATGGCTCAAACCGCCCATGAGGCGTTAGGACTTGCCGACTACAGCCGCTCGGATTTCCTCATGGATGGCGCAGGGAAACTCTGGATCCTCGAAACCAACACCCTGCCGGGCATGACCGCCACGAGCCTTTTGCCCCAAGAGGCCGCGGCTGTGGGGCTTTCCTTCGAAGACCTGCTTGCCGAACTCATCCGTCTGGGGATGCGCAAGCATTCATGAACCGCCTCTACGCCCTGCTTGCCACCCTCGCCGCGCCCGCCCTGCTGCACCCACGCCTGCGCGCAGGCGCAGCCGAGCGACTCATGCGCACCACGGCGCCCCGTTGCCAACTCTGGATCCAAGCCGCCTCCGCCGGCGAATGCCGGCTGGTGGCCCCGCTTTTGGCAGCGCTCCCCACGCCCCTCAGTATCCTTGCCACCGCCACCACCACCCAAGGCCGGGACTTTCTCGCCTCCTGCGCCCCCCAGGCGGCAGTGCGAGAGATTACCCTGCACGTACGGCACCAGCCTTGGGACCACCCCGCACTGGTGGGGCGCCTGCTGGACCAGGCCGCGCCGAAGGCCGTGGTGCTCCTGGAGACCGAGCTTTGGCCCGGCATCCTTGCGGCCTGTGCCGCGCGCCGCATCCCGGTTACCGTGGCCAGCGCCCGCATGACACGGCGTTCCTTTGCCCGCTACCTGCGCCTTCGCCCCTGGTTTTCCTCCATGGGGCCCGCGCTGGTCGCCGCCGTGAGCCCCCAGGACGCGGCCCGCTTCGCCGCCCTGTTCCCGCAGGCGCAGGTGGAGGTGATCCCCAGCCTCAAATTCGCCCTGGCCCTGGACCCCGAGGAAACCCCTCCCGCAGACCTCGCCCAGATGGCGGCGGCCACCAGTCCGGTCCTGGTGCTGGGCTCCGTGCGCGCCGAAGAAGAGAACATGGTGCTCGCCCTCATCACCCATCTGCGCGCCCTGGCCCCCCAGGCGGGCATCCTCCTCTTCCCCCGCCACCTGCACCGGATCGCGACCTGGCAAAGACACCTGGAGCGCGCCGGGATCCCCTTTCGGCTGCGCTCGGGAAACCACCCCATCGCCCCCGGGGAGGTGCTGCTGGGAGACCGCTTCGGCGAACTGCGCGCCGCCTACGCCATGGCCCACCGCGCCTTCGTGGGCGGGACTTTCGTGGGCGGCGGTCACAATTTTCTCGAACCCTTGGCCCAAGGCGTGCTCCCCTCCATCGGCCCGCACTGGGAACACTTCGCCTGGGTGGGAAAACCCGTGGTCGATCAATGGGTGACGGTCACCGCCACCCCTCAGGAAGCCGCCCGGTCGCTGCTGCTCCCGGCGCCGCCGCGACACGCCGTGCGCGCGGCCTTTGCCGCAGCCGTGGCCGCCCAGGCCGACGGCGCGCGCCATATCGTCCGTCTGCTCACCCCCTTCCTGGAGCCTCTGTCCCAACCATGAACGTCCTTGCCATCATCCCCGCCCGCTACGCCAGTTCCCGCTTTCCCGGAAAGCCCCTGGCGCCCATCCTCGGCAAACCCATGTTCTGGCACGTGGCCACCAGGGCCGCGGCAAGCCCTGCGGTCGGGCGCGTGGTGCTCGCCACGGACGACGCACGCATCGAGGCCGCAGCCCGCGACCTCGGGGTGGCCGTGGTGCGCACCCGGCCCGATCACCCCAGCGGCTCTGACCGGGTGTTGGAAGCCGCCCGCATCCTCAAGGCCACGCCGGACACCGTCGTGCTCAACGTCCAAGGCGACGAACCCCTGCTCCACCCGGAGATGCTCGACGCCCTGGTGGCGCCCTTTGCCCGCCCCGAGGTGGGCATCACCACCTTGGCGCGGCCCATCAGCGCCCATGAGGCCACACGGCCGGACACCGTGAAAGTGGTACGCGCCACCGACGGCCGGGCGCTGTATTTCTCCCGCGCCCCTATCCCGTACGGCCGCGATGCGCAGCCCCAATACCTCGGACACATCGGTCTCTACGGGTTCCGGCTGCCGCTTCTTGAAAAGTTTGCTAAACTGGGTCAAAGTCCCTTGGAACGCATGGAGTGCCTGGAGCAGTTGCGCCTTTTGGAGGCCGGCATTCCCATCCACGTGGCCATCACGCCCCACATGAGTTTTGGGGTGGACCGGCCGGAAGACATCGACACCGTAACCCGCATCCTCAACGAGCAGGCATCATGAAAGCTCTCCTTGCCCTGGAAGACGGCACCCTGTTCCCCGGCACCTCGTTCACCGGACCGGGGGAAACCGGTGGGGAAGTCATCTTCAACACCGGCATGACCGGATATCAGGAAATCCTCACGGACCCATCCTATTTTGGCCAGATGGTGTGCATGACGTACCCGCACATCGGCAACTACGGCATCAATCCCGAAGACGTGGAGTCCGGCCGCATCCACTGCGCGGCGCTCATCGTGCGCGAGTGCTGCCCGGTGCCCTCCAATTGGCGGGCCACGGAAAGTCTGCCCCAATATCTCTCCCGCCACGGGGTCATGGGGCTGGAGGGGATCGACACCCGGGCCCTTACCCGGCACCTGCGTATCCACGGCGCCATGCGCGGCATCATCTCCACGGCGGTGGACGATCCCGCGGCCCTGGTGGCCAAGGCCCGCAGCCTTCCTTCCATGGAAGGGGCAGGGCTTGCGGACCATGTCGCCCCCAAGGCGCCGTACCACTGGACACCGCAGGGCCCCGTCCCGGCCCCGCAAAGCCAAGACGGCCTGCCCTGCTGGCCCGAGGGCGGACGCTTCCGGGTGGTGGTCTACGACTACGGCGTCAAGTGGAACATCCTGCGCCTCATGGCGGCGCACGGTATCGCCATCATCGGCGTGCCGCCACGCTTCCCCGCCGAGGCCGTGCGACGGCTCTCTCCCCACGGCGTGTTCCTCTCCAACGGCCCCGGCGACCCCGCGGCCCTCACGCAGGAGATCGCCATCATCCGCCAACTCTGCGACGAATTCCCCGTGGCCGGCATCTGCCTAGGACACCAGCTCTTGGGCCTGGCCTTGGGCGGCCGCAGCTTCAAGCTCAAGTTCGGCCACCACGGCGTGAACCACCCGGTACAAAACCTCGCCACCGGCAAGATCGACATCTCCTCCCAGAATCACGGTTTTTGTGTGGACATCTCGGGCCTGGACGATCTGGAAAAGACGCATATCAACCTCAACGACAAGACCCTGGAAGGCTTCCGCCACCGGAAAAAACCCATCTTCTGCGTGCAGCATCATCCGGAAGCCGGCCCTGGCCCCCATGACTGCCAGGCCTTCTTCCCGCGCTTTGCCCGGATGCTGGAAACCGGCGCCCCGGTCTAAACGCCAAGGAGACACCCATGTCCGCCGAAGTGCTCAAAGCCAAGAAACAGCTCAACGATGTCTACGGCCTGCTCAAACAGGGCAAGCTCTTGTCGGCGGTACGCAACCTCCTGGAGGCCACGCAGTTCGTGCTCCGGGCCCAGCTGCTCAAACACGAATTCAAGGCCTTCCAAGAATCGCTGGACAAGGCGGCCTATTTCCTCGCCAACGACCAGGGCCTCAAAAAGATCTATCCCCTGCAGATCCCCTACAAACCCGGCATGGAAAAGGAACTGGCCCAGAGTCTCACCGAGCTCTACAGCTTCCTCCAGGAAAACTTCCAGGAGGAGCTTCAAGTGAGCATGCAGTCCCTGGAGGCCAAACGTCAGGAGCTCTGGGCCAAGCTGGAGGCGGCCGCCGCCGCGGGCAACAGCGCCGAGGCTGAACGCGCCGCGCGCAAAGTCATCGAAACCGCGCCCGAGGATACGGACCTCAAAGAGGCCATCGCGGACCTCTTTTTGGAGCATGGTCTGCTGGATCTGGCCATTGCCATGCTCAAGGAGGCCCACGCCCAAAACCCCGAGTCCGCCCATATCTTCAACAAATTGGCCATGACGCTGCGCAAGGCCGGACACCTGGAAGAGGCGGAACAGTGCTATCTCCACGCCCTGGAGCGCGCGCCCAAGGACGAATACCTCCACTTCAACCTCGGCCGGGTGTACCTGGACATGCGCCAATGGAAACGGGCCATGGAGTGTGCGGACAAGGCCATCGCCCTCAACGCGGATTTTGACGAAGCCCGCAAGATGCGCCTTTATGCGCACAAGCAGATGCAGCGCGCCTAACTCCCGCAGACGTACGCACGAGGCCGATATGAACTTCAATTTCCTCTGCAAAGAACCCGCTCCGCCCAACGGCCGCAGCGTGGGCATCGTGGGCGCCGGGCCCTCGGGGCTCGCCGCGGCAGGCTATCTTTCCTGTCTGGGCTACCAGGTGACCGTCTACGACAAGCTCCCCAAACCCGGGGGGCTCATGCGCTTCGGCATCCCCGGACATCGCATCCCCAAAGAGCGCATCGAGGCGGGTATCCGCCACATGGAACGCCAATTTGGCGTGATCTTCCAAAGCCATACCAAGATCTGCTGTTCCGCCCCCCTCTTCGAGGAAGAAGGCGACCACTTCTGCCGGGAGGTGCTCGGCCTTGGAGACATCGTCAAACGCCACGACGCCAGCATCATCTGCACCGGCGCCTGGAAATCGCGCAAACTCGGCATCCCTGGCGAAGACCTGCCGGGAGTCTACTCCGGCCTGGAATTCCTCTTTCCCATCCGTGCCGCCCACTACTGCGCCCCCCATGCCAAGCCCGTGGAAGTCGCCGGCAAGGTGGTGGCGGTCATCGGCGCCGGACATTCGGCGGTGGACGTGGCCCATAGCGCCCTGCGGCTGGGGGCGGCCACGGTGTATCATCTCTACCGCCGCACCGCCCAAGAGGCCCCGTGCGGCTCCTTCGAGATCGAGCGCCTCCAGTCTCTGGGAGTCGTCTGGCACGAGCGGGTCACCCCGGTGCGCATCCTCGGCGAAGCCCACGTGGAAGGCATCGAACTCAGCCATCCGGAGCACGGCACCATCACCCTGGCTGCAGATATCGTGGTCACCGCCATCGGCGAAATCGCCACCCCGCCCTTTGCCCGGGAACTGGGCCTGGAAAACGTCCGCAAGGGCGAGGTGCGGTGGCTGCATATGACGGATATCGAAAATGTCTTCGTGGCCGGAGACGCCCTCACCGGCCCCAGCAAGATCGGCAAAGCGATCTACAGCGGCCTCAAGGCGGCCCGGTCCCTGGCCAATTGGCTGGACCTCAAGGCCCAGGACCGTCTTGACGCGTACGCCTACGACGACCTCATGACCAAAGACGAACGCACGAGGCGCGCATGAGCTCTGGACGCAAAGTCCTCTACGTGGACTACAGTAAATGCATCGGCTGCGAAACGTGTGAATATGTATGCAAATTCGTGCATGACGTGCCGCGCATCCAGATGACCCGCACCGTCGACGGGGTGATGGTCCCCCTGTATTGCCACCACTGCGAAGAACCCAAATGCATGCGGGCATGCAAACGAGGGGCCATTGTCCAGGATCACGATGGGGCCGTCATCCACCAATACCTACTGTGCCGCGGGTGTGAAAGCCGCAGTTGCATCCTCGCGTGCCCGTATGGCGCCATGCTGGAGACGGACAAAGGGGTGATGATCGCCAAGTGCGACCTGTGCGCCAGCCGGCGACAGCTGGGCATGAATCCGGCCTGCGCCGAGATGTGCCCCTGCGGCGCCATCCAATACGTGGATGAGGCAGATCTCGCCGCCCTCAAGACCGAAGAGGCGGAGCTGGCCGAGGCCCGGGTGCTCCGCCACATCCGCAAACCCCACAAAGACTGAACCTCAGGCCAGCGCCAATGTCGCAAGGGCATTGACGGCGCTGGCCGCCAAGGGGGAGCCGCCTTTGCGCCCCCGCAGCACGATGCTCGGCACCGTGGGGCAGCACGCCAAGAAAAACTCTTTGGACTCCGAGGCGTTGACAAAGCCCACCGGCATGGCCACCACCAGCCTGGGCGGCCGCGCCCCGGCCAGCAGGTGCTCGGTAAGGCGCACCAAGGCCGTAGGGGCGTTGCCGATGACGATGATGTCCGCGCCCCCGTCTTCCATCAGGAGGTCCATGGCTGCGGCGGTCTGCGTCAGACCCTCGCGCCGCGCCCGTTGAGCGACACGTGCGTCCCCCAAGAGGCACTCCACCGTGGCCCCCAGGGGCTGCAAACGACGCATGGGAATGCCCATGCGGGCCATATGGGTGTCCGTGACAATACGCGCTCCAGCACGCAGGGCCGCCACCCCCTCGGCCACGGCGCGGGGATGAAACGCCAACGCGTTCACGATATCCAGGTCCGCACAGGCATGCACCACCCGTCGGGCCACCACCCACTCCGGGCCCGCAAAAGGCTTGGGATCCCCCACTTCGGCGTCGATGCGCGCCATGGAAAGGGGTTCGATGTCTTCCGGGGTCACGGCGGTCAGGAGCTCCCGGAGGGTTCTGCAGTCTTGTAACATGATTTTCTCTTGAATTGTGCGATAGTTCTCAATAAGAAGCCTCCCGTTGTCCCGGATCTCCAGCCCAAGGATACTCGTGCATATCGGTCTGGCATCACTTCCCTTGGATCACGGCAGCAGCGACATTCTCGATACGGTACACGCCGTGGTGCGGCAAGCGAGCAACCTCGGGGTCGGCGTGCTCTGCTTCTCTTCCCGCTCCATCACCACCCCGCAAGACCCGACCCCGCTCCTCCACGATGCCGCGCGCCTGGCCCACGACTGCAGCCTCGCGCTGCTGCTGCCGGTCCTCGATACCGCCTCCGGCCAAGAGTCCGTGGCCGTGATCGACGCCTCCGGCACCATCCTGGCGGTATACCAGCCTGGGGTTTCCCACTGCTACCCGGCCTTCGAACTCGCCGGACGCTGTTTTGGTCTGGTGGTGGGGGACACCCTCTGGACCCGCGGCGACTGCCTGCGGCCTCTGGTGCGCCACGGGGCCCAGCTCATCTTCCACGCCCATGCCACGGTGCTCGACGGAGACGGCATCCCGCCGCGCACCTGGTGCGACCCGGATGCCTCGTTCCACGAAAAGGCCCTCATCTGCCGCAGCGCCGAAGCCAAGATCCCCATCGCCAGTGTCGGACCTGCCCACCCCTGCCAGGCGGCAGCCACCTGCGTGGTAGCACCGGACGGCAGTTGCCTCTGCCATCAGCCGTACAGCCAGCCCGGGCTGCTCACCCATCACTGGGAAAGCCCGGCGAGCGATTTTGCCTGCCTGTCCTCGTCCTCGATGCCGTAGCGCCGCATCTTGGCCCGCAGCGTCACCCGGGTGATCCCCAGGATGCGCGCCGCCTGGCTCTTGTTGCCCCCGGTCTCGCGGAGCACCTCGAGGATGCGCTCCCGCTCGGCATCTTCCAGACTTCCAGGACTGCCCGCCCCCTCCTGGGGAGCCCGCTCCACGGCGGAGCGCACGGAAGCAGGCAAGTCCTCCAGATCGATGGTCTCTGCCGGGCACAGAATCACCGCCCGCTCCACGGCGTTTTGCAGCTCCCGCACATTGCCCGGCCAGTCGTGACGCAGGAGCGCATCCATGGCGCGGGGAGAAAAGGCGCGGACCGCGCGGTGGTTGCGCTCGGCATAGCGCTGCAAAAAGTGGTGCGCCAACAAGACGATATCCTCACGCCGCGCCCGAAGCGGCGGCACTGCTACGGTGATGACACTCAGGCGGTAGTACAGGTCCTCCCGAAACCTCCCGGCAGCCACTTCCGCAGCCAGATCCCGGTTGGTGGCCGCGAGGATGCGCACGTCCACCCGTGTTATCCGGTCGGAGCCCAAACGCTGCACTTCGCCTTCCTGCACCGCACGCAAGAGTTTGGCCTGCACGGCCAAAGGGAGCTCGCCCATTTCATCGAGAAAGAGTGTCCCGCCGTGGGCCTTGAGAAAGCGGCCGTCCCGGGGGCGATCTGCGCCGGTAAAGGCCCCTTTTTCGTGGCCAAAGAGCTCGGATTCCAAAAGCTGCTCCGGAAGGGCCGCGCAATTGACCGTCACCAGCGGCCCTGAAGCCCGCAGGCTCGCCCGGTGGATGGCCCGGGCCACCAATTCCTTCCCCGTGCCCGACTCCCCGGTGATGAGCACCGTGGCCTCGGTGGGGGCAACGGCATCGATGGTGCGGAAAAGCTCGCGCATGGCCGGCGACGAGCCCACCAGCTCCGGCTCGCCCGAGGCGCGTTCCACCACCTCGCGCAGGCGCACGTTTTCCAACTTCAAGCGGCCATGATCCACAGCACGGGCGAGAGCAAGGCGCAGATGTTCAAAATCCAACGGCTTTTGCAGATAATCATACGCCCCCTCGCGCACCGCCTGAATGGCGCTCTCCACCGAGGAGTAGGCAGTCATGATGAGTACCGGCAGGGCGGGATTGATGGCACGGATGTGGTGCAGGGCAGTGATCCCATCCATCCGGGCCATGCGGATGTCGGTGAGCACCGCATCGAAAGGCTGCGCGCGCACTTGCTCCACCGCGGCTTCGCCGTCTTCCACGCGCACCACGTCATACCCCCATCCCGAGAGCATCACCTCCAGCATCACCCCATGGGCGTGGTCGTCTTCGACGATGAGTATGCGTGCCTTATCCATCCTGAGCGTCCTCCATGTCTGCCGATCCCGCCGGGATTACCAAACGCACGGTAGTGCCGACCCCAAGCCGCGACTGCACCTCGATGCGGCCGCCATGGGCCTCCACGATACGGCGGGTGATGGCCAGCCCCAAGCCGGTGCCGGTTCCGCGGGTGGTGAAATAGGGATCGAAGATACGCTCCAGATGCTCTGGAGCAATGCCGTGCCCCGTGTCCTCCACGAGGATCTCCACACCCTCGCGTCCCCCCCGGGCCGAAAGCGTGAGACTTCCGCCATCGGGCATGGCATGGATGGCGTTGAGGAGCAGATTGAGCAGCGCCTGCCGAATGCGGTCGGCATCCCAAAAGACAATGATCCCCGAAGGGACGCGCACCTCCACCGCAATCCCCTGGGAGGCACATTCCGGAGCCACCAGGCGAGCGGCATCGTGGCAGAGTGTCGCAACCTCCTGCTTGGCGCGGACAAGGCGAAACGGCCGTGCCAGGTCCAAGAGCTCCGAGATACTGCGGTCCATGCGCCCCACTTCGTGCACCACCAAGCGCGCCATGGCGGCCTCGCGGGAGTCTTCGGCAAAGAGGCCGGCAAAGTAGGTGGCAAAGCCCTTGATGGAGCTCAAGGGGTTGCGGATCTCGTGCGCCACGCCGGCAGCGAGGCTTCCCACCAGGGCGAGCTGCGCCTGCCGGGCCATGGCTTCCTGCAGGCCACGCACCCGGCGACGCCAAAACACGGAAACCGCGCCCAACACCACCAAAGCACCGCCCGTGAGCACGGCCACGGCCCGGGCATGGCGGTCATGACGCCCTGCCTCCAGGTAATCTCGGGCATCCAAGACCACCACGGCCACCCACTGGCCACACCCAGGATCCGTGCATCCCGACCGTTCTGGAAGCTGGGTCAACGCCCGAGGCAGCGGACGAAAACGCCGATGCACCACAAAGAGTACCGGATCGGTATCCGTGAGGATACGGAACTTGGGGAATGGCTCCGGGACCAACGAGGCAAAATCGAGCCCTTCGATCACCCGACGACTGCGGGCGCTCACCGCCATGGGACGCAGATTGTGATCGAGCACCGCCACGGCCTCCACGTCCCGTCGGCCCACCAATTCATCCATAACCCGGCCCAAACCAAAAAGCCCGCCACCGCCATGCCCCATGCGCGCCCCAGCCTCCAGGACCCGGATCAAGGTATCTCCTTGACTCATGAGTACCTGGGCGGCGGTTTCCTGCATGCGGCCACTATGCATGACGGCCAGGGCCGAGACCACCACGGCCAAAACCATGGCCACCACCCAGGCCACCCCAGCCACCTGCTCGGCCATGCGGTGCATCCGGTCCGAAAATATCTCCACGGAAGATCTCCTTCGTGCGCAGCGTTGCCGGATCCTAGCAAAAAGGCTACCACTTGGCCATGGAAAGCACACATGACCGCAGCCTGCACGCATGGCAAGAGGCCGTTGACACCTGGGTGCGCACCATCGGCGTACGCTACTTCTCCGAACTCACCAACCTCGGCATCCTCATGGAAGAAGTAGGTGAGCTGGCGCGCATCATGGTGCGCCGCTTCGGCGACCAAAGCTTCAAGCCCCACGAAAAGGACGACCTGGCCGACGAGCTGGCGGACGTGCTCTTCGTGCTCCTGTGCCTGGCCAACCAAACCGGCGTGGACCTGGACGCCGCCCTTGCCCAGAACCTCGAAAAAAAGACCCGCCGTGACCGGGACCGCCACCGCTCCAATCCCAAACTCACCACGCCATCCTAACGATGGATACTTTCCAACCATCCTGACCAGGCAACTGGAAAGTTTTTATCCATCACAGCCTGCGAAACCACCGTGTCGCCCCGATTTTCCGTCGTTTGAGCGTTGGCACGTCCGTTGAATACAAGAAGGCATCCTCTTCCTCCCAACCATATACCCCAAGGAGTTTTCAGTATGAAACGGACGACCAAGACCCTCGCCACCATCGCTCTGTGTGCCCTCTTCGCTGCCCCGGTGCTTGCCGCCAATACCACGGCCCCGGGACAAGGCTCGGGCTACGGCATGGGACCCGGCATGGGCCATGGCATGGGCCATGGCATGGGGCATGGGGGTGGCATGATGGGCATGATGCCGCAAGCCACCCCGATCCCGCCGGAAAAGCAGACTGCCTTGAACGCATTGTGGGAGGCCCACCATGCGGAAATGGCCCCCTTGCAGGATGCCCTGTGGGCCAAGCACGAAGAGCTGCGCGCCCTGGCCGCCAACCCCAACACCAAGCCCGAAACCATCCAGTCCCTCATCAAGGAGCTCACGGATCTGCGCGCCCAGGTGCGCACCAAGCAGGACGCCTTCCGCGCCAAGGTCAAGAGCGATCTCGGCATCACCCTGCCCTATGGCATGGGTGGTTGCGGCATGGGACGAAAGATGGGGCACGGCTGCGGCATGATGGGCAATTGCGGCATGATGGGTGACGGCCCCGCCAACTAACCCTTCCTCCTTCCCTCTCCTCCCTCAGGCGGCCCGGGACTCCCCCCGGGCCGCTGTCTTGTGCCTGTCCGCGTCCGCTCCTCGTGCAGGCAACACGATCCTCCCGAATCAAGCCGAGCCATTGGCTTTGAAACACTCTTTTTCTAAGACATCCTCAAGGCACATGGGTACAGGCTCCCCTCGGATAGCGCTCCACGCCTGATGCACGGACTCCACGGAATCGAGCAAGGCTGCCACCACTCGCGGATCATACCAGGTTCCGGAAAGACTTCGAATTTCCCGCAAAGCCGCATCAAAATCCATGGGTTCTTTGTAGGGCCGTCCTTGAAGCATTGCCGAAAGGCTGTCCGCTACTGCCAGTATGCGTGCCCCTAAAGGAATGGTCCGGCCACGGAGCCCCTGAGGATAGCCTGAGCCGTCATAGCGCTCGTGATGGAAACGGACCATGTCCGCTACTCCTCCTGGCAAACGGAAAATCTCCACAGGCTCCAAAATGCTGGCCCCAACCTCCGCATGGGTACGCATGACAGCCATTTCAGTCGGAGTCAGGGGACCAGGCTTCCGGAGGATATGGTCTGGAATGCGAATCTTGCCGATATCATGAAGATGCCCAGCGATGTGCACCATCTCGGCCCAACGGGGAGAAAGGCCCATGCGCAACGCCAAGATGTGTCCTATGGCAGCGACTTCTTCGGAATGGGTATAGGTGCCCGGGTCCCTAGCGTCCACAGCCCGCCCCAATGCCTCGGCAATTTGATGTATGGTGAGGGTGGAGCAAGCTACGGGGTCTGGTTTACTCCCCTCCGATATCAAATCCATGAACAACATTTCCTCCTTGCGTTTTTGCTTGATACAATGCGCGATCACACTGCGACAGAATTTCAAGTAAACAACTCGCTAACCCAAGACGTGTAGATATTACCCCTACAGAAACAGTGCACTTATACACATTTTCTGAAGCAAAACGATCTGCAATACGGCGGCATGCATCGCAAGCATCCACAAGACTCGTGTTACGAAAAATCACACCGAACTCATCTCCTCCCAAACGAAATGGATAGTCCACCTCTGAGCGCACCCCTTCATAAAGAATACGTCCAAAGGTCTTCAACACGGCGTCTCCTTCCAGATGCCCATAGGTGTCGTTGACCGCCTTGAAACGATCAAAATCCATGAGGGCAAGAGCAATGGAGTCTCCCCGACACATGGCCTCGTGGAAGACAGCCTCGAGGCCACGACGATTCCCCAATCCCGTGAGCGCATCGCGAAAACTCATGGAGTGCATCTCTTGGGCACGCCGAGAAAGGGTGCAGATATCGACACGAATGCGGCGCGCCAACCAATTCATATTCCGCAAAAGTCGAACCATCTCGTCTTCGTCGGAACGCTCCTCGCCTACGGGGAAGACGACGTCATAATCCCCGAGCCGCATGCGAGCCAAGGCCTGGTTGATTCGCCGGATATCGGCCAGAAAGACCCAATGGGCATAGACTCGTGACACAGGTACCAAAAAGGCCAAATATACGGCCACCAAGCCTGCCCCCATCCCAGAAACATTGGACACGAGGCCCATCTCCGCTGCCAACAGAAGCCCCACCCAAGGAAGTAAAAAAAAGAACACCACAAAGACAGCTGAGCGGCCAATAACCCCAACATGTCCCCTCATGCTTGTGTGCAGACCTCCTCAGCCTCAATCTTTTTCTGGTGCTGAGACTGGGGGACGCATTCCTCACGCCCCTTCCGACCTTCCACCCAGCGGCGACTTCCGAGCACCCCTGCCCCCCGCTGCGATGCCTTGCGCATCCACTGATCCAAACGTGTTTCCCAACTCAGCATAAATCTACCTCTGTGAGAATTTTCTTGATACTGGAAATGCTGACATTAGGCACAAAACGGATAGGAACGCCGTGTTTCCGGCAAAACTTCTTGGCTGCCAGACAAGCCCCATGGGAATTGCAACGCAGGCAGCACAAGACGCAGCGCGAACGCCGCACCGCCTCTTCCAAACGCCGGCAGCCCGATGTCATATGCCCCGGATGGTAGAAACACGAAAAACCGCGCTCCTCCAGACATTGGCGCAGCGTCCCTGCCATTCCTTCAACCCGCCTAACACCATAATTCTAGGGACGCCGGCAGGCTTACACTCATTATTATTAATTTTATTGTTTTTTTTCATGAAACACCTCATTTTTTGAAAAAAATAAAATTAGCCTCACCTAACAATTTTTTTCTAATCAAACGAAAAAACAACTGTCAATACCCTGGCAATGGTTTCACAATATCAAATTTTTCCCCAGTCCTGGTAGGGGTCCCCTTCGGACCGAGGAGCCTCCCTCAAGAAGAACTCTCGTAAATCTCGTGCTGGATCAAAGCCATGTCCGGATCGATCAAAAAGTCTGCTCCGAAACTGGGCGTTAATCTTCTGTTACCGGGCAATACCAATGACATCCCATGAAGACTCAGGATGGCGTATTCATTTAAAGGAGAAGGACGCGCGGCGAGTTTTTGTGGTCGAGCAGGCAGCGGTCGAAATATTCGCGGTTCGGAAGGCGGGCGAGGCGCATGGAGATCCCCCGACATCTGCGTGCTCCAGCATCCCCATCGGCTCCAAACGGACGGAGACCGTTTCCGGTCATTCCAAAAAATATACTTGATTCCAAATAGTTAAATTTCGATGTCCCCATAAAGACACCCAAAAGACATTTCCCCTTGACAAATATCTGCGCCATGGCCACTCAAAAGCCGTGCGCACAGTGTTGGAAGGGACGCCTTCCTCGGTGTGTCGACCACCACTCAAAACCCGAAGCCAACAGGCGACGAGAGGCGTGTTGAGAGGGAAACGTGCAACGAGGACATCAACCCTAAGGAGGCACGTTGATCACCACAAAGCAAACCATCTCTCTGGTGTTTTGAGGCCCAGACCGTCTTCAAACCCTTGTCTCCTTCCTGAACTTCCCGGGGCGGCATCTTCCGCCCCGCTTCTTTTTGGGCTTTTGGGAGCACGCCTTGCCAGAGGTCATGTCTTTCACTAGATCCCTTTCGAAGTTCAAGGAGGTCGCATGCCCCATCCCCTGCCCACGCCCGAGGAAATGCGCCGCTGGGATCAGCTCACCATAGAGGAATTCGGACTCTCCGGGGCCGTCCTCATGGAGAACGCCAGCCGTGCGGCCTTAGCTGCTCTGGAGGCCCACGCCGGTCCCGTGCGGGGAAAAAGGGTGGTGGTCTTTGCCGGGGCCGGCAACAACGCGGGCGACGGCTTTGCCTTGGCACGGCATCTCATCAATCTCGGGGCGCAAGTGCTCGTGCTCCATGCCAAGCCCCTGGAAAGCTATACCGCAGACGCGGGCTACCATCTCCAACTGCTGCGGCGCATGGACGCCGCCCTGGAATATCTCCCGGAATACGAAGCCGATTTTCTCCACGGTGCCCACATCGTGGTGGACGCCCTGCTTGGCACCGGATTTCAAGGCCCACTGCGCCCTGAGTACAGCCGCTGGATCGCGACCATCAACCGCTTGGGGCAGCGGGCCCTGGTCCTGGCCTTGGACATCCCCTCGGGCCTGTGCGGCCATACCGGCGAGCCCCAGCCTGTGGCGGTCCAGGCAACCGTCACCATAACCTTCGAAGAACCCAAGCTGGGACTCGTACTGCCGCCAGCCCAGCCCTTTGTCGGCACCTTGGAGGTGGGCAAGATCGGTATCCCCCGGCACATCAAGGAAGCGCACCCCACGACGCACATCGCCCTCGGACCCGAGGTATGGGAGCACGTCCCAACCCCCACCGCCGCCATGCACAAAGGCATCGCCGGGCACGTGCTCGTGGTGGGAGGAAGCCCCGGCCTTACCGGCGCCCCGCTGCTGGCCGCCCGTGCCGCCTACCGCGCCGGCGCAGGGCTGGTCACCTGGGCGGCGCCGGAAGGGCTCCTTTCCCAAGGCGCTCCGTTTCCCGAGACCATGACCATGAGCCTCGGGCCCGCGTGGGGACGCGAGGCGGCCACGCGGCTCCACGACAACGCCCACCGCTTTGACAGCGTCATTCTGGGACCGGGGCTTGGCCGCAGTGCCGAGGCTGCGGCCCTGGTGGCCGCGTACCTCAAGGCACCGCATCCGCGTCTGGTGCTCGATGCCGACGCCCTCTTCCACCTGGCGCAAGACCGAAGCCTCCTGGAGTGCATCCCCCAAGACGCCGTCCTGACCCCGCACCCCGGCGAAATGGCACGCCTTCTCGCCACCAGCGCCGAGGCCATCAATGCCAAGCGCCTGGAACATGCCCGCGCCTGGGTGACCGCACATCCGAGCCACCTGGTGCTCAAGGGCGCAGGCACCATCGTGGCAAGCCCCAACGCCCCCATGGCCGTCTCCCCCTGGTGCGCGCCCAACCTCGCCGTTGCCGGATCCGGCGACGTGCTGGCCGGAGTGCTCGGTGCCCTGCTCGCCTGGGGTGTTCCTCCGCATCAGGCCGCCTGCGCTGCAGTCTATTGGCACGGGAAAGCCGGCGATGCCCTGCGTCACCATTTTCCCTTCCGGGGCAATACCCCGCTGGATATTGCCGAAACCCTTCCCCATGTGCGCAAGGAGTAACCCATGTCCACTGCCCGCGACATCATGACCACCCGCGTGGTCACCCTCTCCCCAGACACCGACATCACCGCCGCCGCCCGGCTGCTCCTCGATCACGACATCAACGGCGCGCCCGTAGTGGACCAAGACGGCGCCATCGTCGGCATCCTCACCCAAAGCGACCTCGTGCGCCTCCAAAAGAAACTGCCGGTGCCATCGCTCTTCACGGTCCTCGACGGTTTCCTCCCCCTGGGCTCCCTTGCCCAGTACGAGCAGGAAGTGCGGCGCATCGCCGCGGCCACGGTGGCAGACGCCATGACCACGCACGTGACCACCATCACCCCGGACACCCCACTGGAAAAGGTGGCCAGTCTCATGGTGGACAAGAAGTTCCATACCTTGCCGGTAGTGGAAAACGGCCGCCTCGTGGGCATTGTAGGGAAAAAGGACATCATCCAAACCCTGCTTCGGCCATGACCTTCCACCTTCCGGATCTTCAGGCCACCTGCCGCCTGGGGCACGCCCTGGCCCAAGCCATCTGTACCCACGGCCCGGTGGCGCTGCTTCTCGACGGGCCGCTGGGCGCCGGCAAGACCACCCTCACCCGGGCCTTGGTGGAAGCGCTCCCCGGCGGCCACGAAGCCGAGGTGGCAAGCCCCAGCTTCAACCTCATGAACCGCTACCCCACCCGGCCCGAGACCGTGCACATCGATCTCTACCGGGAGTCGGGCGGCATGCTGGGTGAAGAGTTGGAAGACATCCTGGACGATCCCACGATCCTCGCGGTGGTGGAATGGGCAAAACGCCTGCCGCACCCCGTGGAACCCGCGGTGCACGTAACCTGGCAGGAATCCTCCCCCAAGGGGCGTGTGGTCACCCTTGACGGCCAAGGCGAACGCGGCCGTCGCATTGTGGAGGCCGTGCACACCTTTCTTGCGGAGGCCCCCGCATGACCCAGCGCCCACTTGCCGAAGCCATGCGGCCCCAAACCCTGGAAGACTTCATCGGCCAAGGCCACTTCCGGGACCGGCTCCAGGCGCTGCTCACCGCCCCGAAGCTCCCCAGCCTGCTCCTTTTTGGCCCCCCGGGGTGCGGCAAATCCACCGTGGCCCTGCTCCTTGCCCAAGGTACGGGCCGCCCCTTCGTGCGCCTCTCCGCCCCGGAGGTGGGGCTCACGTCCCTGCGCAAGCACCTCACCGGCAAGGAGATCCTCATCCTTGACGAGCTCCACCGCTATTCCAAGGCGCAGCAGGACTTCTTTCTGCCCCTCATCGAAAGCGGCGAGCTCACCCTCATTGCCACCACCACGGAAAACCCGTCCTTCAGCGTCACCAAGCAGCTCCTCTCCCGCCTGCACGTGCTGCGGCTGCGGCCCTTGTCCTCGGCCGAGCTCACCGCCGTGGCCCAGCGCGCCCTCGCCCGCCTCGGAGAATCCTTGAGCCAGCCCAGTATCGAGCTTTTGGTGTCCGCCAGTCACGGAGATGCCCGCACCCTCCTCAACCTGCTGGAGTTCACCCTCTCCCTGCCGGCGGCGGACCGCGAGGTGGAGCGCCTCAAAACCCGCCTGCCCGAAGTCATCCTGCGCGGGGACCGCGACGGCGATTCCCACTACGAACTCGCCTCGGCGCTCATCAAATCCATCCGCGGCTCAGACCCGGACGCAGCGCTCTACTACCTGGCGTGTCTCTTGGAGTCCGGCGAAGACCCCCGCTTCGTCACCCGCCGCCTCATCCTCTCCGCCTCGGAGGACGTGGGGCTGGGCGACCCCATGGCCCTGCCTCTGGCCGTGGCCTGCGACCACGCCGTGGAACAGGTGGGCATGCCCGAAGGATTCATCCCCATGGCGGAAACCGTGGTCTATCTCGCCCTGGCGCCCAAAAACAACGCCACCTACGCCGCCTACCGCGCCGCCCAAAAGGAAGTGCGCGCCAATGGCCCGCGGCCGGTGCCGCTGCATTTGCGCAACGCCGCCACCGCCTTGCAGCGCGAATGGGGATACGGCCACGGCTACAAATACCCCCACGACTATCCAGACGGCTGGATCGAGCAGGAGTACCTGCCTGCGGATCTCTCAGGCCGCAACTTCTACCGTCCCAAGGGCATCGGCCACGAAGAGCGGCTGATCTCCTGGCTGCGCAAAGTCCGCCAACGCCGCGTGCGCCCAGCACCAGGCAGCGGCAAAAACACCCCCTAGGGCCGCACCGGTCGCGGCAGCCCCGCTGCGGCGCACCACGCCAAGGCCCGAATGCTCCATCGCCTGCGCGGGCCGGCAATTTCCATAAAAAAAGGCGGGCGAAGACGCCCGCCGTACCGTTTTTCCATGCTAAAGACATGGCGCGCCCGGGAGGATTCGAACCCCCGACCAAGAGCTTAGAAGGCTCCTGCTCTGTCCACCTGAGCTACGGGCGCGCAAGGGAGCTTCGTTTATGCAGCCCCGCCCTTGGCCGTCAAGGCTCTGGACGGCGAGCATCATAGCAGAGGAAGCCCAACGCGGTCTTCTTGAGGAAATCGAGAAACTTCGGACCTCCCCTGCCCCTTGGCGGCCCTCCCCTTGGCAGGGGGCCTGCCTGCCGCTAGAGTGCGGCGCGGAGGTCATCATGGCGCCGCTGCGACAATTTCTCAAAACCAACATCCTGGCAGGCTTTTTCACTCTCCTGCCGGCAGTCATCACCATCTGGTTCATCCGCCTGGTGCTCGACTGGATCGACAAGGTCTTCCTGCTCCTTCCCCGCCCCTGGCGGCCGGAACATTGGCTGCCCTTTCCCGTGCCAGGCCTTGGCCTGGTCATCCTCCTTCCCGCGCTCATCCTCACGGGCTTTCTCGTGCGCCACTACGTAGGGCGGCAAGTGGTGCGGCTGTGGGACGAATTCATCACCCGTGTCCCCCTGGCCAACAAGGTGTACTTTGCCGTCAAGCAGCTCGTGGACACCTTGGTGCACGGCCCGGCCAAAGACTTCCAACGGGTGGTCCTCGTGGAGTACCCAAGGCGGGGCGTCTACGCCGTGGCCTTCGTCACCGGCGTGGCCAGCGGCGAAGTCCAGGACAAGACCCAGGAGCAGGTGCTCAACGTCTTCCTGCCCACCACCCCCAACCCCACCTCAGGGTTTCTGCTGCTCATCCCCGAGACCGACATCATCCCCCTATCCATGAGCGTGGAAGACGCCTTCAAGCTCATCATGAGCGGCGGTATCGTCACCCCGCCGCACCGCAATGGACCGCCGTCTTCCCCTTGACGAACCGGCGCACCCTGAAGGACCACGGCGGCGCACGCACCGTGCCCCCATTTCACTTCAAGGAGCGTCCATGAAACCCACTGTCTATTTCATCGAAGGAGACGGCATCGGCCCGGAAGTCTGGAAGGCGGCGCGGCCGGTCATCGACCGCGCCGTGGAACTGAGCTACACCGACGGCCGGGCCCTGGACTGGCAGGAGCTCTTGGCAGGCAAAAAGGCCTACGCCGCTACGGGCTCCTACCTGCCGGAAGCGACCCTGGAAACCCTCAAGCAGGCGAGCCTCGCCATGAAAGGCCCGCTGGAGACGCCGGTGGGCGGCGGGTTTCGCAGCCTCAACGTCACCTTGCGCCAGACCTTGGATCTCTACGCCTGCATCCGCCCCATCCGCTATTTCCCCGGCATCGAAAGCCCGGTGAAACACCCCGAGCGCGTCAACATGGTGGTCTTTCGGGAAAACACCGAGGACGTCTACGCCGGCATCGAATGGCCCGCAGGCAGCCCGGAGGCCAGCCGCCTCATCGCCTTTGTGCGCGACGAGCTCGGCCGCAGCGTGGACCCGGCAAGCGGCATCGGCATCAAGCCCATGACCGAGCACGGCAGCAAGCGTTTGGTGCGCCGCGCCATCCGCTTTGCCCTGGACCAAGGGCGCACCAGCGTCACCCTGGTGCACAAGGGCAATATCATGAAGTACACCGAAGGGGCCTTTCGGGCCTGGGGCTACGAAGTGGCGGCCCAGGAGTTCGCCGGCCAGGTGGCGCCTGAAGGCCAGGAGACCTGTCCGCCTGCAGCGGTGACCATCAAGGACCGCATCGCCGACGCCATGTTCCAAGAGGTCCTCATCCGGCCCGAGGCCTACGACGTCATCGCCACCACCAACCTCAACGGTGACTACCTCTCCGACGCCCTGGCCGCCCAGGTGGGAGGCCTTGGCCTCGCCCCAGGGGTCAACATGAGCGACACCCTCGCCTTCTTCGAGCCCACCCACGGCACCGCGCCCTCCATTGCGGGCAAAGACCTGGCCAACCCGGGAAGCCTGGTGCTCTCCGGGGCCCTGCTCTTGGAACACCTCGGCTGGAAAGCAGCGGCAGAGCGCATCCACCGCGCGGTGGAGCGGGTCATTGCCCAGCGCACCGTCACGGTGGATCTCGCAACACAGATGCCGGGCGCCCAGCAGGTAGGCTGCGCCGCTTTTGGCGAACGGCTGCTTGCGGCGTTGGAAGCATAGCCGACCATCGGCGCGGGGGCATTTTCCCCCGCACCGTGTCACCGCCCCACGAGAGCACGAATCCCTCGCCCGGCCCCAACGCCCGGAAAGGCATCTTTGCCGAAAGATGGCCTGGAAGATAGCCTTGTCAAGCCGCTGGGGCCGGGCTATAGGGCCTCGTCTTTTCCACATCCACACAGCAAGGAAGGTTATGGCCAAGGAAGAAAGCATCGAATTGGAAGGCGTGGTGGAAGAAGCCATGCCCAACGCCATGTTTCGGGTCCGCCTCGACAATGGACACCGGGTACTCGGGCATATTTCGGGAAAAATGCGCAAATTCTACATCCGCATCCTGCCTGGGGACCGGGTGAAAGTGGAACTCTCGCCGTATGACCTCACCCGCGGACGGATCACCTACCGCTTCAAGTAAGCCACGCGCCCTGTGCGTCTGCGGCCCGGCCTAAGCTGCAGCACGGAATGCGCCATGGCGGAAATCGACCTTCACACCCACTCCACGGCCTCTGACGGGACGTTGTCCCCCTCGGCGCTCGTGCAGCACGCCGAGGCCATCGGTCTCAAGGCCATGGCCCTGACCGACCACGACACCGTGGCCGGCCTCGACGAAGCCGCTCAAGCGGCCACACGCCTGGAATTCATTCGCGGCTGCGAACTGAGCGTGCATTTTCCCCAGGGGAGCATGCACATCCTCGGGTTGTGGCTGCCGCGGCGCATGCAGCAACTGCCTGCCTTGCTCCATGACCTGGCCCGTAAACGCGCCCAGCGCAACGAGCGTATCCTGGAAAACCTTCGGCGCCATGGAGTCGCCATTGACGACGCGGAGCTCCAGGCATGTGCCGCCGGCGGGGTGGTGGGCCGCCCCCATGTGGCGCGACTTCTGGTGGAAAAAGGCCATGCCGCAAGCATCCACGAGGCCTTTCACCTGTGGCTGCGGCCTGGAACCCCAGGATATGCGCCCAAGGCCAAGCTCCTTCCCCACCAGGCCATCTCCGCCCTCAAGGCCGAAGGGGCCACGGTCATCCTGGCGCATCCCTCCACCCTGAACCTCGATCCCGAACCCCTGGAGACGCTCCTGGGCGAGCTCAAGGCCGCAGGTCTCGACGGCGTCGAAGTCTACTATCCCCTGCACACCCCGGCGCAAACCCGACTCTTTGCCGAGCTCTGCCGCCGGTTGGACCTCCTTGAGAGCGCCGGCTCCGACTTTCATGGAGACAACAAACCCTCCATTGCGCTCGGCAGGGGCAAAGACGGGCTCCACGGCCCCTACGCCTTGGTGGAGCGCATGAAGGCCGTGCGGGCCCGCATGGGGCTCCCCGTGGAGGCGTGATGGAACTTTTGGTCCCGGCAGGCAGCCCTCCCAAGGCCGAAGCTGCCCTGCGCTTCGGCGCCCACGCCCTGTACCTGGGTGGCCCGGATTTGAACTTACGCCAAAGCGCCCACGGTTTTTCCCTCCCGGAGCTGCGTGCCGTGGTGACCCTGGCCCACCGCCATGGGGCGCGGGTGTACTACGCCCTCAACATCCTGGCCCAGGAACACCACCTTCCGGCCATAATCCAGCGCCTCGAAGACCTGGCCGATACCGGCATCGACGCCCTCATCGTCGCTGATCCCGGGGTCCTCGCCCAAGCACGGCGCCTGCTTCCCCACATCCCGGTGCACGTCTCCACCCAGGCCAATACCAGCAATTCCTGGAGTGTGCGCTTCTGGCAAGACCACGGGGCCCGGCGCGTCAATCTGGCCCGGGAGCTCTCGGCCGCGCGCCTGCGGGCCGTGCGCCGCGCCTGCCCGGACATGGAGCTCGAAGTCTTCGTGCACGGGGCCATGTGCATGGCCATCTCCGGCCAATGCCTGCTGTCCGCTTACCTCCTGGAACGCTCCGGCAACCTTGGCGCCTGCGCCCATCCCTGCCGCTACGACTATCAAGCCCATCCACTGGCAGCCATTGCCCTCGAAGAGCGCTTCCGCCCTGAAGAGCGACTGTGGGAGCTCCACGAACACGGCGAATTTTCCCAGATTCTCGCCAGCGAGGACCTTTGCCTCCTCCACGCCCTGCCGTGGTTTGCCCGCCACGGCATCCACGCCCTCAAGATCGAAGGCCGCACCAAGAGTCTGGGTTACGTGACTACGGTGACCGACATCTATGCCACCGCCCTGCGCGACCTCGCTGCCGGCTCCTTCCGTCCCAAACGCTACTGGCCGGAGCTGGCGCGCATTGCCGGCCGTCCCATGGCCACAGGCTTTTTCGCCCCGCGCCGCCGCTGCCTGCCGCTGCCGCCTGCGCCGCTGGCCGCAGCCGCCTTGCGGGTGGAAGAAGTCCTTGGTCCAGGCTGTTTTCGCGTGGCGGTGCTCCTCCGCCTTGAAGCCGGCACCCCGCTGGAGCTCGTCCTGCCAGGGCTCCGGCGCCCGCGCATCACCGACTATGGCCTGGAAAACGAAGCCGGCGACCGCCTGACCACCGTGCACGGAGGCACCACGGTCCTGTTGCGCTGCGCACATCCGGAAATCACCCGCGGGGCCATCCTGCGGCCTGCATAACCACCATGCGTATCGCCATCGTCCAAACCCAACCGGCTCCTGGCGGCTACCCCGACAACCTGGCGGCCATGGCGCGCGCCGGGGCCCACGCTGCAGAGATGGGGGCAGCGCTCGTCCTGTTCCCCGAGCTCGCCGACTTCGGCTACGACCTTGCCGCGGCCGCCAGCTGCGCCCGCGACCTCTGGCCGCGCACCGCAGAGGCCCTTGGCCGCCTGGCGTACACCCACCGCCTCATCGTCGTCTGCGGCGTGGCCCTGCCCACCGCCCACGGCCTCACCAATGCCCTTGCCGTATGGGACAAGGGCGGCGCACTGCGGGGCTCCTTTGCCAAGATGCATCTCTTCCGCACCCCCAAGGTGGACGAAACCGCGGTGTTCCTCCCAGGATCGACTCCTGTGGCCATCCAAGCAGGGGACATCCGCCTGGGTCTGGCCGTCTGCTTCGACCTCCGCTTCCCGGAACTTTTTCGCATCTACCGCGATGCAGGCTGCCACGGCGCCCTCGTGGCCGCAGCCTGGCCGCGCAAACGCCGCCACATCTGGCAGGCCCTGCTCCTTGCCCGGGCCGCAGAAAACGGCATGGCCATTCTCGGGGCCAACCATACCGGAGACGCCCCCTTTCCCCTGGCCGGCTTCTCGGCCGCCGTGTCGGTAAACGCCGAACTCGAAGCACTCGGAGAGGCTCCGGACATCCTGGTAGCGCAGGTCTCCCCCGCAACGGCCCACCTCGACCCCACGCCCTGCCGCCGCAAAGACCTCTACGGGGCGCCGCCGTCCCTGTGTCATGTACTCGAGCTTTGACGAAGGCCGCCAACAGCGCTACCCATCCGCACAAATCTCAACGCCCAACCTTTGCAACCCAGGAGAATCGCATGATCGTCAAGAACTGGATGACCAAGAACCCCATCACCGTAGACCCGGAAACCTCCATGATGCGTGCCTCCAAAATCATGAAGGAGCACAGCATCCGCCGCCTGCCCGTGGTGGATGGCGGCAAACTCGTGGGGATCGTCAGTGACCGGGACATCAAGGAGGCCTCCCCCTCCAAGGCCACCACCCTCGACGTGCACGAGCTCTATTATCTGCTCTCGGAAGTGAAGATCCGGGATATCATGACCAAAAACCCCATCACCGTGAACGAAAACGAGACCATCCTCAAATGCGCCGCCATCATGCAGGAAAAGAAGATCTCCGGGCTGCCGGTGCTCGACGATGCCGGCGCCCTGGTGGGTATCGTCTCGGAGACCGAGGTGTACAAGGTGCTGCTCAGCATCACCGGCGTGCACCACGGCGGCATCCAATTTGGCGTGCTGCTTCGGGACGAACGGGGCACCCTCAAAGAGGTGCTCGACGTCCTCCGGTCCCACAAAGCCCGCGTCATCTCCATCCTGACGTCCTACGACAACGTGGAGGCCGGATACCGCAACGTCTACATCCGCATCCATGACATGGAAAAGGCCGTGCTCAACGAGCTCAAGGCGGAACTGGAAAAACAGTACACCCTGAGCTTCTGGGTGCGCGACAACATCAAACCGCTTGTCTAACGAAAGCGCCATGCAGGACAGCTATCCCATCAAGGACACCTTCGAGCATATCGTCACCACATTCCACAACGCGCTGAACACAGACTATGTGGTGGGGATGCTCGTGGCCACAGCCATCATCGCCTTTATTCTTGGCCGGATGAGCAAATAGGCCCGTCTTCCGGCCCGTCCTCCAACCACGGACAAAACTGTCGGGCCGACGCCGAAAACCGCTGCGGCGTCGGCCCGCAGCAAGACGCGGAGTGCAACGCGAGCGGCGCGTGCACGGTAAGGCCAGGGCCGCCGTTTTTGACGGCGCGAAGCAGCACCAAACGGGCAGGGGTTCCGGGACGGGAGACGACGGGCACAAGCTCCTTGGGTCGCAGCCGCTCGCGCAGGCAGCCCGCGAGGAGCTCATCGAGACGTTCGGCCAGGAACACGAACCAGCACCCACCCCGGTTACGCACACTCCACGAGGCAGCGCGGAGAAAATCCGCCAGCGTGGCCCCGGATTCAAACCGGGCCGCGCGCCGCATGGGGTGGGGACTCACCTTCCCCGTACCTGGGCAGCGGTACGGAGGGTTCCCGAGCACGAAGTCCACGCTTTCGGGGGCAAGGGGCAGACGGCGCACATCCGCCCGCAGGACGTGCAGCCGCTGCGCCGCACCCAAGCGGGCGGCATTGGCCGCGGCGCAGGCGCACAGTTCCGCATCCTGCTCCACGGCCAGCATGCGCACGTGCGGGGCGCGCACCAGCACCCCCAGTCCCACCACGCCGCAGCCAGCGCCCAAATCCAAGCCGACCCGGCCCCTGGGCCGCGCAAAGGCGGCCAAGAGCAGGGCGTCGAGAGAAAACCGGTACCCCGCCGCAGGCTGCAGCAGGCCACGGGGAAAGGTCATATCACGAGCGGGCAGGAACGATCCGCCGCAGCCGCTCCAGGGCCTCGTCCACGGTCTCGGGGCTGCCAAAGGCGGAGAACCGGGCATAGCCCTCGCCACACGCGCCAAAGCCCACGCCCGGCGTGCACACGACCCCTGCCTGGGTCAGCAGCATGTCGAAGAACGCCCAGGAATCCATGCCGCATTCCACCCACACGTACGGGGAGTTGTCCCCGCCCACGCAAAAATACCCGAGTTCTTCAAAACACGCGCGGATGCGGGCGGCATTGGCCAAATAGCCGTCGATGAGGGCCTGGCATTGGGCGCGGCCCTCGGGGGTGAACACCGCGGCAGCAGCCTTTTGGACAGGATACGAGACCCCGTTGAACTTGGTGGTGTGGCGGCGATGCCATAGGGCATGCAGGCTCTGAGAGGTACCGTCGGCGCTATAGCCCACGCACTCCTTGGGGATCACCGTGTAAGCCAGACGCGTACCGGTAAACCCGGCAGTCTTGGAGAGGGAGCGGAACTCGATGGCCACCTTGCGGGCGCCGGGGATCTCAAAGATGGAATGGGGGATCTCCGGATCGCGGATAAAGGCCTCGTAGGCCGCATCATAGAGGATGAGGGCCTGGTGCTCCTGGGCCCAGTCCACCCAGCGCGAAAGGGCCTCGCGGGTGATGATGGCGCCGGTAGGGTTGTTGGGATAGCACAGATATACCAAGTCCACCGGGACACTCGGCAAATCCGGCACAAAACCATTGGCCTTGGTGCCCTCCAAATACACGAGGCCCGCATAGCGGCCCGCAGCAAAGGCGCCGGTGCGGCCTGCCATGACGTTGGTGTCCACGTACACCGGATACACCGGATCCGGCACCGCCACGCGGATATCTTGGGCAAAGAGCTCCTGGATGTTGCCGGTATCGCACTTGGCCCCGTCGCTCACGAAGATCTCGTCGGCCTCCACCTGGGCGCCGCGGGACTGAAAATCTTCCCGGGCAATGGCCTCGCGCAAAAAGGCGTAGCCCTGCTCCGGGCCATAGCCGCGGAAGGTCTCGGCCCGGGCCATCTCCTCCACCCCTTCGTGGAAGGCGGTGATAATCGCCGGCGGCAAGGGCTGGGTGACGTCGCCGATCCCCAGGCGCAGGATGCGGGTGTGGGGATTGGCCTCAGCGTAGGCCGCCACCCGGCGGGCGATATCGGCAAACAGATAGGATGCCGTCAGCTTGCGGTAGTGTTCGTTGATACGGATCATGCTTTCCTCGCGGGTTGACAGTATACGGAGAGCGCCTTCGTTAGCGGGAAGCGCCGCGGCCTTCAAGAAGCAAGGCCAGCCGGGGGAAACGCCGCGCCAAGGCGCTGGCCACGAGCATGGCCTCCGGGGCGCCCAAGCGCAGGGCAAAGAGTCCGTAAGCCGCCACCCACACCGGGATGGTGGCCAGAGACCACGCCCCCCAGGACCACAAGGCCCGGCACCCCAGGGCGATCCCCAGACTCAAGGCGGCGTAGCCAATCCACAGGCGCCCTCCCTCCATCCAAGGGCCCAAGTGCCGGCGCAGACCCAAGCCCAACTGGAACACGTTGGCCCAGGCGGACACCGACGAGGCCAGCGCCAGGCCCACGGCCCCCCACACCTGCATGGCCGCAAACCCCGTGGCCACATACACCCCAAGACAGATGACCGCCACGCGCACCGGGGTGCGGGTGTCCTCCAGGGCGTAGTAGGCGGCCACCAAGGAACGCACACACGAAAAGGCCGGCAACCCCACCGCGTAGGCCACGAGAGCGAGGCTCGTGGTATGGATGCCTGCTGCCGTGAAACGGCCATGGCCGAAGAGGGTCTCCACCAAAGGCAGGGCCAGGCCCGCCAAGCCCGCAGCAGCAGGCAGGTTCACAAACATGGTCAGTCCCAGGGCCTGACGCAGTACCGCCACAAAACGCGGCCGGTCTTCCCTCCGGGCAAGACCGGAAAGGGACGGCAAGGCCACCACCCCCACGGCCACGCCCACGACACCCAAGGGAAATTGGAAGAGGCGGTCCGCATAGTACAGGCTGGAAACCGAGCCTTCCGGCAGAAACGAGGCCATACCTGTGCCGATGAGGATATTGAGCTGGTACACGGCCGAGCCGAGCACGGTAGGCAGCATCAAGCGTCCGATGCGCCGCACCCCGGGCCCCAGCGGGTCCACCGGACCTCTCCAGGAAAACCCCAGCCGCCACAAGACCGGCTGCTGCGCCAGCCACTGGCATACCCCGGCAGCGAGCACCCCCCAGGCCAAAAACCAGGCCACATCGCCATGCACGGCCAAGGCCAAGAGGCTCGCCGCGATCAAACAGATATTGAGCAGGCACGGCGCCAGGGCAGGCACGAGAAAATGCCCGCAGGCATTGAGGATCCCCATGCAGAGGGCCACGCTGGAGATGCAGAGGATATACGGAAAACACACGGCCACGAGCTCGGCCGTGCGCTCAAAAAGCTCGGGCCGGGTGGCGGCGAACCCCGAGGCCACGAGCATGGTGGCGGTCTGCGGGGCAAGCAGGACTCCCAGCGTGATGAGACCAAGGATCCCCAAAAGCCACAGTTGCACGGAGCGGGCCACCGTAAAGGCCGCCTGCACCCCGGACTCGCTGCGCACTTTGACGAAGGTGGGTACGAAGGCCATGGCCAAAGAGCCCTCGGCAAAAAGGCTGCGCAGCAGGTTGGGGAGCCGGAAGGCGACGAAAAAGGCATCGGCCATGCCCGAAACCCCCAAGGCGTAGGCCATGATGACATCGCGCAGAAATCCGAGCCCTCGGCTCACCAAAGTGGCCCCAGCCACCACCGAGGCGTTTTTCGCCAAGCGCTGCATGCAGTCCTCCTCCTCAAGAAATCCAGGCGTTGACGCCTACGCTCCTTGGCTGGCATTGCCAATGGAGAAATCTGCCCCTCCGAAGGAGTCTTGCCATGGACAAACACGTGCTCCTCACCGTCAGCGACGACACCAGCTGTCTGTGCAGCCTGCGCTTTGCCTGCGGGTATTTCCAAAACACCCATGCATTGCATATCACGCTGCTCTATGTGGCCCCCAACCCCCGCGCCGGTCTCACTCAAGCCGACATCATGGCAGATTACCACCTGCTCTCCCGTCGGGAGGCATCCATCCGCCAGCAAGCCGAAGAGGCGGTTGCGCGCGCGGCGGATTTTCTCGTGGGCAAAGGATTCCCCGAAGCAAATATCCATAAAAAAATCAGCTATAAGCAGTTCGGCACCGCCACGGATATCATCCAAGAAGGCATGGCCGGCATCTACGACGCCATCGGCCTGGGTCGGCGCGGCATCTCCCGTCTGGAAGAGCTCCTCTCGGAGAGTGTGAGCAAACAGGTCTTCGTCACCCCTCTGGACATCCCTCTATGGATAAGCCGCAGCACGGAAAAACCCCTGCCCCACGCCCTGCTCTGCACGGACGGTTCCCCGGCGAGCCTGCGCTGCGCAGACCACATGGCCTACATGCTGCGCGACGAACCCCAGCACCAGATTTCCGTGGCCTACATCGACCGGGGGGCGAACCTCGATCAGGTGCGCCACGTCTTCGCCCAAGCGCGGGACATCCTCACCCAAGGGGGGATCGCGGCGGAGCGCATCCACGACGTGATCCTCGATGGCGACGATCCCGCAGAGACCATCCTGCGCCACACCCAAGAGGTCCCCTACGGGGTGGTGGGCATCGGGCGCACCGGCAAGGGCGAAACCCATAGTCTCCACCTGCTCGGCTCGGTCAGCATGCGGCTTTTCCGAAAGCTCGACTGGGCAACCCTCTGGATCTGCCACTAGGAGAAGATCGCGCCGCCCTGGGCGGCATCGCTATTCCGGAACACCCAGAAACATCTTCCCTCAACCCCCTTTTTCCGTTACGGCCCCGCGCGGTTTGTAACGTTGTCGCAACAATCAGGGGGGAGCATGTATCTTTCCGTCATCGTCAATACCCTGGGGGGACTCGCGATTTTCGTCCTGGGGATGAAATTCATGACCGAAGGGCTGCAGATGTCCGCCGGCAACCGTATCCGCAATATCCTGCGTGCGGTGTCTTCCAACCGCATTTTGGGCTGCCTCACCGGGACGGTGGTCACGGCGATCATCCAGTCGTCGTCAGCCACCACGGTGATGGTCATCGGCTTTGTCACCGCAGGGCTCATGACCTTGGAACAGGCCGTAGGCGTCATCATCGGCGCCAATATCGGCACCACCATGACCGCCCAGCTCATTGCCTTCAAGTTTGAGGCACTGGCGCTGCCGGCCATCGCCATCGGCGTGCCCATGAAATTTTTCGCCACCCGCAAAAAATATCGATATGCTGGCGAAATTATCGCGGGATTTGGTCTGCTCTTCTTCGGCCTCTCACTCATGGGCGATGGGCTCAAGCCCCTGCGTACCGACCCCGCAGTGGTGGAGTTCTTCACCAAGTTCGACCCAGCCCATACCGGCGGCCTTATACTCTGCGTCCTCACCGGCGCGGTGGTGACCATGATCGTGCAGTCCTCCTCCGCCACCGTAGGTCTCACCATGACCCTCGCCACCCAGGGGCTCATCAGTTTGCCCGCAGCCATCGCCCTGGTGCTTGGCGAGAACATCGGCACCACGATCACGGCCCAGCTTGCCACCATCGGCTCCGGCAACGTGAACAGCTACCGCGCCGCCAACGCCCACACCTTGTTCAACGTCCTGGGCGTCATCCTGGTCACCGCCATCTTTCCCTGGTTTTTGCAGGCAGTGGATTGGGTGACGATCACCCTCATGCATGCCCCTGCCAACACCATGGTGGACGGGGCCTATCCGCATGCAGGCCGCTTCGTGGCCAATGCCCATACCCTGTTCAATGTCCTCAACGCAGTGATCTTTCTGACCTTCTTCCCGATTCTCATCAAGGTGACCCTCGCCCTCTCACCCAAAGACAAAGAGGCTGGAGATCCGCTCTTCCGCATGCCCCAATTCGACCAACGCACCCTAGACAACCCCGTTGCCGCCATGGCGCAGGTACGCGGCGAGATTTCCCACATGGCGGAAGTGGTCCGAGCGGCCTACTGCAATGCCATCGAAAGCATCATGCAGCACGACCACAAAAACATCCGCAAGTGGCAGCGCTTTGAGCGCCATATCGACGAAATGCACAAGACCCTCATGCTCGTGCTCACCCAGATCATGCAAAGTGAGATCAACGAGGAGGCATCGCAAGAGATCTCGGAGCAGATCCGCATCATCAACAACCTGGAGCGTATCGGGGATGCGGTGGAGATCATCGCCATGCTGGGCGAAGACATCATGGACAAAGACATCCCCATGTCCCCCCAATCCTGGGAGGACCTCCAGACCATGCGCGAAAAGGTGGGCCAATTCCTGGACCTCATCCGCCAGGGGCTGCGCACCCCGCCGGCCAATTTCCTGGAGGAGGCGGAAATCCTGGAGGCATCCATTGACGCCCTGCGGGAGAATATCCGCTGTGCCTACATCGAGCGTCTCAAAAACGCCCAATGCTCCGTGGAGGGCGGCACCATCTTCATGAACATGATCACCCGCATGGAGAAAATCGGCGACTGCTGCTTTACCATCGCCCGGGCTGTCACCCGGCAGGTCTAGCGCCCTGGACGAACAATACCCAAAAGGCGGGAGCCAGTCCCGCCTTTTGGGTATGCTTCCTGCAAAATCGGCGATTACTGATAGAGCTTGTCGGCGCGTCGGCGCACTGCCTCTGGAATCTCAAGCCCCATGGCCTTGGCGGCCTTGAGATTCACATGCAAAATGAGCGCGTCCTGCCGCTCCACCGGAATTTCTCCCGGCGCCACGCCATCGACGAGGATACGACGCAGCATGCGGGCGGTCTGCTTGCCGTGGAGGTAGTAGTCGAAGGCCACCGCCGCCGCCGTGCCCCGGGCAACGGAGTCCACATCCGCGGAAAACACCGGGATCTTGGCCTCGGTCCCTACCTTGATGACCGACTCCAGGGTCGAGACCACCGTATTGTCCGTGGGGATATACATGGCGTCCACCTGCCCCACCAAGGACTTGGCCGCCTGATAGACATCGGCGGACTTGGTCACCCCGGCTTCCACCACTCTCCATCCCAGACGCTCGGCCTCGGCGCGCACGGCGTCCACCGTGGCGCGGGAGTTGGCCTCTCCGGTGCTGTAGATCACGCCCAAGCGGGTAAGCTTCGGCAGGCATTCCCGCACCAGGGCCAAATGCTTGTCCACCGGCAGCTTGTCGGAAACGCCGGTGATGTTCTTCCCAGGCCGCGCCAAGTCCTCCACCAACCCCGCCGCCACCGGATCGGTGATGGCCGTGAACACCAGCGGCACCCGGGCGAGCACCGGGGACTTCTTCACCGCCTGCGCGCAGGCCTGGGCCGACGGCGTGGCAATAGCCAGGACCAGATCAGGTTCTTCGCCGGCGATCTGGCCGGCGATCTGCACCGCGGTGGCCATGTTGCCCTGGGCGTTGTGCACCGCAAACTTGGCCACCACGCCCTGCTCCTGCAATCCATCCTGGACCCCGCGCAGCACGGCATCCAGCGAGGGATGCTCCACAAACTGATTGACGGAAATGCGGTAGGTCTGCGCCGAGGCCGACGAGACCAGCATCAGGGCCCACAGAATACTCCACCAAAAGTATCGCATCACTCCTCCATCTGGTTGTCGTTATGGACAAAGGCGCATCCACCCCCGGGCGGCAAACGGCGTTGCCACGCCGGGAGACAGCATGCTGGAAAGCCCAAGCTCCTGCCCCAACGGGACCGGGTCCACGAGCCAAAAAGCCTGCAAGGCCCCGGAAAATTGCGGAACGATCCAATAGCGGCCAGCCGGGAGCGTGGCATTTTGGGGCCAGGCAAAGCGAACCCAACCGGGCTGCGTGGGGATATCCCGGGCCGCCACCGGGCGGGAAGCCAAAACCCGCTCTCCGGGACTGCCTGGGGCAGCGGTGCCGTTTGCGGTATCGGTAAAGATCTCCATCCACATCTGCCCGCGCCCACTGTGCCGCCACATGGCCAGCTCCACGAAGCCCAAGGATGCATTGGCATCCAGAGAAACCGGTTGCGCCAAAGCATGCAAGCGGTCTGTCAGCACCTGACGGGGGCGGAGAAAAATCTGCGGAGTCGCCTCCATGGCCTCCGGATGCAGCGCACGCCCCGGCCCATAGCGTGCCGGCACGGCGAGCGGAAACGCTTGCGGACATTGCGCTCGGGCAGGATGGGCATATTCCTTTCGGGGGCGCCAAGGTCGTTTTTTCGCCACAGGGGCAGGGAGCAGCAGCTGTGGCCCAGGGGACTCGGCACGCAGCGTAAGCCGTGTCTTGGGGACTTGCCCTGTAAGCTCCGCCTGCCAGGAAAAGCGCGGCGTCACCTGAACCCCGGCCACGTGCCGCCACCGCACCGCGGCCTGGGCCAGGGCCGAGGGGACGTCCACATCCACCACCAAAGGCACCCGCCCTGGAGGAAGCCAGCCTACCAGCCCGCGCACGTCCACCGGAAGCCAGCCCGTGTCCGGAAGCCACACTTCCACCCAGGCGGAAAGGCCCGAAAACCCAGGGATGCGCCACGCCGTGCCGCCGCCTTCCACCACCATGTCCTGGCCGGCGTCCACGCCCAGCACCGCCCGGGCAGGCAAGCCGGCAGCGCGCAGCGCCGCCAGCCACGCGTGCACCAGGCCCGATATGTCACCGCTTCCCTGGCGCAGTACGGTGGTACTGTCCTCCACCACCTGGGCAGGACGAAACCCCCATTGCCCGCGCACCCAGGCGGCCACGTCCACCACGGCCTGCACCGCGCTTGCCGCGCCGGCCACCACGGGCTGCACCTGGGCGCGCATGGCGGCAGGGTCCACCCACGGGGTTGCCGCCACAAACGGCGCAGCCTCAGCGGCGATGGTCTCCAAGGGATAGGCGGCAGAGGCCTCAAGCGGCGTGGTCTGGGTGGTCATGCGCACCGGGATGCGCACTTCCACCTGCACCTGTGGGCGCTGGTGGTGCCACTGCATGGCCACGCTCCCGGCCTCCTGCTTGTGCCATGCAGGATTGGGGGTTGCGGAAATGGACGGTGCTCCCACAGTGAGCTGCCATCCCCACCCCTGCCGGGGGACAAGAAGCGGCAGGCGGAGGTCCAGGCGGGTCACCCGCTCCAGATCCTCCGCGCGCCACGTCATCACCCAGGTCCCGGTCCACGTCCCAGCGCCCCCGTCCACGGCCATGACCCCAGCATAGGCGCTGGGAGCTATGGCACAAAACAGCGCAAGGACGAAAACCGGTACCATGATCACCTCGTCTTGAAGGTGCGCACCAAGGCCTCCAGCTCTTTGGCGAGCGCAAGCAAACTCTGCGCGCTGGCCTTGGTCTGATGTCCCTGCTCGGTCATGAGCGCCGCCGACTGGCGAACACTGCCCATCTCGCCGGCCACTTGGGCCACGCCATCGGTGGTGCGCGCCACATTGGCGCTCACTTCCTGCAAGCCCACCGAGGCCTGGCTGATATTGTCCACGATGTCACGGGTGGTCACACTCTGCTCTTCCACCGCAGCGGCGATGGTGGCCACGATGGCGTCGATGTCACCGATGACCCCGCGGATCTGCTCGATGCGGCCCACCGTGGTATCCGTGGCCGACTGGATGCCTGCGATCTTCTCCCGGATCTCCTCCGTGGCGCGGGCGGTCTGGTTGGCCAGTTCTTTGATCTCATTGGCCACCACCGCGAAACCGCGGCCCGCCTCACCGGCCCGGGCCGCCTCGATGGTGGCGTTGAGGGCGAGGAGATTGGTCTGGGAGGAAATGGCGGTAATGGCCTCGGTGACGGAATGGATCTGGGCCGCCACCTGGCCCAAGCGGTCCACGTCCGCACCTGCCGCCGTGGCCGTTTCCACGGCGCCGGCAGTAATGCCTTTGGCGCGACTGGCATTGCGGGCGATTTCCTCGATGGTGGCGCTCATCTCCTCCGAGGCCGCCGCCACGGTGGAGATGTTCACCGTGGCCTCTTCCGTGGCCGCAGCCACAGAGCGCATATCCCCGGCAATGCCGTCTGCAGCCTGGGCCACACGGGCTGAACGCGTCTCGTTGTCCGCCGCCACCTCGGCCACCGCTTGGGCCACACCATCAAGCTGCTGCGAGGTGCCAGCCAAGGTCTCCACACCGGAGCGTATCTCACCTAAAAGGTCCCGCAAACGGGCGGCCATGGTGTTCACACTGCAGGCCAGCTGCCCCACTTCATCCTGACTAGTGACCGGCACTTCCACGGTGAGGTCTCCCGCGCTTACCTGGGCTGTAGCCTCCGCCACCCGAGCAAGCGGGCGCACCACCGAGACACGCAAAAATATGGAGAGCACCAGCAACAGAACCACCATGCCCGCGACAAAAAGGCCAGCCATCATGCCCTGCGAAGTACGCAACGCCCCCATCTGCGCCGAAATATCCTGACGCATCACCATGGCCCCAAGAATGGGCTGCGAACTCCCATGGCAATGGTGACACTCCGGGGCATTGGGCACGGAACGGACCTCGAGGAAATACGGGGAGCCGTCCAGCTCCACCATTCCTCCGTGCATGCCCACGGTGCGCAGCCGTTCCTGGACCATGGTCTGGACTGCGGGGTACGGCAATGGCTTCGACAGGGGCTGGCGCAGGGTATCCCCCTTGGTGGCGTAGGTGATCTCGCCTTTGGAATTGGTGAGGTACACTTCCACATCGCGATATTTGGCGGCAATCTCGGCAAATTTTTCCGTCGTGCCTTCGTTGTCACCAATGCTCATGGGTTTGGCGATGGCCATGTGGATGAGTTCCCCCATGCGCTCTGCGCCATGTTCGATTTCTGCAAGACTCGCCCGGCGCTGATTCCACGAGGCCACCATGAGGAGCAGGCCAAAGACCACCACCAACACCCCAGAGGTAATGGCCATAAGCTTGGCGCCCAAAGAACGCTTGAAGATATCCATGGCCAGCTTCCTAGTGCCCGCCGCTATAGAGGGTGGGTTTGAAACCAAAAGCCCGCACCCGCTCCGGGGTGTGGCACCCCATGCAGTCCTCCACGCGAATGGCCCCGCGGCCTTTGATAAGAGAAACATCGCCGCCGGATTCCACATGCGCCCCGCCCGGACCATGACACACTTCACAGCCCGCGTCGGCCAAATCTGGAGTCTTTTCAAAACTCACGAAGCCGCCCGGCTGGCCATAGCCTGTGGTATGGCACGCAAAGCAGCTCTTGAGTTCCTCTGCCGTGAGGTCTGAGGCCATCTGCTGCACTGTCCGACTGGAGTGGGCCTTTTTGCTGTTCTGCCTGTAGCTGGCGTATTGCGCCTCATGGCAATCGACACAGGCCTGACTTCCCACATAGCGGTTCTCCTGGGCAAACGCTGGAAAGGCCAGGCCGAGAACCAAACCTGCCAACAAAATCCAACGCATACACATCTCTCCTGCAAATGTGAATTTCGGACTCCAGTGATCTCAAATGGCCTCCGGTGTCAATATGACACACCAAGGGCTTCGCCCTGGGCCTCCAACCACATCTCCAAGGCCGCCATCTGCTGGGCCACGGCTGCCGGTCCAGTACCCCCGGGGGTATTGCGCCGGGAAACAGCAGCCTCGAAACGCAGGGCGTCGAACACCTCCGGCCCGGCCTTGGGGGCGTAGCGCTGGATCTCCTCCAGAGACAAGTCCTCCAGCCCCACCCCCTTGCCTTCCGCGTAGGCCACCACGGCGCCGGTCTGGTGGTGGGCGTCGCGAAACGGCACGCCGCGAGTCACCAAGTAGTCCGCCAGCTCCGTAGCATTGATATATCCCCGCTGCAGCGCACGGGTCATGGCTTCGGGCACAAACTCCATGGACGCCATCATGCCGGCAAGCAGCCGCACCGAGGCATGCACCGTGGCGTGGGCGTCCAAGAGCGGTGCCTTGTCTTCCTGCAAATCGCGGTTGTACGTAAGCGGCAGTCCCTTCATCATGGTCAAGAGGGCGACCAAATCGCCATACACCCGTCCGGTCTTGCCCCGCATGAGCTCCGCCACATCGGGATTTTTTTTCTGCGGCATAATGGAAGAACCGGTGCTGTAGGCATCCGGAAGGCGCACAAAGCCCAATTGGGGATTGGCCCAGATGATGATTTCCTCGCACAGCCGACTGGCATGCATCATGATGATGCTGGCGCAGCACACCGCCTCCACCAGAAAGTCCCGATCCGCCACGGCGTCCATGCTATTGGCGAAGACGGCCCCAAACCCCACTTCCGCGGCAACGGCCGCCGGGTCCAGGGGATAGGTGGTTCCCGCCAGCGCCGCCGCCCCCAAAGGCGAAACCTCCACCCGGGGGAGCAAGCCGTCGATGCGCTCCACGTCCCGCCGGAACATCTGGGCATAGGCAAGGAGGTGATGGGCAAGGCTCACCGGTTGGGCAGGCTGGAAATGGGTGCAACCTGGAAGCAGCGTCTCGCAGTGCTCCTTGGCCCGCGCCAGCAGCACGCCGATGAGCTCCACCAGCGCCTGCCGCCACTGGCGCACGAATTTCGCCGTGGCCAGGCGGGTATCGAGCAGGGTCTGGTCGTTGCGGGAGCGGCCGGTATGGAGTTTTCGGCCCGGCTCGCCAATGAGCTCCACAAGCCGGGTCTCGATGTTCATGTGCACGTCTTCCAGGGACTCCCGCCACGGGAAAGTGCCGGCGCGGATTTCATCGGCAACGCGGTCGAGTCCCTCCACGATGGCCTGGGCCTCGGCCTCGGAGAGAATGCCCTGACGGGCGAGCATACGGGCGTGCGCCTTGGAGCCGGCGATATCCTCCATGGCCAGGTGCCGGTCCACATCCAAGGAGCAGGTGTAGCGCTCCACTTCCGGGGCCGTGGCCTCGGCAAAGCGCCCTCCCCAGGGTTTGGCCTGGCTCACGACCGGCCTCCAAGCCCCGCCTGGGCCATGAGGCGCAAGCCATGCAGGCGGATAAAGCCCGCAGCGTCCGCTTGGTTGTAGACCTCATCGCGCTCGAAGGTGGCAAGGTCGGGGTTGTAGAGCGAGCACGGGGAAGTCCGGCCCACCGGATATACCCCGCCCTTGTAGAGGCGCAGACGCACTTCACCGGTGACCCGCTCGCTGGCCTTGTCCATGAAGGCTTGCAGGGCCTCGCGCTCCGGGGAGAACCAAAAGCCGTTGTACACCATCTCGGCGTAGCGGGGAACGAGGCTGTCGCGCAGGTGGAGCAGTTCCCGGTCCATGGTGATGCCTTCCAGGTCGCGCCGGGCGCGGTAGATGATGGTGCCTCCGGGGGTCTCGTACACCCCGCGGGACTTGATGCCCACGAAGCGGTTTTCCACCATGTCCAAGCGGCCGATGCCGTGCTTGCCGCCCAAGGCGTTGAGACGCTCGAAGATGCCTGCTGGCGAGAGGCGCTCGCCGTTCACCGCCACGGGATCTCCGGCCTCGAAGACGATGGTGACTTCCTCCGGGGTGTCCGGGGCCTTTTCGGGCGGCACGCACAAAAGATACGTCCCCGGTCCGGGTTCTCTGGCCGGGTCTTCCAGTTCCCCGCCCTCGAAGCTCAAATGCAGGAGATTGCGGTCACAGGAATAGGGCTTGGCCTCGGTTACGGGCACGGGGATGCCGTGCTCGCGGCAAAAGGCGAGGATGTCCGTGCGCGAGCGCAGCGACCACTCCCGCCACGGGGCGATGGTGCGGATCTGCGGGGCCAGGGCCATGACCGAAAGCTCGAAGCGCACCTGGTCGTTGCCTTTGCCTGTGGCGCCGTGGGCCACGGCCTGGGCGCCCTCGGCCAGGGCGATCTCCACCAGTTTCTTGGCGATGAGCGGCCGGGCGATGGAGGTGCCCAGCAGATAGCCGCCCTCGTACACCGCAGCGGCGCGCATCATGGGAAAGACGTAGTCCCGGGCGAACTCCTCCCGCAAATCCACCACGTAGGCCTTGGTGGCCCCGGTGGCCCGGGCCTTGTCCTCGATGCCGGAGAGCTCCTCTCCCTGACCCAAATCCGCAGTCATGGTGATGACTTCGCACTCGTAGGTCACGGCCAGCCATTTGAGGATGGCGGACGTATCCAAGCCGCCCGAATAGGCGAGCACAATCTTTTTGATATCACTCATAGGTCGTATTCTCCTGCGCAAAGATCCATTCCAAGATGGCCTTTTGAATGTGGAGACGGTTTTCCGCCTGATCGAACACAATGGACTGCGGGCCTTCGAAGACCTCCTCGCTCACCTCTTCGCCGCGGTGCGCGGGCAGGCAATGGAGAAACTTGGCCTGCGGATGGGCAAGGGCCATGAGCGCGGCATCCACCTGAAAGCCGGAAAACGCGGCAAGCCGTGCTCCGGCCTCGGCTTCCTGCCCCATGGAGGCCCACACATCGGTGTTCACGTAATGGGCCCCACGCACCGCGGCCTTGGGGTCGTGTCCCAGTTCCAGCCGGGCGCCGGCGGCGCGGGCCGCGGCCACCACCTGGGCGTCGGGCTCGAATCCCGCCGGGGTGGCCAGACGCAAGGTAAAGCCAAAGAGCGCGGCGGCCTCGATCCAGGAATGGGCCATGTTGTTGCCGTCCCCCACCCAGGCCACGATGAGCGACCCAAGGTCAGGCGTGCGCTCGTACATGGTGAGCACGTCGCAGAGTACCTGGCAGGGATGAAGCAGATCGCTGAGGGCATTGATCACCGGGATGGAGCCGAAGCGGGCGAGCTCTTCCAGATTGGCCTGGGCAAAGGTACGCACCACCAGCCCGTCCACATAACGCGAAAGCACCCGGGCGGTGTCGCGCAGGGGCTCACTTCGGCCCAGTTGCGAGTCCGCCGGAGTAAGAAAGATGGTGGACCCGCCCAAATGGCGCACCGCCACCTCAAAAGACACCCGTGTCCGGGTGGAGGCCTTTTCAAAAATCAGGGCAATGGTCTTGCCCGAAAGCTGCTCCGAGCGGAAATTCTCCGCCTTCATGACCGCGCCGCGGCGCACCAGGGCCATGGCGGTCTGTGCCGACAGGTCTGCAAAGGAAAGAAAATGCTTCATAGCGTCTGCCTGGAATTAAAGGTTACGGAAAAAATTTCGCTACAAAGCAAGGCCTGGCCTTGTAAAGTCAGGGCAGTTCCTCGCCATGGGCAAGATAGGCCTGACCCAGGCTCTCGGCGATGGCGGCCATGACCGCTACCTCCGGATGCCGGGGCAAACGCTCGGCGCGCCGCACCACCACGTAGTCCCGCACCGGAGCGCCTTCGAGTACGCCGGCCTGAGTGGCGCTCCAATAGGTCTGTCCTGTGGGCACCCACACCGCCTCCACCTGCACGCCGATCTCCGTGCGCCCGAGCCCACCGCCCACGAGCACCGGATGCAAGCGGCCCGTAACCAGCACCGTGGCCCCCTTGGTCCGGGCCCAGGCCAGGGCCTCCTCCCGACTGGACACCCGGGTGTCGGCATCGAACTCCAGGGCAGCAAAGACCCGCAAGCGCCGCCACACGTCGCACAGCGTGCCGGTGAGCCCCACGCTGATGGCGCGGCGGTGCTGGGCCTCGCCTTCGAGGACGAAAGGCAAGACCAACGCCCGCTCCGGCACGCTTGCCACATTGGCAGGGACCACCGATTCCTCCAGTGCCCCCAACACCACCCCGCTGTCGGCGTACCAGCTCACCCCGTGCAGATGCAGCGTGGCATCTCCCTGCGGGGCGCAGGCTGCAAGCAGCACAAGCAGCATCCCCAAAAAGTAGCGCACATCTCCTCCTTACGGCTCCCCCCAGGCAAACCCCGAAACATCGGCGGCACACTCGGCCACCGCCAGGTCCGTCAGCGCGTCCATTTCCGGTCCATGGGGCAGACCCGCCAAATGGAGGAGTCCATGGGCCACGAGCCGGGCCGCGTACGCCCGGAAGGGCTGCAGGTAGAGTTCCGCTTCCCGGGCCACGGTATCGGCAGAAAGCACCAGGTCCCCCAGACGGCCGGGATCGTCGGTGGGAAAACTGAGCACGTTGGTAGGTCCCAGCCCACCGGCGAAACGCGCATGGAGCTCGGCCATTTCCTGGTCATGGGTGATGCGGACCACCAAGCCGTGCAGGGAAATCTGCAAGGTGCGCGCCAAACACCGCACAAGATCCGCCAGCTCCGAAGGAGAAAAAGGCAGGCGCGGATCGGCAAAGGTATCAACGACGATGTCCATGGGAGTTGCTCCGGGAAGGATTGGAGGCCACGCTGCGGGCATGGCGCTCGTAGGCCTGCACGATGCGGCCCACCAAGGGATGGCGGATGACATCGGCCTGATCGAAGTGCACCATGGCCACACCCGGGACATCCCGCAGCACGGTGATGGCCTGCACCAGGCCGGAGTCCACGTGCCCCGGCAGGTCGATCTGGGTCACATCCCCGGTGACCACCGCCCGGGAGCCATAGCCCAAGCGGGTGAGAAACATCTTCATCTGCTCCGGCGTCGTGTTTTGGGCCTCATCCAGGATGACGTAGGCGTCGTTGAGGGTGCGGCCACGCATGAAGGCCAGCGGTGCGATTTCGATGCTGCCTGAGGTCATCATCTCCTGCACGCGCACCGGGTCGAGCATGTCGTGCAGGGCGTCGTAGAGGGGGCGCAGGTACGGATTGACCTTTTCCACCAAATCCCCGGGCAGGAATCCGAGCTTTTCCCCGGCCTCCACGGCCGGACGGGTGAGCACCAGGCGCTTGACCCGCTTTTGCAAGAAGAACCACACCCCCACGGCCACGGCCAGGTAGGTCTTGCCCGTGCCTGCTGGGCCAATGCCCAGCGTGAGATCGCTCTCCCGCAAGGCGTGGATGTATTCCCGCTGCCGTCCGGTCTTGGGCATCACCGACTTGCGCGAGGACACCACAAACACCGACTCCCGGTAGTATTGGGCGAGCCGGGCGTGAGGATCGCGCAGCATCAGGCGCAACCCCTGCTCCACATCCCGGTCGAACAGGCGGTAGCCCGCACGCACCAAGTCCGCCACCTGGGCAAAGAACTCCGCCACCACGTCCACCATGATGGTGTCGTCGCCGGCAAGACGCACCGCAGACCCTACGCTCACCACGGAAAGCCCGGTCATGCCGGCCACGGTCTCCAAAAACGCCCCGCCCGGGCCGCAGACCTCCCGGGCCACGTCGGCATCCCCGAAACGAATCTCGCGCTCCACCGTCGGCTCCATCCGTTGCCAAACCCCCATCCCTGACCTAAAAGGCTACCCTGTATTGCAACGCACCGAGGACCTATGCCCCAGAAACCACCCACACTTCCCGCCATCCGGCCAGAAACCCACGCCGCAGTGCGCGAAGCACGCCACATGGTCTCCCAGGCGCTCAAAAGCGCCATCCGCACCAACCTTGCGGCCCTGGCCTGTGCCGGGCTCTATGCCTATGCCAGCTCACAGCGCTTTTGGGAGCGCAAAGGCCGCAGTTGGTGGGCCAAAGCCCGTGCCTTTGCCAAGACCGCCTACCTTGCCTTGCAGGAAGACGCCTTTGGCGCGGATCTGCATATCGAGACCCACAACCTCGACTCCATGCTCGAAGGCAGCGCCCCGCTGCTTGCCATCCCGCCCTCGCCCCAAGAGGTGGACCGCATGGTCACCCGCCACAAATCTCAAGGCAAGTGGCGCCCATCCCCTTCCCCAAAGCGCCCCAACCGCCCCTAGCCGCCAATGGTGGTCATCACCCGCTGGCATACGTTGGTCCGCTTGCGGGCCGCCAAGAGCTCATAGCCCAAGGGTTTGGCGGCGTTGGCGCGCTGAAAGAGCTCCAAGAGCTGCGTGCGCTGGTAGTCCGGACGGCGCAGCACGCCAGCCACGTCGTATTCTTCGTCGGAAAACAGGCAGGTGCGCAAACGGCCTTCGCAGGTCACCCGCAGTCGGTTGCAACTGGCGCAAAAGTGATGGCTCACCGCAGAGATGACACCCAAACGGCCTTGCGAGCCGATGATACGATACATACGGGCCGGGCCGCTGTGGGGCTCGGTATTGGTCTCCGGACGCAGGATCTCCATAGCATGGAAGGCCGCCACGATCTCCTCGGCGGGCCAAAAGTTTTCCTCGGTCCAGCGGCATTGGTAGCCGATGGGCATGAACTCGATGAAGCGCACATCGACCCCGTAGGTGCGGGCAAAATCCACAAAGGCCGGGAGTTCCGTGTCATTGATGCCGCGCAGGGCAACCGCATTGATCTTCACCCGGATGCCGGAAGCCAGAGCCTCCTCGATGGCGGCCAGTACCACGCGGTGGGCATCCACCCCGGTGATTTGGGCAAACGTGTGCGGCGACAGCGTATCCAAAGAAATATTCACGGTGCGCACCCCGGCGTCCCGAAGCTCGGGCATGCGACCGGCAAGCATGGTGGCGTTGGTGGTGATGCGAAGATCGAGCTTGGGGAAGCGCGCGTGCAGCCGCGCCACAAAGGGCACGAAGTCTTTACGGGCAAAAGGCTCTCCGCCGGTCAGGCGCACCTTGTGCACCCCGAGCTCCTGGGCAGCGGCGACGATCTCGATCATCTCCTCGTAGGAAAGGACGCGCTCATGAGGGATGAAGGAAATGGCCTCCGCAGGTCGGCAATAGAGACAGCGTAGATTGCACCGATCCGTGACACTCAGCCGCAAGTAGCTCACCGTACGGCCGTGACGATCCATGAGCATGGGCACCTCCAATGTGCTCGTGGGCATAGAAGCACCCGGCAGGAGTGTCAAACCACAGGGTGGCCAACGCTCCGGCCAGAATGCGCTCCAAGGAGATGGCAGCGCAGATACCGGGCCGGGGGCACTCTCGGAAAATTGGGGACCTCCACTGGGGGCGTCCGAGGGACCGCTCTCCCCTGCCGAAGCACCGCAAGAAGGCGGAAGTCCACCTGCTCCAAAAGCGACGATGCGTCCCTCCAGGAGGCCCCGCCCTGCACCTCACCTGGGGTCCGGAGGCTTCGCGCGCTCCAAAAGCGACGATGCGTCCCCCCAGGACGCCCTATGCGCCAAAACCAAAGGCCGCCATGCGGCGGCCCTTGGAACTCTACTCAAGAAACCCAGCATTACCGGTTGAGCGCCCGCTCCTGGGGGAAGATGGGCAGATAGCGGTAGGAGAGGCTCATGACCAGAAATCCGTATGCGATGATCATAAGCGAGGTGGACCACTCCGCCCAGTTGGGGGCGTAGGAGAACCACTGATCAAAAGGCATGACCGGAATGGCCAGGGCCTGCACGGTGAAGACGAAGCGGTTGATGACGATGCCCACGCAATCGAGGATGGCCGCCGTGTACAACAAGGCAGGACGATTGCGCACCGCCGGGGTCACCAGCATGATGGCAGGAATGACGCCGCACCAGAAGAGCTCCACCCACAACCACGTTTTTCCATAGCCAGCGGCGCTATTGTACATCTGGTCGAAGGTCAGGCCCATGCCCGGCAAGATCCCCTTGGCCCAGGCATAGGTGTCGAGGATCTTGAAGAACATGTAGAAGCACAGAAGCAGACCAGCGATCTTGCCCATGAGCTTCTTGGTCTCGTAGCTTACCAGCTTGCGGCCGGTAATGGTCTCCATGAAGGTGGCGCACAGCATGGTGAAGGCCGGACCCGAAGCAATCGCCGAGGCCACGAACAGGAAGAAGGTCCACGGCCAGATGAAGAAGCCTTCGCGGAACACAAAGGGCCGACCAAAGAGCACACCGTACATGCCGCCCAGGGAACCCTGATGGAACGTGGAGAGGAAGGTGCCAATGCCCGCGAAAAGCGGCATGTACACGTGGAAGTTATGGGCCAGATGATGGCAGAAGCGGTTCTTGGCGATCTGGCGGTTCTCCAGGATCAGGGGCACGTACTCAATGATGAGCACGGTGCAGTAGCAGGTGATACAGAAGATCACTTCCGTCAGCATGGAGTGCACATTGGGATGCCAGTAACCGAACCACGCCCGCAGCGGCTGGCCGATATCCAGCACCAGGATGAGCATGGCGCCGGAGTAGCAGAGAAAGCCGACGATCACCGCCAGGTTGATGATGTTTTTGAGCTCATCGATGCGCATGATGTAGCGCAAGAACCCGGAGAAAAAGGCGCCCGCGCCCAAGGCGATGACCGCCAGGTCGAAGGTGATCCACAAGCCGAAACCGAAATAGTTGTCCAGGGCGGTGACACCGATACCCGTGCCCAGGACCTTGTAGGCGCCGTACGCACCCCACACGAGGAAGATCGAGATGAAGCCGAGCCAGGCCAAAAATTTGCCCAGATCGCAGCGCTCCACCCCCTCAGGCCAGAATTCTCTCTCAGACATGCTCGCCTCCCTTGAGTTCCTTCTGCAGGTAGTTGTCTCCCAGCTGCCGCACCCAATCCCGCTTGGAGTAGTAGTACACCTGCGGGTCCGTGCCGAGCCGCGCCAAGAGGCGGAAGGCATACTTGGAGGCAGCGAGCTTGGCCACGCGGTGCTCGGGATTCTTGAGATTGCCGAAAACGATGGCCCCCGTGGGGCAGACTTCGGCACAGGCCGGAATATACGCATCTTCCGGCAGATCCAACGGATCAGCGCCGCTCATGCGGGCCTGCTCCTTGGCGGCGTTGAAACGGTGATGGCAGAAGGTACACTTTTCCACCACGCCGCGGGGCCGAGCCGACACATAAGGCGTGAGGGTCTTTTCCATGCCTTCCGGCCAAATGGGATCGAACCAGTTGAAGTAGCGGGCATGATAGGGACACGCGGCCATGCAGTACCGGCATCCGATGCAGCGCGGATACACCTGGCTCACAATACCGCCCTCTTCGTCCTTGGTGGTTGCCACCACAGGACAGACCGTGGAGCACGAGGGCTTGCCGCACTGCATGCACGGACGCGGCAGGTAAGCAATCTCCAGATCGGGAAATTTCTTCCCATTGGAGAGTTCGTAGATATTCATCCAATCCGTCGTACGCAATTTATTGGATGC